>JAUWPQ010000314.1 GCA_030611515.1 Planctomycetota bacterium | reverse complement strand
CCGGCTGGGAGAGGCCCAATTGCTGGCCGGCCGTCCCGTGGAGGCGGCAGCCGCGGCGCGGCAAGCGTTGGCAATGCAACCGAACTATCAGCCCGGCCGAGAATTGCTCCAACGCATAGAAGTTGCCCGGCGGTCGCAGGGCGTCTCACAGCAATAGAGAAGAGAAGAGGGAAGAGGGAAGAGAGAGGAGAGAGGAAGTGCAAGGCAGTGCAGGCGAAGAATTAGAGCAGAAGTGTCCGTTCCCAAGCGATGCCAGCAGTGGCACCCTTTTTCAACGGACTGCTAGGGAGCGCGTGGTTTCCTCTTCTCTCATCTCTTTTCCCTCCTCTCTCTTCCCTCTTCCCCCTTCTCTCTTCTCTCTTCTCGCCTTCAACGCCCTGGCTCTGGTGATCGCGGCGGTGTTCCTCCGCTGCCACGCGTTGTGTACTATTCCCGGCTTCAACGGCGACGAGGCTTGGTATGGCATTCGGGCCTGGCAAATCCTACACGGCGGCGGCCAGGGCTGGAACACACCCACCGGCAATCCGCTAAACCCGCTGTTTGTCGGCCCGTTGGCGCTGTTGCACCTCTGGATGCCCCCTTCGATCTGGTTGCTGCGAGTGGTTGCCGTGGCGAGTGGGATGGCGGCGTTGGCGATAAATTGGCTGTTTTGCCGCTGGATATTCGACCGGCGGACGGCGGCGATATCGACTGTAATGTTGGCCGTGCTGCCGATCAACATCGCCTTCAGCCGCTTCGCCTGGGACGCCAGCCAGACCGTGGCCGCCACGTTGCCGGTAGTGTATTTATCGCTGGCGGCGGTCCGGTTCCCCGAACGCTTCGGCCGCTGGATCGCGGCGTCGATCCTCGCCCTGGCGGTTGCCGTTTGGGTGCATCCGATCAACGTCTTTGTCGGCGCCGCGATTGCCGCCGCATGTGCGGCCCGGCTCTGGTCGGGGAAGGCAAAGGAGAAAACCCAAACCTCCGGTCGAGCGGCGAGTGTGGTCCTGCTCGTCTTGGCCGGATTGCTGTTGGCCGCTTGGTTGTGGGTCGCCTGCGGCGAAAGAGACGCCGTGTGGGGACGCGTCGCTCGACACTGGGGCGACGTTCGCGACGCGGCAAGAGCGACGTATCTCTATCCTCGGCTGTTCACCGGCGGGACGGTCTATTGCGACGTCGCCGGCTCACGGTCGTGGATGGACGGACGGGGTATCGACGTGGGATTGTTCTGGGCGTGTGTGCTCGGCTCAGCGTGGCTGATTTGGGTTAATCGGCGCGACCGACGGTCGCGGCTTTATGACGAGCACTTGCGGTTTCGTATATGCGATGGCGTTCTGCCGATGGCCTGGGCGACGTCGCTCGCGGCGTTCGTGCTTGTCGCCGGCGCCGAGGCCCTGGACCCGGGACAAGAGCGGTTCGCCCTCTGCTTGATCGCGCCGACCGTGTTGCTCGTGGCTCGCGGAGGGGTTTTGGTTTGGGCTTGGGCGGCGGCTTCGCCAAGGTGGCGAATCGTGCTGGCGGCCGCAACCCTGGCCGGATGGCCCCTGCTGGCCGATTACTACGTCCACTACTTCCGTTTTATCGAGCAAACCGGCGGCCAAGCGCACATGACCTTCCGTGCCGCGCCGGTCGAACCGAAACTGGCCGCCCTGCGATACATCCTCGACGAATCCGCCCGAACGGGAACGGGAAAAACCCACTCGGGCGAATTGTGGATCATTTCCTCGCAAGAATGGATACGCTGGCCGATCCGCTACCTGGCCATCGACGAACATGGTGTTCGCGTGCCGGAACCGGCCGAGGTCCGCTCGTCGGACGAATACAGTCGGGCATTATCCGAAGGGGGGGTGTGGTTCGTCGAGTTTGCCGGCACCGAGGAGTTGCGGCAGGTGGAACGGCAACTAGCGGGCAGACGTCCGACGCGTCAGGAGTTCCTCGATTACGGCCGCCGGCCGGTGATCTGCGTACTCCATGCGAAAACCGGTTCCAGCGACAAGTTTTCGCATTGAAAAACGCCCCGCCAGTTGCAGCCGGCAGGTGTTTGGTCTGATGCGGAACGATCGCCCGCGAAATCGTTAAAATCGTTCGTCTCGGCGGGGGGCCGGGATTGCATCTTTCGCGGCGGTAAAAAGTCGCCCGCCGGCCATTCCTGGGGTAAGATTTAGTGGAAGATCGTAGCGATCAGGATTGCATCGCGCTGTTATAAGGAGTCAAGGAATGTCCCAGACAATGGATTCTCCGTCGTTGGAGAGCCCCGTTCCGTTTTTCGATCGTCGCAATCCGGCGACCGTCGAGCGGATGCCGAGTTGCGAGCGGAGACAGTTTGGCAACTCACACGACGACCTGTCGCCGGAGGCCGCCGAATTGGCCCGGGCCATCGACCAGTACAAGCTACTGCATCGCCGCCGCTTCGTCACGTTCGATGAGATCCTGGCGGTGGTCAAGTCGCTGGGCTACCACAGATAGGGGCTCGGGATTCGGGACTGGGGATTCGGGACTGGGGAAAACGTCTAGTCCCGAATCCCGATGCCCCGAACCCCCAATCCCGAACTTCACTCCTCGATGGTCGTCCGTCCCGTGGCCACGTCGAACTCGCAGATCGCCGGCACCAGCATCGCCGCGGTGGTGAAGCCGTAAGCGGCCACCGTCGCCAGCAACGCCGCCAACGGAGCCGGTGGATCCATCAGATAGCTGGTGATCGCGTAGAAAGTGGCGAAAGGGCAAAGAAACGACGCCAATCCGATCGCCGTCGACGGGTTGCGGGCACCCAGCACGGCGTAAAGCCCCACGCCGCCAAACACCATGAAGGCGACGAACGGCAGCAACTGCGCGCCGAACGAGCCGGAGAAGGCCATCATGATCCTCATACACACCGCCACGCCGACCAACAGGAAGAAAACCGTCCCCAGGCTGGTGGCCACCGCCACGCCCGAGTTGACGTAAGTCATTCCGGCGTGCAGGCCCAACGTGGCGACGAAGGCGTACATCACCGCCAGGCCGCCTAACACGTACAGCAGATGCTCGAGGCTCAACGTTCCGGCCAGCCATAGCCCCACGCACAACAGCATCGGCAACAGTATCATCTCCTTGGTGTTGTAGAACACACCGCCCAGCTTGCCGAAGACGATCTCCTTCGGCGTCAGGTCGGTCACCAACAACAAGTCGAGCGCCCGTGCGTCGCGCTCGCTGGTCAGCGAGGTCACGGCCTGGGCATTGACCAGCACGAGGCTCAAAAGTATCAGCGACGCCAGCACCAGCGGGCCTTGGGTAGCCAACTGCCCGCCGGAAAACATCATGTAGAGGCTTCCCGCGGCCAAGCCGACCAGCACGAGATAAGCCAACCGCACCACGAGCATTTTCCGCCCATAAGCCCAGGTCCGCATCTCCCGCCAGATCACCGGATTGTCCCACACTTGCCGCGTCGGCCGAGGGGCGAGGGAAACAGCATTTGACGCCGCCTCCGTAGTCTCTCCTCTCTCTTCTCTCTTCCCTCTTCTCTCCTCCCGCGACGGGTTCCACACCCGCACCATCGCCACGGCAACGCCGTTGAGTAGCAACGAGATGGCTACGGCAGTGACGAGGAACAGATTGACGGGCGTGCCCAGCGGCCCGAGCGCCGGTTGATCGTATGCATAAGGCCGCGCGGCCTCCTGGATCGCTTGCCAGGGACTAAATCCCGCGGCCAGCGCGCGGCATGGCAACCCGCCGAAACGCTCTCCCAGCACCCCGGCGGCGACGATCTCGCCCGCCGCCAGCCACGCCACCAAGACC
>JAUWPQ010000369.1 GCA_030611515.1 Planctomycetota bacterium | reverse complement strand
CGAGAGTTGTTGGTAAATACCTCGGCGTGGACTTGTTTCTTTCGCCGATCCGATTTACAATCGCCAGTATACAGACTAATCGCCTAATCTAGTTCTTTTGCCCTCTTTTCCTTGGCGTACTAGGAAACATAGCGTGGCACTCTCCGAGATCGACCGCAACCTGCTGGAACGCTGCTTGCATCGTAAGCCGAGGGCTTGGGAGGATTTTGTCGATCGGTTTATGGGCCTGGTGGTGCATGTGGTCAACCACACCGCCAGGGCGCGTAGCATCCGACTCTCGGCCGCCGATCGGGAAGACCTCTGCGCGGAAGTTTTCTTGGCGACGCTCAAGGACGATTTCGCCGTGTTGCGCAACTTTCGCGGCAAGAGCTCTCTGGCGACGTATCTGACGGTCGTCGCGCGGCGGGTCGTGGTTCGGGAGTTGCTTTCCCGGATGTCTGCGGCCCGATTGGGCGAGGCCGCCCCTCCGCACGCCGGCGGCGAAATCCCCGACCCGCATCCTCCCGTCGAACAGCGGCTGGAAGACCAAGAGGAAGTGCAACGGTTGCTGCGCGGATTGCAAGGCACCGAAGCCCAGGTGGTCCGCATGTACCATCTGGAAGGCAAGAGCTATCGACAGATCGGCGAAGCGGTGGGTATGCCCGAAAACAGCATCGGCCCGATCCTCAGCCGGGCACGCAACCGGATGCGCCGCGCAGGGATCGACTCCGCCGCAAACTGAGTCGGTTGCGGCTGGAGCGGCTTCCCGGTATAATGCGACTTCTACGATGCTCCACGTTTGCCGATCCGCGGCAGTTTTGTTTTTCGTGTTTCCTTTGCCGTAATTGTTTTGCGAAAGGAGAAACCATGTTCCACCGAAGTTGTTTGTTTGCAGTGATTGTCGGGCTACTGTTGTGTGTTGTTGCGCGGGCCCAAACGCCGCCGTCTCCAAGCGGCGGATTCAACGGACTGAACATGAATCTGGGCAACCTACCGCGGCTGTCCAACGCTCAGTCGCGGTCGATCAGTCCGGAAAACTTCACGGGCGAGAAGGGCAGGGGGGCAATGGCCACCGAAGGCACAGGCAAGGGCGCCGCCCGAGAACTGGGCCAGGGCTGGAAGGTTTCCCCCTCGGTCGTAATCAAGGGGAAATCGACGTTCACGCTGGCGGAGATCGACGGATCGGGCGCGATCCAGCAGATTTGGATGACCCCGGCCCCGTTGGCCAAGACCCGGCTGTACATCTTGCGGTTCTACTGGGACGACGAAGAAGAACCCTCGGTCGAAGTGCCGCTGGGCGATTTCTTCGCCTGTGGCTGGGGCAAGTTCTGCCAGGTCACTTCGCTGCCGGTTTGCGTCAATCCGGGCAGCGCGTTTAACTGCTATTGGAACATGCCCTTCCGCAAGAAGGCCAAGATCACCTTGGAGAACCTCGACGACAAACATATGCGTATCTTCTACCAAATCAACTACACGCTGACCGAGGTGCCCGAGGACGCGGCCTATTTTCACGCCCAGTTCCGCCGCGTACATAAGCTGAAGCCCAAGACCGAGTACACCATCCTCGACGGCGTCTCCGGCCGCGGCCAGTACGTGGGCACTTACATGGCCTGGGAATCCCGCAGTCCGGGTTGGTGGGGCGAGGGAGAGATTAAATTCTATCTCGACGGCGACAAGAAGTTCCCCACCATCTGCGGCACCGGAACGGAAGATTACTTCTGCGGCTCGTACGGCTTTCACAATCGCAAGACCCGCCTCTACCAAACTTTCAACACGCCTTACGTGGGCATGCCGCAGGTGCTGCCGCCGGACGTGGTCGGCGTAGTCGGCCAGCGGTTTGGTTTGTACCGCTGGCACGTCCTCGATCCCGTCCGCTTCGAGAAGGACTTGAAGGTGACGATGCAGGCGTTGGGATGGCAATCGGGCGGCAGGTATCTACCCTTGCAGGACGACATCGCCTCGGTCGCCTACTGGTATCAGACCGAGCCGCACGCCAAGTTCCCAACGCTGCCGACGAAGGACGAGTTGCTGATAAAACCGCTGAAGCTCGAAAAGCCCGACGCCAAGTGATATGCAGCGGGGCAGGGCAGGGGGGAGAAAAAAGGATGAAGGATGAGGGATGAAGGATGAATTAGTTGCGTCGATCTCTCTTCCCTCACCCCTCGCCCCTCGCCGCCGCCAGCAGGCTGGCCACCCGCAGCGCCTCGATCATACTGCCGGTCTCGGCCCGGCGTCGCCAGGCGATGTCGAACGCCGTGCCGTGGGCGACGCTGGTGCGGATGATCGGCAGCCCGAGCGTTACGTTCACCGCCCGATGCATCCCCAATAACTTCAAGGCGATGTGCCCCTGATCGTGATACATGGCCACCACGGCGT
>JAUWPQ010000261.1 GCA_030611515.1 Planctomycetota bacterium | reverse complement strand
GGCCGCAAGCACATCCGCCGTCGTATAACGCCATTCACCCCAGGGCTTGTCCAATTCTCGTGTCAAACGGTACAGTATTCTCCAGAGTTCGCGTTCCATAATCCATCTCCTTGTGAAAGGTTTCCCAAACCAACAAGGTGGAGCGCGAACTCATTTACATCAAGCCATGCTAGCACTTGCATAATCCTGTTTATCGCTGGGGCGAAAGGGGAGAATAGAACCTGCTCGTCCCGTAGGGACGGTTGAAAACATGTCTGGCACCAACGCTTTCGGTCGTCCCTCCGGGACTTATCGCTCCCAATTCACCCATTCCCCCAGCAGTGAACTGCTGGGCTATTGTCACCCGTCCCTCCGGGACGAATCATCGCTCAATCATTTATGTGTAACAACGAGGTATATTCACCCAATAGTTTTCTTGCTTGATGTCCCTCAGTACGAAGCCATGTCCCACAAGACGTGGTCGGACAGGGCGACGATTGTCCGCTCGTCCAGCGAGGCGAAACCGCCCAACGAGTCCGGCTGCACCGCCAGGATCGTCACCCTGCCGGTCGCGTCGCCGGGGTCGACGTCGAACTCCGGCTTGGTGTCGCGGGCCAGACTTCCGGGCAGCAGTCCGCTGTCGCGCGCCAGCAGCACCATTACCCGATCGCAGGCCCCAGCCGTTTTGAGAATGTTGGCCGGAGTGAGATATGCCTCGCCCGGCGTGACGACGACGGGCAACATCTTCGCCAACAATTTTTTTGCCAACAAGGCGCCCAAGCCTTCGTTACCCCACAGCAGCCCCGGTCCGGCCAACAACTGCACCTTGTGCTGGTTGCGGTTGGTGATCGAGATTCCGCTGATCGGCTCGGGCGCGGTTTTTTTGCGGTGCGTCTCGGGCGGCTCGGCCTCTCGGGCCTGGAACACCGCGGCGAGGATATCGGCGATCTCGTTGTCCGCGAACGGTTCGACGGCGTAGTAAAAGATTTTGTGTTTTCGATAAGCGGTTTCGCCCGCGCCTCCGGCGGCGCCCATCACCACGACCCGCGTTCGCGAGGCCCGCCGGTTGACCTGCTCGACCAGCGCCGGTCCATCGTCGCCCAACGAGGTGGCGTCGATAAAGACCGCCCGCAGAAAAGGGGACAGTCCCCATTTGTGCGACGACCAACGCTGCGCGTCGGTGCCCGCCTCCGAGCCGTTCCGACAAATGGGGACTGTCCCCTTTTCTGCCGCGTCCCCGTTTTCACCTTCGGCCAGCGCGGCCAACAGGCCCTCGCGCTCGGCAACCCGGTCCACCTGGCATCCGATCGCCACAAGCTTTTCCGTCTGCTCGGCGGCCGAGGAATCGTCGGCGTTGACCAGCAGAACGCGGCGCTGCTTGCAGTTCGTCGCCTCCTCGTGCCGCGTGGTGCAAACGTGGGCTATCCAACCTTCCCCGCACGGATCGGTGGCCAGCAGACCGGGACGTTGAACCAAATTCTGGTTCACCGCCACGACGACCCCGGAAACCGGCGAGGGGACGATCAACATCGGCTTATCGGAGACGGTTGCGCCGGCCAGCGGCAGCCCCTGGTATAGCACTTCTCCGATGCGCGGCAGCCGGACGGCGGTGACTTGCGCCCCGCGCAGCCCCGGCAGCACGGCCCCCACGCACGCCGATCCGTCGATCTCCATTCGCACCCAAGACTCGTCCCAGAACAAGGGCGCCGCACCCGGCTCGGCGAACTCGACCTCGGCTTCCTCGCCGCCGCCGGAGAGCATCTCGCTCGTGTTCAGCACTCGTTGCACCGCCCAGGTGATCTCCTCGGAGGTGAACGGCTTGGTCACGTAGTCGCAGGCGCCCAGCCGCATGGCCGCCGAAGCATTCGGGATGCTGGGATAGCCGGTGATAATCAACACCGGCACGTCGGGCTTCTTCTCGCGCAACTTTTCCAGGAACTCGATCCCGTCGATGTTGGGCATCTTGATGTCCAGCAGGATGATCGAGTAGTCCTTTTCCGTTGCCCAGACCAGCCCCTGCCGGGCGTCGGTGTTGACTTCGATCTCGAACCCCTGTCGCATAAATATCCGGCGACAGGCTTGGCAAACGACTTCCTCGTCGTCGACCACCAGCATCTTGCGATCGTCGGCCATGGCTTACTCCCCTATTTTTGTAATTTGGGTGGCACACCCACAAATCTCCGTGCAACAAGGTGTCACTATGGCAATTGCCGTGCCACTTGATCGGATAACTCCCACAATCAAGTCACCTCACCGTCGAACATGTTCTTGGGCGAACCGAACATCTTGTATGGAAACTACTTATGCTCCACACAGCGCAGCGCGATGCCTAGCTTACATCCGGCCGCGTGGATCGTTTAACGGGCCGACTGTGTATAATTAGCCATACGCTGTATTGAACTTAGTACACAACGCATCGTGGGGCACGGCAAACTTTTTGGCGGCGTCTTTCAACCGCGCGGGGGTGCCTTTTGCCCAAACCGAGACTTCGCCTTGGAAAAACTTTACCCCACCCCTGGAGAATGGTGGTCGGCGTTGGCGAGGAATTCGAGAACGGCCGAAGAATCTTCCCAAACCGGTTGCATGAACTGCTTCTTCATCGTCGTGCGGACGACGTTTTTCTGATCTCTGTTCAAGCATCCTGGTCCGGTGATCTTCTCGGCGATAGTATCGTCTCCCTGGTCCAAGACGGTCAGGGCCCAGCGTGAGCCGAGTTCATAGCAGGCGATGCCCGAGAGACGCTTCCCCTCGGGCGTCATGGTGAACTTCAACTCGACGAGTTGGAATGTGCCGGTGGCGGTGAGTTTGTCGCGGTTTCGTTTGACGGGTACTTCGCCGACGCCGGTGTGGAGCATCCACCCGCAGCCGTTGTTCTCCCAGACGGCCACCAAGTGAGTTTTGTCGCAGATCAGGTAGTGGTTATCGCGGTTGAGCCGTTCGGGCGCGCGATAAGTCGGCAGCCGCTGTTCGTTGGCCGGCTGAAGGTGCTGTTCAGGCTGGGCGTCGTCAAGTGGAATGCCTTCGGGGGCATCGACGGCGACCCGAATCGGTTGGCCGCAGTTGGGACACTTTCCCATCCGACCAGCCAATTCGACCTTGGCGCGGAGCTTTTTACTGCAACTCGGACAAGTAAGTTCAATCATGGTCGGATCCCCGTGGAGAAATAAACATGGGCCGCCGCGGGCACCGCCGCGAAGCGGTGGTCGACGGCCGCTAAACGGAATAGCCGTTAAACGGATACGACATTGCCTCCCCCCCAAACACGGTAAAGTTTATCCGGTTCTTTGTCAACCATACGCCTTCGGCGTTGGTTCTCAATAACTTGAGCAGGGGGATAATTGCAGGCGGGGGGAGAAAGCCTTACAATGAAAAGTTCGCCGGTGGCGGATGACGTTCGATGGAAGCAGGAGTTTGTATAGCCGTGCATCTGGATTCTTTGCCTGGTATGTTCTTTGGCCCTTCCAATCTGGTGGAACTGCTGTTGCATCGTGCGCGATGCCAACCGACGGACATCGCCTTCACCTATCTGGTCGACGGCGAGGACGAGGAGATCCACCTAACATACCGGGAGCTTGACCATCAAGCCCGGGCAATCGGCGCATGGCTCGAATCGCACGACTTGGTGGGCCAACGGGCGTTGTTGCTCTATCCAGCCGGTTTGGAGTTCATCGCGGCGTTCTTTGGATGCCTGTACGCCGGCGTGATTGCCGTTCCCGTGTATCCTCCTCGGCGGAATCGCTCGCTCGGCCGTATCCAGGCGATTGCCGACGATGCCGAGGCACGAGTGGCGCTGACGACCGATCTGGTGCTGAATCGGGTCATGCCCTTGATCGACCAGACGCCGCACCTGAAGCAACTCACCTGGTTGTCCACCTGTCAGGTGCCGTCCAAGATGGCCGGGGAGTGGAAGATGCCCGACGTACACGGCAATACGTTGGCCTTTTTGCAATACACTTCCGGCTCGACGGGTACGCCCAAGGGCGTGGTGCTCAGTCACGCAAACCTCGTCCACAACTCGGCGCTGATCTCGTATTCTTTCGAGCACACCCGCTCGGGCGCGGGCGTGTTCTGGTTGCCGAGCTATCATGACATGGGATTGATCGGCGGCATTCTTCAGCCGCTCTACATCGGCCGGCCGAACGTGCTGATCTCTCCGATGAGCTTCTTGCAAAAGCCGTATCGTTGGCTGTCGGCGATCACGCGGTATCAAGTCAGCACCAGCGGCGGGCCGAACTTCGCCTATGATCTGTGCGTCCGCAAGATCACGCCCAAGCAGCGGGAAACGCTCGACCTGAGCAGTTGGCAGGTGGCGTTTAACGGGGCGGAGCCGGTGCGGGCCGAAACGCTCGATGCGTTCGCCGAGACCTTTGCACCTTGCGGTTTTCGGCGGGAGGCGTTTTATCCCTGTTACGGACTGGCCGAGGCAACGCTGATCGTATCCGGCGGACACGTTCACAAGCAATCCAAGTCAGGCACGTTTGACGCCCAGGCGCTGGCCCGAAACGAAGTGATCTCCACCGAGTCTGACGCCCCGGGCGGGAGGAAGTTGGTCGGTTGCGGAAAAAACCTGCCCGACCAACGGATCGAAATAGTCGATCCCGAGACGCGGATGCCGTGTCCCGCCGGTCGGATCGGCGAGATTTGGGTCCAAGGTCCGAGCGTTGCCCAGGGATACTGGAGGCAAGAAGAAGCCACGGAGCAGGTGTTCCATGCCCGGCTGGCCGACACCGGCGAAGGGGATTTCCTCCGCACCGGCGACCTGGGATTCCTGGAACACGGGGAGCTTTACGTCGCCGGCCGACTGAAAGACCTGCTAATCGTCCACGGCGTGAACTACTATCCGCAAGACATCGAGCGGACCGTGCAGCAGAGCCATCCCCGACTGCGGCTCGATTGCGGGGCTGCCTTCGTGGTGGAGAAGAACGATCGGGAACAACTGGTGGTGACCCAAGAGATCGGGCACCACAAGCAATCGAACTTCCAGGAGGTGTTCGACGCCATCCGCCGCGCCGTGGCCGGCGAACACGAATTGATCCCCAGCGAGATCGTGTTGCTGAGAGCGGGAAGCATCCCAAAAACATCGAGCGGCAAGATTCAGAGACACGCCTGCCGCGACGGCTATCTGGCCGGAACGTTGAAGGTGGTGGGGCAATGGAAGGACGAAGGGCAAGGGCTGGGGGGTGGCACTGGCTTAGCCAGTGGAGGGCTGGGCACTTCAGTGCCCAGTGAAGCGAGGGGTGGCACTGGCTTAGCCAGTGAAACGAGGGGTGCACTGGCTTAGCCAGTGAAACGATAGAGCGGAAACCCACCAGCCCGAAACCATCGGCGGAAAAGCCGCCACACAAACCACCGGCGGAACGGCCCGCGCCCGTCCAGGGAATCCCCGCCGGCCACCGCCTCACCGATCTGGGGGTCGAGGAAATGCGTCGCGTGGCCAAGGGGCGGGCCGACGGCATGACGCTCGACTCGCCGATCGTCGAGACCGGCATGGATTCGCTCGAAAGGATGGAGATTCTGGCCTCGCTGGAGGATAAGTTCGGCGGCCGGTTCCCCGAGGAAGTGCTT
>JAUWPQ010000061.1 GCA_030611515.1 Planctomycetota bacterium | reverse complement strand
ACGGGAAAATCAACATGTACCCAAAGTGGGTGGGTGGCTCTGCGGCCGTGCGAAACCTTTGGAATGGGTTTCGCGGGCCGCTAATCCCTCCATCTAAGAATTCGTAATCCGTGGTCTAGACGAATGGGGCCACCTTAGAGTAATCGATAGCGCGGCAATTCAAGAAGTAATCTCGCTCTGTAAAGAGCGCCTCTACTTGTTTGTAGATAATGTTGCGGATCATATCCGCGACCTGCGATCACTCGCAAAAAATATAGGGCCGGACGGAAGGCAGTTGACTATCATTGGCACAGAACGCACTAATGAGTGGAACGTCTCGTGTGCGTCATTATCGTCACTGGTCACGCGATCCTACGAACTCAGGTATCTAGCCGAACCGGAGATAGATCGCTTGCTGGCACTACTTGCTAAGCATCGAGCACTCGGCACGTTAGAGAACGCAAGCTCCGAAGAACGCCGGAAAGCATTTGTGGAACATGCAGGAAGGCAACTGCTGGTCGCGCTCCATGAAGCGACAAGAGGTATCCCTTTTGAGGACATCATCGTTGACGAGTTCAACACAATCATTCCACAGGAGGCTCAGCAGTTGTATCTCACGGTGTGCGTACTGAACCGCCTCAATGTGCCCGTTCGAGCCGGTTTGATCGCGCGCATTCACGGAATACACTTCGAGCATTTTCGAGAGCGCTTGTTCCAGCCCCTAGAGCATGTTGTCAACACCAGATACGATCCCATCCTCCGCGATTACCTCTACTACGCGAGGCACCCGCAAATCGCTGAAATCGTCTTTGATCGCATTCTGACGAATTCAGAACAACGTTTCAACGCATATCTGAACTGCCTGACGCACATGAACATTGATTATGACGTGGATCGAAAGGCGTTCCGGCAGATGATTCGAGGGCGCAGCCTACTTGAGGTCTTGTGTTCGCACGAGTTGATTAAGCAAATCTATTCGGTAGCAAAGGATTGTGCAGGAAACGATGCCTACTTGCTGCATCAGATGGCTCTATATGAAATGCACAGGCCAAATGGAAACCTACGGCAATGTGGGGAGCTATTAAAAGAAGCGCAGGGGTGTACCCCGCATGACCGCAGCATCAAGCATTCAATGGCAGAGTATTATCTCAAGTGCGCAGAAGGCGCGAGATCGGACCTGGAGGCTGAACGATGTTTTGACCAGGCTGCGGGCTTATGCAGCGACCTCAAAAGGCGTGCCACAGAGGATTCTTACGCTCATCATACTCTGGCAAAGATCGAATTGTTGCGGCTAAAACGTGCCTTGGAGTCAGATGAGGGTTCTGAGAGCGATCTGGAGAATATGCTGAAAAGAATAGAACAGAACCTTGCGGACGGACTTCAGAAGTTCCCTGGTGATTCTCACTTGTTGGGAGCGGAGGCATCGTTAGCGACGTTTCTCGCAGACTCAGATCGCGCATTACGCGCACTTGAGAAGGCGTTTTCTGCCAACCCGCGTAACGCATACATAGCCAGTCGATTAGCTCGCTGTTACGACAGGACGGGATCGCGGGACAAAGCAGAGGACACGCTGAAGAAGGCTATCGAGGCGAAGAGAGATGACAAGAGCCTCCATTTTGCCTATGCAAGGCTACTGATGGAATCACCAAGGCAATCCTCGGACAATGTTCTCTACCATTTGAAAAGGGCGTTCGCTCCGGGGGATACAAACTACCACGCCCAACTTTTGTACGGGCGTCAGCTATTCATTGCAGGAGAGGACGAGAGCCGCAAGATATTCCACGAGCTGGCCAAAGCGAGAGTGTCGAGCGAACTCAGGGATGAACTCTTGTACGAACTGGGCGATGTTTATCACGGGCAGATCGTTCGCCTGGAGGCAACATATTGCTTTATTGAACGTGACGGGCGGAATGATTGGATATTTGCTCATCGCTACAACATTGATGAAAACATTTGGAATGTGTTGATCCGTGGGAAGAGGGTAAAGTTCCATATCGCTTTCAGCTTCCGTGGGCCGGGTGCGTATGATGTGGCGGTAGACTCGTCCGAATTTGAGGAATAGAACTGTGACTGACTGTACAACTACTGATATTTGGTTGAGCTTTGCTTGGCTCACCTTGCGCTGACCGGCCGGACAGCAACCCCATACTATCTGGCCGATATAATTTCCCGTCGGCGCTCGGCGACCAGTTCTTCTTCCAAGCTGCGCGGCAGGCGTTTGTAGCGAGACGAAAAGACGAAAAATGGGACGCAGCTCTTTTTGTCTTTGACCCCGCCGGGTCACGACCCAGCCTACAGCGCCCCGGCCATCGCCGCCTTCTTCCGTTCGGCGATTAGCTCTTCTTCCAGGCCGCGCGGCAGGCGTTTGTAGCGGGCGAACTCGAGCGTGAACGTGCCTTGTCCCTGGGTCATGCTCCGCAGATCGGTCGAGTAGCCGAACGTCTCGGCCAGGGGAACCTCGCCCTCGATCCGCACTTCCGGGCCGTTGACCTCCGCGCCGAGCACCATGCCGCGACGTGAAGTGAGGTTGCCCACCACCGATCCTTGAAATTGACAGGGGCACTCGATCTCGATCTTCATCACCGGCTCGAGCAGCACGGGCCTGGTCCGCGGAAACGTCTCGCGCATCGCCGTCCGGGCGCATGTCTGGAAGGCCATGTCGGAACTGTCCACCTCGTGAAATGAGCCGTCTTCGAGATAGACCGCCAGCCCGACCACCGGATATTTGGCGATCGGACCCTTCGAGAGCATCGAACGGAAGCCCTTTTCCACGGCGGGGATGTACTGTTTTGGAATCCGCCCGCCGCGGACGTGTTCCTCGAAAAGGAAGTTTTCCGGGGCGTCCTCGGGCAACACGTCGAGCCGGCCGATGACGTGGGCGTACTGGCCCGAGCCGCCGGTCTGCTTGCGGTGGCGGACGTTGAACTCGGCCGGCCGGGTAGGCGCCTCGCGGTAGTTCACCTTGGGCGGGCCGACCTCGACCGCCACCTTGTACTCGCGGCGGATCCGCTCGATGTAAACGTCCAGGTGCAGCTCGCCCATCCCTGCGATGAGCGTCTCGCCCGTCTCCTCGTCGGTGCTGATCCGCAAGGTCGGGTCTTCGCGGCGGAAACGGTGCAGGGCCTTGCTTAGCCGGTCGGCGCCGTCGCGGACGGCCGGGGCAATGGCCATGCAAATCACCGGCTCCGGCACGAACATGTTTTCCAGCACACAATACTTCGGCTTCGAAGCGTAAGTGTCGCCGCTGGCGCAATCGACGCCGAGGACCGCCACAATGTCGCCGCATCGGGCCTCTTCGATCTCTTCGCGCTGGTCGGCGTGCATGCGCACGATCCGGCCAAAGCGTTCCTTGCGTCCGGTCCGCTGATTGAAATACGATTCTCCCTTTACAAACCGGCCTTGATAAAGCCGCATGAAGGTCAACGTGCCGTACGTATCCTCGACGATCTTGAAGGCCATCGCCACGGCCGGCTTTTCCGGGTCGGGGACAAGTTGCATTTCTTTCTGACGGCCTTCTTCGCCAAAGGCCATCGCCTTCGGCTGCCGGTCCAACGGCGAGGGCATCAGGCGGACAACCGCGTCCAACAGCGGCTGCACGCCCTTGTTGCGATATGCCGAGCCAAGAAACACCGGCGTGAACTCCAACTGCGCAACGGCCGAGCGAATCACGTCGTAAATCAACTCCAGCGGAACTTCCTGCTCCGCCAACAACAGCTCCATCAACTCGTCGCTGTACATCGAGAGGGCTTCGAGCAGCCGTTGCCGGGCGTCTCGGGCTTGGTCGGCCAAGTCGGCGGGAACCGCCTCGACGCGGACCTCTTCGCCGCCGGGGCCGTCGAAATAGTATGCCCGTTCGGCCACCAGGTCGATCACGCCCCGGAAGTCGGCCTCGCTGCCGATGGGCAACTGCATCAGCACGGCGTCGCAGTTCAGCTTCGCCCGCAGTTGCTCGACCACTTTGTCGGGGTTGGCCCCGACGCGGTCCATTTTGTTGATAAACGCCAGCCGGGGTACGTGATAGCGGCGCATTTGGCGGTCGATCGTCAACGATTGGGCCTGCACGCCGCCGACGGCGCAAAGGACCAGAATCGCTCCGTCCAACACCCGCAAACTCCGCTCGACCTCGACGGTGAAATCGACGTGGCCGGGCGTGTCGATCAGATTGATCGTGGCGTCTTGCCACTGGACCTGCGTGGCGGCACAGGTGATCGTGATGCCGCGTTCCTTCTCCAACTCCATGTGGTCCATCGTGGCGCCGCCGCCGTCGTGGACTTCTTGGACGCGGTGGATGCGGCCGGCATAGTACAAGATGCGCTCGCTCAGGGTAGTTTTACCCGAGTCGATGTGGGCGGAAACGCCGATGTTGCGCAATTTTGACAGGTCCATGGCAGATACAGCGATACGATAGAAAGTCCCCTGAAAATACCGAGCCTTGTAATATACCTAATCTAACACGCCATGGCAAGTGGGGCCGACAATTGTGGTGAAAGAGTTGGAACTGTGGTTTCAAACTGCCCTACTCCCACGGGTTCTTGGCGTCTTGATTTCCGAGTTGGGAAAACCGAACCTCTATGTCCGGAAAGTCGGCCGAATTACGAAGAGATCGGACCCTTGCCGAGAAGGGAACCATTCTTGACAGGTCGCGAGAACCCGTTAAGTTGAATGAAAAGAGAAGGTCCAGGTCAAAAAAAACTTCCGACCTCTTTAGGTCCCTCAAGATAGGAGGATGGCAACGTGAGCATGATGAGGATCACATTCCTGGATGTTGGCCACGGCGACTTCGCCTATGCTACGACGCCCGCTGGTCAGAATCTGGTCATTGATATCGGTTCCGGCGACGTTGTGCCATCGCAGTTCCTGAGCAACATATCGAACATATCGGAGTTGCAGGTATCGCATCCGCACACGGACCACTTCGACGACATCATCGCCATGTCAAAGAAGACGATTCACTCTTTCCGCTGCCCATCCCTCACTAGGTTTGAAGACCGCGTAATCGGTTGGATGAAGTCGGACAAGGCAAAAATTGACAAGCTGCGCGAGATGAAGAGAACGTTGTCCGCCGACAACGATGCCGTTCCCTCCGGCGATGGATTCTCCCACACAGTCTGGTTTCCCGATGGTGTCGATAAGGACGACCCCAACACGGCCAGTTGTGTGACAACACTTGAGTACGGAGGTACCAAGGTTCTCTTTGGCGGTGATCTCCCAGAGAGCGGTTGGCACACACTGTTAAAAAAGCCAGCATTTGTAAGTGCCATTTCGGGGACCACGGTCTTCAAGGTCCCGCATCACGGCCGAGCGGAGGGATGCTGTGAGGCCCTCTTCGAAGTCATCAAGCCGATGTTGTGCATCATTTCCGATAAGCCCCTGGGCAAGGACAACAAAAACACAGCATGCACCGACTGGTACAAGGCCCGATCAACAGGCTGCAAAGTAAATGGCTGCAAACAAGAACGAAAGGTACTCACAACGAGATCAGACAATTCGATATTCATGAAGGTTGATAAGAAGGGCACGTGGTGGGTCTACGCGAACACTTGCTGGCGCAAAGACTGACTGCGGCAGTACCCCCAAATTCCATTAGACGGTAGGCACGGATCCACGTCCGCCGTCCTCCCTAGAGGTACAATGGAGGACATTATGAGCTTCATACTTGGGGTTCTATCGAGCCTCACTGCTGTCGTCATTGTATGGATTGTCAAGGTGCATCACAGGCGCCTCTTGCTTAGGGCATCCATTGGCCCATGGCTCGAAGAGATTCACGGTTCGGAACGTCCAGTCAGCATCTCGTACCTAAAGTTCGACAACATCAGTGGAAAATACACGTACGGCGGCACTAACTACTTTCCAGACGGACGTCCCCATTACGAATGGCGGACCGAGACCATCAAGTTGGATGCGAGTCGCGACCGTCTCTTCTATATCTACAAAGGCTGGAAGAAGGGAACTCAAGGGGAAGAGGAATGGGGGTGGGGCTTCATTCGATTCGATGCGAGACCGACGAGCAAGGGTTTGGTCTTCCGCGAGGGACACTATCGAAGTTCTCGTAAGGACGCACCCCCACGTTCTACCACAATGCATCGCCTGAAAGACGTGTGTCACCGCTTCGGAATGGCACCAGAGACCATCTCGGACCCGGCCTCAGAGCGTGAACTCGTACGCAGGTTCTGCGCATCAAGGGAAGCGACTGGAGAGCGGAGCGAACTATCGCCTTCAGCACACCCCAAAGGGCGCGCAGATGCGCCCTCCGGGTCTGTTGAGGCGTGATGTTCGGTCGGTCCAATTCGCGTTTATGCGAAGCAATTCTTTCCCGTCGCCGTTGCTGCGTGGGTCGTGACCACCGGCGCGCCCAAACGCATGCCGCCTGCATGTATCGGTCACATCGGACGTAAGCATCTCGATAAAGGTATGGTCGAGGTAAGACGCGCCGAATATCGACCGTATTTCGAGAGAACCGCCTAAAGGGCAGCCGGGCTGGTTGATTCTATGGTCGGCTGCCAAGTAACAATAATTCATGCAAGAATGCCTGTTGTGGATCAGCGAGAAAACAGGTAGTGGGTTGGTTCGAACTGTGATTTCAAACTGGCCCATTACCGGATTGGGCGCAAAGCAGCTACGAGCGGCAGATTACACGCCGCATTGGCTTCGGTACGTAAAAAATTATTATGGGCACATCTTCGGTGGTCGTAGCTGCCAACTACTAACCACTACACACTATCCACTACCCACTATATCGCCTCGCCGACAAAAGAGGTCAGCGTCTTCATGTAGTTGCCGCGTTGGAAGGCGGACGGGTCGGGACAGTTCTCGCGGGACATGCTCCCCTTGAGTTGCTCGACCGAGGAGTATTCTTTCTCTTCCATCCACTTGCTCAATCCGGCGAGGATTTCGCTCACTTCGGCGATTCCCTTCTGGTAAAGGACCGAGGCGATCATGCCGACGTCGGCGCCTGCCAGGAGGGCCTTCAACAGGCCGGGCGCGTCGTGGATGCCGCTGGTGGCGGCCAACGAGGCCTTCACCCGGCCGTGAAGCAGGGCGATCCAACGCAGCGGCACCGACAACTCGGCCGACGTGCTCAGGTGCAGTTGCGGATGGGCCTCCAACTTCTCCAGGTCGATGTCGGGATGGAAGAAGCGGTTGAACAGCACCAGTCCGTCGGCGCCGGACTCGACCAGCCGCTGAGCCATGTTGCCCAACGAACTGAAATATGGCCCGATCTTGACCGCCAACGGGATCGAGATCGACTCCCTCACCGCGGCGACCAGTTCGAGATAGCGGTTCTCCACGTCGGGGCCGGTCATTTCCAACTCGCCGGGCACGAAGTAAATGTTCAACTCCAGGGCGTCGGTTCCAGCCTCTTGCATCATCTTGGCGTAGCGGACCCAGCCCCCCTTGCTGGTGCCGTTCAGGCTGGCGATGACCGGAATGGCCACCGCTTTCTTCGCCTTGGCGATCGTCTCGAGATACTCTTCCGGCTCGGTGCGGAATTCGTCCTGTTGGGGGAAGTAGGTCAGCGCCTCGGCGAAGCTTTCCGCGCCGAACTCCTGGGCCTCGGCCATCTGCATCGAGTCGTGTTCGATCTGCTCCTCGAACAACGACGGCAGGACGGCCGCGGCCGCGCCGGCCTGCTCGAGCCGTTTAAGCTGGTCGATCTCCGCCGTCAAAGGGCAGGCGGAAACGACCAGCGGATTTTTCAGCTTCAGTCCCAGATAGGTCGTATTCAGTTCCGCGCTCATGCTTCCACCTCCTTTGCGTCCTTGGCTATTGTTTCTCCGTTGCCGCCGTTCTCCGCCGCGGCCGCGACGGCCACCACCCGGTCCACGCCGGCCAACTGCTCGTAAAAATGAAACCGTCTGTCGATGTCCTGTTGTCCAAGGGTCAGCAGGCGGGCCGAGTCCTCGGGCCTGGAGCGGGCCAGCATGGCGAAGCGGGCCTCCTTCATGGCGAAATCCTTGAAAGTGCTCGATGGTTGCTTGCTGGTCAACTGGAACGGATGCGATTCGTTGCGCGGATCGAAACTCCACAGCGGCCAGTAGCCGCAAGCCACCGCCTCCTTCTGGATGTTCAGGCCCTGCGACATGTCGATACCCCAGCCGATGCAGTGCGAGAAGGCGATCAGCAGCGAGGGGCCGCGATACGACTCCGCCGCGCGGATCGTGCGAATCGTGTGCATCGGGTTGGCCCCCAGCGAGATCGAGCCGACGAACACGTTGCCGTAGGACATGGCGATCAGCCCGAGGTCCTTCTTACAGCCGGGTTTGCCGGCGGCGGCGAACTTCGCCACCGCCCCGCGGAAGGTGGCCTTCGACGCCTGTCCGCCCGTGTTCGAGTAGATCTCGGTGTCCAGCACCAGGATGTTAATGTCGCGGCCGGAGGCCACTACGTGGTCGAGGCCGCCGAAGCCGATGTCGTATGCCCAACCGTCGCCGCCAAAGCTCCACACGCTCTTGCGGATCAGGTAATCGGACGAAGCCAGCAGGTTTTTCGCCTCCGGCGAGTCGATCTTCGCCAGCCGCTTGCGCAGCTCGGCCACCCGCTCCCGCTGAGCGAAAATCTCCTCCTCGGCCTCCTGCTTGCAGTCGATAAGCGCCGCGACCAACTCGTCGCCCAAATCGGACGCCAGTCGGCGCAACAACTCGTGGGCGTATTCGACCTGCTGATCGGCCGCCAGCCGGAACCCAAAGCCGAACTCGGCCGAATCCTCAAACAGCGAGTTCGACCAGGAGGGGCCGCGGCCTTCGCTGTTTTGGCAGTAGGGCGTGCAGGGTAGGTTGCCGCCGTAGATCGACGAGCAGCCCGTGGCGTTGGCGATCAACATTCGATCGCCGAAGAACTGCGTCAACAGCTTGACGTATGGCGTTTCGCCACAGCCGGCGCAGGCCCCGGAGAACTCGAACAGCGGTTGCAAGAGCTGCGAACCCTTGATCGTCGCCGGCTTGACCTGGGAGCGGTCCACGTCGGGGATCGAGAGGAAGTAGTCCCAGTTGGCCTGCTCACGCTCCAGGTGGTCGAGCTTCGTCTCCAGGTCGATCGCCTTGTGCTTGACCCGCTCCTTGTCCTTGGCCGGACAGATTCCCGTGCATAGCCCGCAGCCGGTGCAATCGTCGGGCGCCACCTGGACGACGAACTTCCAGCCGGGGAACTCCTTCCCCTTGAAATCGGTCGCCTTGAATCCCTCTGGGGCCTTGGCCATCAAGGCCGGGTCGAACGCCTTCATGCGGATCGAGGCGTGGGGACATACCAACGAACATAGTCCGCACTGTGTGCAGATATTCGGGTCCCAGATGGGGATGTTATAGGCGACGCTCCGCTTTTCGTATTGCGTGGTGGCGGTCGGGTAAGTGCCGTCGCAAGGGAAGGCGCTTACCGGCAGGTCGTCGCCCCGATTGGCGATCATCGTCCCCAACACGTCCTTGACAAACGCCGGGGCACTGTCCGGGACCGGCGGAGTCATGCGCAGCTTGGAAGTGGCCTCGGCCGGGTATTTCACTTCGTGCAAGGCGGCCAGCGAGGCGTCGACCGCCGCGTTGTTCCGCTCGACGATCTTGCCGCCGCCCTTCTTGCCGTAAGTCCGCTTGATGGCCTCCTTGATTTGCGCGATGGCCTCGTCGGCCGGAATCACATTGGCCAACTTGAAGAAGCAGGTCTGCATGATCGTGTTGATCCGAACGCCCATCTCCGTCTCGCGGGCTACCTGGATCGCGTCGATCACGAACAGCTTCAGCTTCTTGTCAATGATCTGCTTCTGCACCTCGACGGGCAGATGGTCCCAGACCTGGTCGGCCGGATAGGGGCTGGTCAGCAGGAACGTAGCGCCTGGAATGGCCATCGAAAGGACGTCGATCCGTTCGAGGAAGTGGAACTGATGGCAGGCTATGAAATTGGCCTTGTGGACCAAGTACGAACCCTTGATCGGCCGGGGGCTGAATCGGACGTGAGAGGTGGTGACCGAGCCGGCCTTGCGCGAGTCGTAGACGAAATAACCCTGGGCGTGCAAGGGGGTGTTTTCTCCGATGATCTTCACCGAGTTGCGGTTGGCGCTTACCGTGCCGTCGCTACCCAGGCCGAAGAACACCGCCCGGACCACGTCGTCTAGTTCGGTCGAGAAGTCGTGATCGTAGTCCAAGCTGATTTTCGTCACGTCGTCGTTGATGCCGACGGTAAACTGCCGCTTGGGTTGCGGCTTCTTCAACTCGTCGTACACGCCGGCGACCATCGCGGGCGTAAATTCCTTCGACGAGAGTCCGTAGCGCCCGCCGATGACCAGGGGATTAGTGGTCAGTGGCCAGTGGTCAGTGGCCAGTGTACCGCTGGCGGCCGGCTGCCCACTGCTCACTGCCGACTGACCACTGGCCACTGGCCACTGGCCACTACTTTCGCTCAGTGCCGTGACCACGTCCTGATAGAGCGGTTCGCCGGCCGCGCCCGGTTCCTTCGTGCGATCGAGCACGGCGATCTTCTCGACCGACTTCGGCAGAGCCGCCATGAACGCTCGACTGTCCCACGGACGGTACAATCGGACCTTCAACACGCCGACCTTCTCGCCCCGGGCCATCAGGTACTCGATTGTTTCCTCAACCACTCCGCCGCCGGAGCCCATGATTACGATTACCCGATCGGCGTCCGGGGCGCCGACGTAGTCGAACAGATGATACTGCCGGCCGGTCAGCTTGGCGAACTTGTCCATTTGCTTCTGCACGATCGCGGGGCAGACCTCGTAGAAGTTATTGCACGCCTCGCGGGCCTGGAAAAACGTGTCCGGGTTCTGGGCCGTGCCGCGGAGTTTCGGCCGCTCGGGCGAAAGGGCACGCTCGCGATGGGCGGCTACCAGATCCATGTCGATCATCGCCCGAGCGTCGTCCTCGGTAATCTGCTCGATCTTGTTCACCTCGTGCGAGATGCGGAAACCCTCGTAGAAGTGGATGAAGGGAACGCGGGTTTCGAGCGTGGCGGCCTGCGAAATCAACGCCATGTCCTGCGACTCTTGCACCGAGGCCGAGGCGAGCATTGCCCAACCCGTTGATCGGCAAGCCATCACGTCGCTGTGGTCGCCGAAAATAGATAGGGCGTGCGTGGCGATCGTTCGCGCGGTCACGTGGAAGACGGTCGGCGTCAACTCGCCGGCGATCTTGAACATGTTGGGGATCATCAACAGCAAGCCCTGCGAAGCCGTAAAGGTGGTCGTCAGCGCCCCGGCCTGCAACGCGCCGTGGACCGCGCCGGCGGCCCCGGCCTCGCTCTGCATCTCGACTACGTGTGGCACCGTGCCGAAGATGTTTTTCCGCCCGGCGGCTGCCCAGGCGTCGGGCATCTCGCCCAACCCCGACGATGGGGTGATCGGATATATCGCCATCACTTCGTTGCACATGTGGGCGACATTGGCCGTCGCTTCATTGCCGTCGATGGTCACAAAGCGTCTGTTTTCCACGGTTGATCTCCTCGATTCAAGATAGAACTTGCTGCTCTCAGTCCGGCATCGCGGCCGTGTAGGGTGGGTCAAGCGAAGCGTAGCCCCATCAGCAGCGGGGAAAACGCGGTGGGGTTACGCTTCGCTCGACCCACACTACTTTCTTTGGACGCGAAGAATCCAATAATCTACCGCGCGGGATATTTCCCTGCAATGCACCCCGCCGGGGGGTGGAGGGCTTTCTTGTTGTCGGAGCGGTGTTCAGAGCAATTGCCGATGGCTAACAGCCGCCGGAAGTAGTCTTTCATCCCAAGCGGCACATAGGCGAAAGCAGGTGACGGTTTCCTCTGAACCCATCGCCATGAGGTGAACGAGGAAGACCGATGAGCGAGAAGAAGCGTCGGGCGCCACTGCTGGCTTGTCCAGCAGCGCCCGGCGGATGGCGAGAAAGGGGCTGAGGTTGCGTACCCGCCGGCTTTGCCGCCGGCTTTGTCGGTGCTTTGGTACAATCAAAGACTCCCGACCGCTTTTTCGCCGCTAACGCTAACGCTAACGCTATCGCTATCGTTGTCGCTATCGTTGTCGCTATCGTTATCGCTATCGTTATCGCTGCCGTTATCGCTTGGCTCGACTTGGGCGTCCGGGTCTCCTGCCCGTTCCTTGCGAATCCGGCGACGTTCTTGCTTCGCTTCCGCCTTCTGCCGCTTCAGCGTTTCACGCTGACGTTTGGCGTAGGTATTCTTGTCTCTCGCCATGAACACTCCATCTGGCCGCTGAAGCCGAAAATTGTGGTCCGTCAGAACTCTGCGGACAGGTTACGTCGGGGTGGCATTCGTACTGTCGCCCCAGGTCTAGGACAGGCGACAGAACAACTATCGCTCCAACAAAGCAAGCGAATCAGCCGCAATCCAAGAGACATCCGCGGCAGATCGCCAATATGCGACTCGTAGCGAAGGATCTGGAGGGAAGCTGAGGGGTCTTCGGTCCCTTCCCCAAAGTGAGGATTATAGCACGATGGGTTCCCGTTGGACAGCCCGATTGGATTTTGTGTCGAAAGACCACTTGACACTGCCGTAGGGGGTGCTATGTTAGTGCTATTCGTGACGTGCGAGAGCGACGCAGGCTTCCGTCTGCGTCGTGCGTTCATCTGCTTCTTCTGTAGCAGCCACTTTGCCCGGCCCAGCGGTCTGGCGGAGTTTCATGCCTACGGCTGCCTTTGATCTTTCTTGCACCCTCGGCCTTAGGCCGTGCCTTTGTGCTGAAGTCTCGATTGCGAGGACCTCATCAATATTGAGGTCGGGTGCCGCACCCTGTATGCCCGGTTGGCTGTCGTGGCCTGCGTTCGTCTTGGAAAGCCGTTAGTGAAGGAAGCGTTGATGAAGTTCGAAGACCTCGGCCTTGCCGAGCCGCTCTTGCGCGCCGTTCGTGCGCAGGGCTACCCCACCACCACCAAAATTCAGGCCGCCGCCATTCCGCCGATCCTCGAAGGGCGCGACGTGCTGGGCTGCGCGCAGACCGGAACCGGCAAGACGGCCGCGTTCGCTTTGCCCACCTTGCAGCGTCTCAGCCGCAAAGAGTGCCGCGTCAATGGGCGTGGACGAAAGATCCGCACGCTGGTGCTCGCGCCTACGCGCGAACTGGCGCTGCAAATCGGCCAGAGTTTCCAGGTTTACGGCCGTTATACCACCGTGCGGCAAGTCGCGATTTTCGGCGGCGTGGGCCAGTCGCCGCAAGTGCGCACGTTGAACAAGGGCGTGGACGTCTTGATCGCCACCCCGGGACGGCTGTTGGACCTGATGCAGCAAGGCCATGTGGACCTGTCGCACGTCGAGGTGCTGATCCTCGACGAGGCCGATCGGATGCTCGACATGGGCTTTATCCACGATCTGCGGCGGATTGTGGAGCGGGTTCCACGCCGGCGGCAAACACTGCTGTTTTCCGCCACGCTGCCCCCGACCATCCGCACACTGGCCGACCAATGGTTGACCGATCCCGTGGACGTGCGTGTCGCGCCCGCCTCGGTCACGTTGGAGACGATTCAGCAATCGGTGTTTTTTGTCGACCAGAAGCAGAAGCTGAAACTGCTCACCCATTGGCTGCAAGAGACGCCCTGGACGCGGACGCTGGTGTTTACACGCACCAAACACGGCGCGGACAAGATAGTCAAATCGCTGGTGAAGGCCGGCATTGCTGCCGACGCATTCCACAGCAACAAGAGCCAATCGGCGCGGCAGCGCGTGTTGCTTCGCTTCAAGGCGCCGCAACCGTTGGTCCTGGTGGCCACCGACATTGCCGCCCGGGGGTTGCAGATCGACGATGTCTCGCACGTGGTGAACTACGATTTGCCGGCCGATGCCGACAGCTACATCCATCGCATCGGCCGCACGGGCCGGGCGGGCGCGGATGGGGTCGCCGTCTCCTTCTGCGATCACGGCGAGCGGGCGAGTTTGCAAGCGATCCAACGTCTCACCCGCCAAACGCTCTCCGTCGAGGAGCGTCCGGCGGGCATAACCGCCGAGTCCGGCAAGGGGTCACATTCCGGCACGAAAACAGCCCCGGGCAGGCCGTCGGCCTCGCCATCGTCGCGGCCACGGCATGGAAAGCGATTTTCCAGCCAGCGTCGCGGACCCCGGGTTCGTCGCAGACAGTCGGCCTGAACGGAGGGGAAGCCCTCACTGAAGTTGCGGGGTCGTTTGTCATCTTTAGCCCGAAGTCAGTTATTGTCTTTAGCCCAAAGGGCTTCGATATGATAGCCCAGGGTTGCCGCTTGAGCGGCTACCCTGGGTAAGGAGGCGGCCCTCACCACATCTTCAACCCCGAAGGGGTTGCGGATTGGGCCGCGTCCGATTCAATCCCAAACGTATCGCTCATCAAATGCAATACCATGTTTTTTTAGAAGCTGTCGTAGCTCGTCCTGAAATGACAACCGCCGATGATGATCCTCTTGGGTTCGGATGTATTCCCGCACCCGATCTTTCTGCGACTGGCTGACCGAAAACGCGCCGTAGCCCGCCTGCCACTGAAACAGGCTCCATTGCCGGCTCTTTTTCTTCGCCCAGAGCGATGAGGCCCGCTTCAATTCCTTCACCCAATCGGCCAAGGTAATCGTTCGCGATTGAGCCGCCAATAAATGGATGTGATCGGTCGCGCCGCCCACGATGATCGCGGGACATTCCAGCTTGGCGGATATGCCCGCCATGTAACGGTGCATTTCATCGCGCAGATCGGGGATTTGCAACAGCGCGCGGCGTTGCTTGGTGGAGAACACGATATGCACCAATACGCTGGCCAACGATTGCGGCATCGACGCCCTCTCTCCGAAACCCCGTTGGGGTTTTTCGTTTAATCATCCCGCAAACCCGGGGTAGCCGCTGCGCGGCAACCCCGGGCTATCCTATCATAAGCCCTTCGGGCTATCTCATCGCAGCACTGTCGCCCAGTCTTCTACCGAAACATGTGGAAACATCAAGCAAGCCTAAAGCACTGGCAAAGCCAGTGGCACCCATTCCAGAACACGTTCTGAGAAATGCGGGCTAATCCCGGTCGGCGCAAAGGACCGAGACGAAGGCTTTTTGGGGTATCTGGACCTGGCCGATCTGCTTCATTTTCGCCTTGCCCTTCTTCTGTTTGTCGAGGAGCTTGTTCTTGCGCGTAACGTCGCCACCATAGCACTTTGCGGTCACGTCCTTTCGGTAAGGCTGGATCGTCGATCGGGCGATGATCGTGCCGCCGATGACGCCCTGGATCGGTATCTTGAACTGGTGGCGGGGAATCGCTTCGGCAAGTTGCTCACAGTAGTGGAGCGCCCGCTTTCGCGCCTTGTCGCGATGGACCAGGTAGGAAAGCGTATCGACCGGCTCCTTGTTGACCAGGATATCGACCTTCACAACGTCGGTATCTCGATATTCGATCGGATCATAGTCAAACGATCCGTAGCCTCGCGTGATCGTCTTGAGCTTGCCGTAGAAATCAAAAAGCACCTCTCCGAGCGGCATCTCGCTAATCACTTCGACCCGGCCCACGGAGAGATAATTCATCGTCTGACTCTCCGAGCGATGTTCACGGCATAACTCCATGACGGGACCGATGTACTCTTCAGGGGTAAGAATAGAGGCCTTGATGTATGGCTCGGTGACCGAGTCGATTTTCATCGGATCGGGCCAGTGGCTGGGGTTGTCTACATCGATCGTCTTGCCTTTTTTTAAGGTCACATGGTACTTTACCGAGGGGGCTGAGATGACCAGTCCGATGTCGAATTCCCGCAACAAACGCTCCTGAATCACGTCCAGGTGGAGAAGGCCGAGAAACCCGCAACGAAATCCGAAACCAAGGGCCGCCGAACTGGCTTTTTCATAGGTGAGCGCCGCATCGTTGATCGCCAGTTTGTCCAGGGCCTTCGTGAGATTCTTATACTCATTGGTGTTCATCGGATAGATCGATGAAAAGACGACCTGTTTCGCTTCCTTATAGCCTGGAACCGGTTCCGTCGCCTGGCGATCGAGGTGAGTGATCGTGTCGCCGATCTCGATCTCACGTACGCTCTTGATTCCGGCGACGATATAACCCACCTCCCCGGCGCTGAGCTGCTCTTTTGGATTGAGCCTCAACTGATTGAAGCCCAACTCCTCCACCGTATAATCGCAACCCATGTGCATAAAATGGATTTTGTCGCGTGGTTTCAGCGTGCCTTCCATGATGCGACACTGGAGAATCACCCCTCGATACTGATCGAAATGGGCGTCGAAGACCAAGGCTTTCAGCGGCGCGTCCGGGTCGCCCTTGGGACCAGGCAACTTCTCGACGATTCCCGCGAGCACGTCTTCAACACCGAGGCCGGTCTTTGCGGAAACGGGTATCGCCTCGAACGGATCCAGCCCCAAATCCGCATCGATCTCCTCGCGCACACGCTCGACGTCCGCGGCCTGCAGATCGATCTTATTGATCACCGGCAGAAGCTCCAGATTATTATCCAGGGCCAGATAGAGGTTGGCGACCGTCTGCGCCTCGACCCCCTGAGCAGCGTCTATAACAATCAAGGCGCCTTCGCAAGCCAAAAGAGAACGCCGTACTTCGTGCGAAAAATCGACGTGCCCTGGGGTGTCGATGAGATTCAGCAGATAGTCTTGACCGTCCGGGGCACGGTAGGAGAGCGTGATCGAATTACTCTTAATCGTAATACCCCGCTCACGCTCGATATCCATCGCGTCGAGCAGTTGATTGCGAAAATCGCGTTGCGCAACGCCGCCACAGGCCTGGATCAGCCGATCGGCCAGAGTCGACTTGCCATGGTCAATATGGGCGATAATGCAAAAGTTCCGAATATGTTTCATACGGATGGTTTTTCGAGGAAATGACCGCAACCGTTCACAGGTTGGGAAAACATCGTCATTCTGAACGTAGCGAAGAATCTCGTGTGAAATCGCGGTGCGGGCGAGATTCTTCGCTACGCTCAGAATGACGGATGACCCGTGAACGCTTACAAATGTCCCGGTGCTTCGCTCACAGCTTCAATTCTAGTCAATGACGTAAGCGACTGATAGGGTGAATTCCCGCGACAAACCCGAGTCTAGCCCGACGTGGGGTGGACTGGCAACTGAATGGTCCCGAAATTCGTTGCTTTAGCCCGAAGGGCTTTGATATGATAGCCCAGGGTTGCCGCTTGAGCGGCTACCCTGGGTAAGGAGGCTTTATTGAAAACGACTATTCCTCTCAGCTCCGTCAGATCGGCTTGACGTTTTCGGCTCTTGGCCCTTTCGGTCCACGTCCTTCGGTGTATGACACTCGTTGTCCTTCTTGGAGTTCTTCGTAGCTCACTCCTTCGAGGTTTGACGAGTGAAAAAACATGTCCGTTTCGCTCCCGGTGTCGATAAATCCGAAGCCCTTGTCCGTGAGTCGCTTTATCGTGCCTTCTGCCATTTGTCCAATTCCTCAAAAAGAGTGTCCTGCAGCGTTACCCGAAACACCATGTTCAGGCTGCTCCACTGCAAACCCGTCATTCTATCGGGTGGATTGGCTACAGTCAACTGGTAGCAAGCGAGGATAGTGTCCTAATTTGATTTTGACCCTCTACGGTCGCGGCGTCAGACCGCGATTTCAACTCTGCAAGCCGAGCGGATAGCGAAGTCCGCTTGACGTTGCATATCTTGTTGTCGCCCTTGCATTTACGCAAGACTACTCGCCCCGCCCTTGCGCCTTTCGCGTTGCTTGGTTGCCGCCTGTTTCCCGTGTTTGGACCGTGCTAACCGGGTCCGTTGAGTAAGTATCAGGCTGACCCCAGTTTTCGCTCAGGCATGTTGCGGTCGCTCAGCGCGATTGTCTCGCCTTTCCTCCTGCGTATCATTGGGTGCGTATCAATTGGAAAACATAACGATCGGAGACAAAGCCATGAAAAGAGAAGCCCCAAAAGTTAAACCGCAATTTATGCGTGCCATCAAAAAGGCTCTTGTGTGCTATGAACGCGAAAGGAAGAACATCAAGCCAAAGCGAACAGAAAAGGAATATAAAATGACGAAAACTCGACAAAAGCCAATCACTTCCGTCCAACAAAAACTGCTGGAATTGGCCCGCCAACAATTGTACTGTGACGATCCTGCCGTCCAGGATTGGCATAGCTTAGTCAAAATGGCACGACACGCAACCTTCCGGCTGGATGAGCCGCATTGGTATCAAGATGTTCCCGACAAGATGGCCGAACAGTGGCGGCTTTTTCCAGACGAAGGAAAGGTAATGGTGCTTATCGTCGGCCTCTGCGCGGAAGACAAGTTGGCGTAGGTTCAAGCGCTTGTGCGATGATCCTTAAACGACGTTTATCATCGCTAATTGCATTCCATAAAATATGGACCAGCATGCTAGACAGCAACACAAATTGCACACGAGCTTCAGACATTTCCGGGGTGATAGCTTCCTTTACCCCGTCCATGCCCTTTGTAACGCATTCTTTTACCAAATCATCCAACGAATCGTGAATCTTACTTATGTGCTTTCTTTCAAGCGTATTCAGTCGCGGGTTATGGGAAAACTCATTACGGACTTCGCCGATTTTTTCTAGGGAACTTTTGTGTTTGCCAGCAACTAGCCCCATAGCAACCGCCATTTTGATGCGTACTCCGAAAGACCCTAAGGCCCCCTTGGCTTTTGCGTCCAGCAACTTATCAACCAAGGTTTCTTCCCTGGACATCCTTACGAGATGTGTCCGCAGCAATTCTTCGAGCATCTCATCTAAAAATCCCCCTGCCGCAACAACGCAGCCTCGGTCAGACTCTTTTATCATCAGCTTGAAAACGGACAGAACAGTATCAAAACGTCGCCCTACTTTCTTTTTCTTGACTTTCTTTTTCGCCGTCTTTTTGCCCGTTTTCGCCATCAGTGGTTTCCAATACATCTTATGTATCTGTTGACACGCAAGTACCCAATGATACAATTCCAATTAGAAAGGGTCAAGCCATGAAACGAGAACCTGTTGTCCACAGGTAGAAATGTCCCCTCTTTCTCACAGATAGAAATGTCCCCTTGGTGAAAGGTTAGAAACAACTCAGGGTGGGGCCGGCGTCGCGGAGGTGAGCGTAGCGAGCCGGAG
>JAUWPQ010000152.1 GCA_030611515.1 Planctomycetota bacterium | reverse complement strand
CTGGCCCAAAAGAGCGTGACCATCTCGGTCGCGCCGACGTTGGTGATCGAATGAGTGTATCCGGGCGGGATGTCAACTACCCGATAGTCCTCGCCACGCACGCGGAACTCATGGACCTCGTCGCTCTCGACGTGGCGGAGGCGGATCAGACCTTCGCCCGAGAGGATGAGGAACTTCTCGGTCTTCACGTGGTGGAAGTGGTTGCCGCGGGTGATGCCCGGGACGGTCCGCGACACGAATATCTGCCCGAAGCCGGGCGACTTGATGAACTCGGCGAGGCTTCCGCGGGCGTCGCGCTTCACGTCCAGTCCGTATTCCGACCGGGGCGGATCGACGTAGGAAAGGTAGGTCGCGTAGAGTTGCTGGTTGAAACGGACGGAGAGATCAGGCACGCGCAGCGACTGTTGCATCTCGTGGAAGAAGCGTATCCGCTCCGCCAGATCGCCGAGGGTCAGGGTGTAGGACGGGATCGGGTCGGGCGAAACGATGCCCGACGCATGGTGTTCCGGCCGATCCATCTCGGCCAGCATGGCGGCGATTACGTCGTCCACGTGGACCAGTTCCAGTTGCCGGTCGGGATCGGAAACCTGGATCGGCAGGTCGTGGGCGATGTTGTGGCAGAACGTGGCGACGACGGAGTTGTAGTTCGGGCGGCACCATTTTCCGAAGACGTTCTTGAGCCGAAAGATGGCGATCGAAGCCCCGCTTTGCCGCGAAAATCGTTGCAGGGTTTCTTCGGCGTGCAGTTTGCTGAGTCCGTAAGGGTTGTCGAATTCGGCTTGGATCGAAGAGGCGAGAATGACCAGCGGCGTTCGGCCGGTCTCGTCGAGGGCGCGGCATAGCAGGTCGGTCGAGCCGGCGTTGCCCGACTCGAACTCCGCGGTCTTTTTCGGCCGGTTTACTCCGGCCAGATGTAAGACGACGTCGGCCTGCGAGGCCCAACTGCGGAGTTCCGCCTCGGTGTTGTCGATGTCGTAGGTCAGCAGGCGGACGTTTTCGCGGAGTTTCAGGTGCGCGGCGAGATTGCGGCCGATAAATCCCTTCGCGCCGGTGATTAGTACGGTTTTCATGGTCGAGGTCATGCCCGTTTAGCGGTCGCCGGCACGGCGACCCGTGTTCCGCGTCAAGCCGCCGTACCGGCGGCTGCTAAACATGAGGTTTGTCGTGTCGTCGAACTACGCCGCCTTGCGTTTCCGGTTTTTCGCCGGTTTGTAGAGTCTGACTCCTTCTTTACTCAGTTCTTCCTGAATATAGGGGAGCTTCAACAGCAAATCGACCATTTCGTCAACGTCCAGCCGATGGACGTTGTGCGAGTGGTAATCCTCGATTTCGGCGAGGTTGCTTTGCCCGTCGGAGAAGTATTTGGCGTAGTTGAGGTCGCGGACGTCGGCCGGGACGCGGTAGTATTTGTCCAGGTCGATCGCGCGGACCATTTCCTCGCGGGTCAAAAGGGTTTCGTACAGTTTCTCGCCGTGTCGGGTGCCGATCGTGTGAATCGGGTTGTCGACTCGAAAGACCTGCTTGATCGCCTCGGCCAGCGTGCCGATGGTCGCCGCCGGGGCCTTTTCGATGAACAGATCGCCGGGCGAGGCGTTCTGGAAGGCGTAGATCACCAGGTCCACCGCGTCGTCCAGCGACATCATGAACCGAGTCATGTTCGGGTCGGTTACCGTCAACGGCGCTCCCTGGCGGATCTGATCGACGAACAGCGGAATGACCGAGCCGCGCGAGGCCATCACGTTGCCGTAGCGCGTGACGCAGAGGGTGCATCCTTTTTTGGCGGCGACCCTCGATCGGGCATTTGTGACTTTCTCCATCAAGCCCTTCGACATCCCCATGGCGTTGACCGGATATGCCGCTTTGTCGGTGCTGAGGACGACGACGTTTTTCACGCCGGCGCCGATGGCGGCCGTCAAGACGTTGGCGGCGCCGAGAACGTTTGTCTGCACGGCTTCCAGCGGATAGAACTCGCAGGAGGGGACCTGTTTGAGCGCCGCGGCGTGGAAGACATAGTCCACGCCTTCCATAGCGTCGCGTAGTCCGTCGGGGCTCCGCACGTCGCCGATGTAGAATCTCAGCTTCTCGCTACGGTACTGGTGCCGCATGTCGTCCTGTTTTTTCTCGTCCCGGCTGAAGACGCGGATTTCCGCGATTTCGGTGTCGAGAAAACGGTGCAGGACGGCGTTGCCAAAGGAGCCTGTGCCGCCGGTGATGAGGAGCGTTTTGTTTTGGAACACTATCTTGCCCTCTTATGAAAATCGTCCATCAGAAATCGTTCCATTCGTTGTCGAGTTTTCCTCTACGGCGGCTTCGATCTTCCGCCAGTCCGCTTGATAGAACACGGCCCGATCATCGATCAACAGGTCAAAGGCGGGTTTGCCGAGGAAAAGGTCGTGGTATTTCACGCCCCACCGTTGCAATTGACTTTGCGTCAGCTCGTAACCTTGTTTATAGGCCGCGATAATGTCCTGATTGTTTCTGCCCATGAATCGGGCCGTATAGATGATTATGTGAAATCCCCGCTCGTGGAGTCGGTTGACCAATTGGACGGCTTCGGGATTGGCAACGGCGTTCTCGTACCGTCCGTCGGTTTGCGAACAGAGAACTCCGTCGAGATCGAAGCAGATTTTTTTCACGTCGTTTATGCCTTGCGAGTTTCGTAAATGATCAGCCGGCGCGGCGCAAATTGCTATTCCGGCCGGTTAGTATCCGTTCCATAATGCCCGTGCTGGATAGTCCTTCGAGCAGCGGAGTGATCTCGACCCGACCGCCGGCGGCGAGAACGCAGGGTGTTTCGGGCATGTCCTCGGCGCGATAATCTCCGCTCTTGACGTGTACGTCGGGGCGAAGCAGTCGAATCGTTTCGATGGGGAGAACTTCGGAGAATATCACCACGTAATCCACCGGCTTCAAGGCCGCGACCAGTTCGGCGCGTTGCGTTTCGGGGACGATCGGTCGGGAGTCGCCCTTCAGGCGGCGCACCGAGGAGTCGGAATTAACTCCGACGACCAGGATGTCGCCGAATTGCCGCGCGGCTTCCAAGGCGCGCACGTGCCCGGCGTGGACCAGATCGAAGCATCCGTTCGTGAACACTACGGTCTTTCCGCGGCGCTCGAACGCAAGTCGATTTGCCAGTTCATCACGCGGCAGCACGCAATCTCGGGCCGCGGCGGTTTGAAGGTTCATGGCATGAAGTCTCCGAATATGCTTTCATGGCGAAAGTTCGTATTTCGTCGCGATCGACGGTTGCGGCGCCGAGTTTGGTGACCTTGATGTTTCCGGCCAAATTGCCGATGGCGGCGGCCTCGCCGCAGGTCGCGCCGCACGAGAGGGCCATCGCCGCGGCGCCGATCACGGTGTCGCCGGCGCCGGTAACGTCAAACACTTGAACGCGATGTGCCGGAATTGCGAGCGGGGCTCCGGTTGCAGTGAAAAGTACGACGCCGTCGCCGCCGCGGGTAATGAGCAATCCTTTGCAGGCCAACCGCTTCCGCAAGGCCTGGCCGCAGCGGCGGAGATCCGCTTCGTCGCCGACCGGATGCCGCCAGGCCCGCTCCGCTTCGGCGAGATTGAGGGTCAACAGGGTAGCTCCGCGAAACGCATCGACGCGCGGTGGCTTTAGGTTTGCGGCCAGCGGCACGCGATGTTCCTTCGCTTTCTTGATGATCGTGGAAACCAGACAATCCGTCAGGGCGCCTTTGGCGTAATCCGACAGAATCACGCCGTCCACCGAGGGAATCGAGGCGTTGACCAGCGACGAGAGTCTTTCGAGCGTTTTCCCGCACACCGGTTCTCGGGTTTCCCGATCGATGCGCACGATCTGCTGATTTTGCACCACGACGCGGGTTTTGACCGTGGTGGGTCGATCCCGGGCAACAACCACTCCCTCCGTTGAACAGCCATTCTCTCGAAGGCTTGCCTGGAGCCGATCCGCGCCGGCATCGGCGCCGACGACTCCGGCCAAGGTAACTTCCGCTCCCATCCGACCGACGTTCCGCGCCACGTTTGCCGCGCCGCCGAGGCCGTGTGTCGTCCGCTGAACGTCGAGGACCAGCACGGGCGCTTCGGGCGAAACGCGGCCGGCATGCCCCAAAACGTATTCGTCCAGCATCAGGTCGCCGACGACGAGAATTTTGCGTCCCTCGAAGGCGTTCAATAGCGCGTCGAACCGTTCCGGCTCGAGGCTGGGCAAGGTCTCGGAGTTCAGCGAGAGCACAGTCATTCGTTAGTTTCCTTCCGCCGCGGCCAGTGCCCACGCTATTAGAGGCAGCATCAGTTCGTTATGTCCGGTCAGCGCGAAACCGCGGCCGCCGATGCCGCCGACTCGCTGTACAACTTGCATCGAACTGCGATAAGGCTGAATAAAATCCAGATTGACGCTGCTGAAATCGGCTAGTTCGGCGGCGTTGCGCAGGACGGACATCGCTTTCAGGATTACTTCCGGCAGGATGACCGCCGAGCCTACGTTCATCAAAACGCCGCCGCGGTTGAGACCCCGCATCGATTCGATGAGAATGCGGAAGTCCCGCAAGCTAGCCGCACCCAGAGCCGCGCCGTCCGCGTCCGCGCGCATCGTGTGGACGTCGGTTCCCAGCGCCACGTGGACCGTTGCGGGGACGTTCAGCCGGTAGGCGTTGGCGAAAATGCTGATCCGGGCGTTCGGCGCCGTCAGCAGCGCTTCTCCCACCGTTTCTCCATATCCTTTGCCGGATCGAGCCGCCTGTTTGGCCAGGGTGTTGATTTCGGCGTTGGCCTCCTCGGCGAAACCGAAGCGGCCTTCTTTCAACTCCGCCGCAACGTCCTCGCTGGTCGCGCCGAATCGCGCCAATTCAAGATCATGCACGACGCCGGCTCCGTTGAAGGCGAGGTGCGTAATGTATCCCTGCTCCATCAGATCGATTACGATCGGTCCCAGTCCCGTCTTGATTGTATGAGCGCCGGTGGCGAAGATGATGGCCCGGCCATTTTTCCGTGCGGCTTGCATTGCCCGCAAAATCTCGCGCAAAACATTTCCGGCCAACTGCCGGGGGAGTGAATCCAGAAACTCGGTTACACCGCCGCGGGGCGGTGCGATCCTGCCCAGGTCGGCCAGCGACACCTTGCTGACCCGCTGGTCCATGGCGAACGTCTTGACTCGCGAAAGATCAAATTCCCTATAGCGCGACGGCATTCATTTCTCCAGGTGTTGCTCGACTATTTCGCAGACGATATGTCCGATGGTGATATGACATTCCTGAATGCGCGGCGTATTGGAGGATGGCGCCGCCAACACGAGGTCGGCGGCTTCCGCCATTATGCTTTCGCCTGCCGTTCCGGTCAGCGCCACGGTCCGCGCGCCTCGCTGCCTGGCCGCGAGCAATGCGGCAAGGACGTTGGGCGATTTTCCGCTGGTGCTGATCCCGACAACAAGGTCGCCGGGCGTGGCCCAGGTTTCCACCTGGCGGGCGAAAACGGCGGAAAAATCGAAGTCGTTGCCCACGGCGGTCAGGATCGCCGGATCGGCCAGCGCGATGGCCGGCAGACCGCGCCGCTGGAGCTTGAAGCGGCCGACGAGTTCGCCCGCGATGTGAGCGGCGTCGCACAGTGAGCCGCCGTTGCCGAAGAGGATCACTTTTCCGCCGTGCAGGTAGGTTTCCCTCATCCACTCGGCGAAGGCGGCGATTTTGTCCGCCAGGCCCTTCATGGCAAGTTTGGTTTCGGCGCTTTCTTGCAGCATTTCCCGGATGGCGTCGGTTGTACTCATGCGGCTCGCGACTCGGTTTCCGTTCGGGGGTAAATCGGTTCGCATGCGTCGGTCGTTTCGCACCAGGGGACCGGCGGGCACGGTTTTCCGTCGAGCGATGCGAGCACCGCATCGAACACGATATTGGGATGAATCATCGTCATGCAGACGGGGTTTCCGCAGCCTGTGATCTGGCCGCTGCGATAGCAGGGAGAACATTCCAGTCCCAGCCGCACCACGCGAAGTTGACGGCTGTACGATCCGGAGTGGCCGGGGTTTGCCGGTCCGTGTATCCCGACAATAGGAATGCCGGCCGCAGCGGCCATGTGCGAGAGACCCGCGGAGGCGGCCACCATGCAGCGGCATTGTGTCAACAGCGCCAAACATTCGCGGAACGCCAGATCGGTAAATATGCAACAGCGGTCGCGATCGAGGGCGACGTCCCGGGCAATGGATTCGAGCAGCGGCTGCTCGTTGCGGCTGCCGACCAATGCGATTCGGACATCGGGAGAGTGTTTCAGCAACCGGTCGGCCAACGCCGCGTAATGCTTCGGCGGCCAGCGTTTGAACGCCTCCAGAACCCCCGATCCCGGACCAAAAGCGATCCAGCGTTGCTCGGGTTTCCAGTCCGTCATACGCCGACGGGCCGCCTCGCGTTGGTCGTTGGAGACAGGAATCACCATGTCGGCGTCAGGACAGTCGTTGAACCCGGCCGCGCGTGCATATTCGAGAAATTCCTCAGTTTCATGGGCGGCAGCCGGAAAACGCACCGCTACAGTCCGTCCCATGCGGCCCAACCACCTCCCTCGACGCACTACCGCTTTCCGTGAGCCGACCAGCCACAACCAGAGTGCGTTGGCAAACCGATCGACCAGCAGCGGGGCCAACAAAATGTCCGGCCGCAACCCCCGAAGCCTGGGAAGCACACAGAACAGGCGGAGTTTTCCCAACAGGCCCCCCTGTCGAAGTTGCCAGACCTCCACGTTTCCTTTCCATGGGATGGTTGCCATGACTTCCACTTCCAGCTTTGACTTGACTAGAATCACCATCCGGTCGTGTCGAGACAAGTTCGCGTCGCAAGTGCGTAGGAAGGGAATCGCCATCAGGCAATCGCCCATGCCCTGATGCGAGAGAACGACGATAGTGCGGCCGGCAAACATTTTGATATGTACTTTGTGGGTTATCTGCCGCCGCCAGCCGTCAAGAGGGACTCCTTGGACCGTTTTGGCAAGTGGGCCATGCGTAATCGATTTCCTTTCAGCATTTTTCGGCTTAGGCTGCTGACGATTGCGATAACAAGCAACGGCCCGATTCCCATGAGGATGTACTTGGGGAAACAGAACATGGATGATCTAACGGATTGAATACAGACGACATAGAAAATGATCGAATAGATTAGCGCAGCGGAATCACTGGCAAGGCATTCTCTAGTAAAAAATATGTAAAGTGCGCTGATTACCATTCCGGCGATGAACATGAAAACCACGACGCCTAGCGTTCCGAACGATAAGTACGGTTCCTGGATGACAAACGTACCGAACCCTCCGCCCATAGCGGCAACGCGTGGAGAGCGGTGAGATAGATATTCGTCGTACGCGGACGTCGGCCTATCGAGCAAAACCCTTGGCACCAGGATGTATATGGAATCCAGAATGGGTCTGGTGTATTGATAATCCCAGTGGCCGGCGTCGATGTCCGCAAGCATGTTCATAAAGAAGCCCGTTGGGCCCGTGGTCTCGCCCGACATCGGAGAAAGTATCTCGGGTCTGTCCTGAACCATGCCTATATAGGTCTCAACCATGGAATCCAGTTCGATGTACCTGACAAAAGCCAGGGCGGTAATCAGGAAATAGACGCAGATGGCGCCGAGGAAAACTTGCCACATGGAAAACCGCCGCACCCGGTAGTGGTAGTATATTGCCGGTATGAGGGCGTTAAACATTAGCGCTTGCCTGAATCCGATGATAATTCCGCTGATCAAAGTGCCCAGGATGATCGCGCCCGAGAAGATTTTTACCAGAGTAATTCTGCTCTTGAACATAGCCACCGTTGCTGCGGCCAACACGATTGTCAAAGGAAAACGATTGGTCAAATACCACTTGAAACCAGCAGCCGAATCGTCCATTACCGCCTGCAGCATGGGAAGAACCGTGTCCAGGTAACGATCTCCGATGAGCGGCACAATATGCACGACAAGATTTCTTCCGAAAAAAACGGCGGACAATATGGCGGCAGCATACAACCACTCCCGGTAGTTTCGGTTCTCCGCGAGCGACGTTCCCACATCGCAACGCGATGTCCTGTGGTGATATGCCCAATACACGAAGCCAATCTGAAAACAGGCGGCTCCAAGAATGCATAATACGTAAAACTTAGGAACTATTTGGGGATCTATCAAACCGAGTTCGCTAACAACCATGCCGCGCTCGGATGCCATTCCGCCCCCCAAGGCGTAAAGGAAAAACACTACGGTGTTGAAGTATATGGGATTCAAAGCATCCTGGTTGCGGATGAACGACCAATAGAATCGCAAAATTACTGCGCTGATGCCCCAGTAACACACGCTGAACCAGAAAGATGCCGAGAATTCCATGTTGTTGTATTAGGGCGAAGGGCTATACCCTGCTCCGCAAAGTCGACCGACTCCCAAACGGAAATACTGCCGCAGCGTCGGCAACAAAACGACCAGCAACAACGATGCGCCCAGCCATGCCACAAAGATCCACGCGCCAGTCCATGCTAGACTCATTTCCGATGGACGCAGCCAGCGCACCACCAATACCAGGGAGTAGACAACTAGGATCGGAGCCCCGGTGTCGGTGATGAACCATTTTCGTCGTTCGGAAGGCAAGAGGCGTCGATGCATGACATTGATGCAAACGAGAAGGTATATGACGTAAAAAGCCAGCACTAGCGACGATACGCCCACGCCACCATAATACGGAGCAATCAAAAGCATCAATGGCGTCAACACCACTATGCCGGTAAGAAGTCCCAGCAACGAAACGCGGGCCTGACGGAACGCCAATTGCAGCGCCAGCGGCACGTTGTACAGGGCGCTTAGCGTCGAACCCAGCACCAACAGCGACACGAACAGCCACGTGCGCTCGGCTATCTCGGCGCTGCCGGTCCAGAGCAGCAACACGTCGTATGACATTACGGTCAGCACGGCGCTGGCCGGCAGGACGAAAAACGACATCAGTTGGCTGGTGCGGTGATAGAGCCGCTTGAGGTCGCCTTCGAGCCCCGCGGACCTCATGTAAGAAAAGCGGGGGAAAATCGCGTTAAATACCGTTTGGCTGACGACAATCATGCTGCTGGCGATCACGCCCGCCAACGCGTAATAGCCGAACTGGTCCAGGCTTAGAGAACGGCTCAAGACGATCTTGTCGAGTTGGACGATCATTGCCCCCACCAGGGTGATTCCCATGATCTCAACGCTAAATCTCGCGATGCGTTTCAGAGCTTGGGCCTCAAAACGCGCCGGACGGCTTGCCTTGGGCAGACAGTGCCAAGCGTAGGCCCACGTCACGAGCGTTTGCAGCGCCGCGACACCGGCGTTCCACGCGAAAAACAGGGTGATTGACGGCGCGATCCAATACAGTACTGCCAGAGCGCCCCCAAACCGCAAAATTGCCGCAGATCCGACGATCACATTGAGCGAGACTTGACGCTCCAGGCCGAACAATACCCCTTGGTAAAGGTAGAAGGGAAATTGCAATCCGATAACCAAACCCATCAAAACCAGTGAGGTGCATAGCGTCGTCTCGTCCAGAGTAACGGAGATCAGCCAGTGTTTGGCGATCCATTGCGCCAAAACCGCCACCACCAGCACGACGCAGATCGCAAGACCCCAATAGACCGATTCGACGGTCCGAACGAGGGTCCGTTGTTGACCGGCGCTGCCAGGGATCGCCGAGAGATGGGCGATTTCACGGTTGACCGTTGCGCTGAATCCCATGTCCAACAGGGAAAAGATCGCCTGTAGACCGGCAAAGACCCCGATTAGACCGAAGGACTCGACGCCCAGCAGGCGGACGTACCAGGGCACGGTCAGTAAAGCCAGCCCGATGGTCGTGCCCTTGCCGGCTAGGTTTGCCGCAATATTGTGGGATAACTTCGGCATGTTACGCCGCGATCCGACGTCCGCAAAAAGAAGTTCGCCGAACGTCGCGATGATGAAATTCAATCATCAAAGCAGGATCAGCCATTCATACTCGTCGCCCGGATACTCGAGCGGCGGCATCGGCGCCGGCTGTTGTCGCGGCGCGAGCGACTCTTCCGATGGTTCGCCTTCTTTCGGCGTTGCGTCCCGATCGTCCGGCGTTTTTGGGGGCAACGGCGCCGGGCAAGGCTCCCACCATAGAGAATCGTGGTTTTGGATCATCGTGTGTTCTCCAATCAACTTCGGTCGGCGCGCACTCCGTTCCCGTGGGTGGCCGTCGCCAACAACCCACCCAGTCCTTTCGTGTTCCGCACGCGCGGCGGACCGTCCGACAATACCGCCGCCTATACTGCCGCGACCACGTTGCCGCGAAAATAGATCGCCGTCTCCAAGCGCAGCGGGGCATGCACACGCCGCACGGAGGAGTGAAATTCCGAATAGCCATAACCGCATTGTGAGAAAACGGACGCCTGTCCCATACGCAATCTGCCCAGAAGAGGATGTCTCGACCTTGCCGAGATGGTGCCGGAAATATGCCGTAGGCTTGTACTCGTCCCGC
>JAUWPQ010000216.1 GCA_030611515.1 Planctomycetota bacterium | reverse complement strand
GGCGGGCTTGCCCGCCGTTGCCTCAGCGGTACTCTTGCTGGCAACCAACGGCGGGCAAGCCCGCCCGCTACACGATTATCCAGCGCTACCTAGCGCAGTAGTATTAGAGACTGCCAACAGAAAATCAAGGGAGAGCATGATGTCCGAGTTGAAGATTCTGCCAATGCAGTCGTTGGGGTATGGATTCGTTCCGTCGGAGTATTTGCCGGCGAGCAAGGACGAGTACTACCTCCGCAACAAGCAGGTAGACAAGCCCACCGATCATTGGCGCAACCTTCGGGCCAATGAGTTGGAGGAATTGGTCAGAAACAGCAACACCAGCGAGAACTGGGACAACATCTTGGTGGCCGAGGGGTTCGATCCCCGTCACGTGCGAAGCTGTCAGTTTTCCGGCTTGGTGCGGATTGGCCGAATTAGCGACGTGAGTCTGTCGATGCACGACCTTGTCGTGCCGGCGGGGTTGCTGAACAGTCACATTGTGGCCTGCGACATCGGCGACGACGTGGGAATCAGAAACGTTCGATACATCGCGAGATACATTGTGGGCGACCACTCGATGCTGCTGAACATTGACGAGATGCAGACGACCAGCCACGCTAAATTCGGCAACGGGATCGTCAAGGACGGCGAGGAAGAGAAGGACCGGATATGGTTGGACCTCATTAATGAAGCCGGCGGACGCGCGATGCTGCCATTTGATGGAATAATCCCGGCGGACGCGTACTTATGGGCGAAGTATCGCCAGGACACCGCGTTGCTGGAGCGTTTCAAAGCCATCACCGAGGCGCAGTTCGATTCCCGCCGCGGGTTTTACGGGACCATCGGCAAAGAGTGCGTGATCAAAAACTGCAGCATTATCAAGGACATGAAGGTCGGCGATTGCGTTTACATCAAGGGGGCCAATAAACTCAAAAACCTGACGATCAACTCCAGCAAGGAAGAACCCAGCCAAATCGGAGAGGGAGTGGAACTGATCAACGGCATCATCGGCCTGAACTGTCACGTCTTCTACGGATGCAAGGCGGTCCGCTTCATCATGGGCAACAACTCAAACCTGAAGTACGGCGCCCGGTTGATCCACTCGTTTCTGGGCGACAATTCCACGGTCTCGTGTTGCGAGATACTAAACAGTCTTATCTTCCCGGCTCATGAGCAACATCACAACAACTCCTTTCTGACCGCGGCACTGATAAAGGGGCAGAGCAACCTCGCTGCCGGGGCCACGGTCGGCTCGAACCACAATAGCCGCGCAAACGACGGCGAGGTCGAGGCCGGGCGGGGATTCTGGCCGGGGCTATGCACGACGCTGAAACACTCCTCCCGCTTTGCGTCGTTCACGCTGCTGGCCAAGGGCGACTACCCGGCGGAGTTGAACATTCCTTTGCCGTTCTGCTTGCTGAACGACGATCGCACCAACGACCGCCTGACTGTGATGCCGGCGTATTGGTGGATGTACAACATGTATGCCTTGGCCCGGAACACCTGGAAGTTCCAAACCCGCGACAAGCGTAAGATGCGCACACAGAAGATCGAGCTGGACTCGCTGGCCCCCGACACTGCCGAAGAGATCTTCCAGGCCCTGCACCTGCTGGAGCTTTGGACTGCCAAGGCTCGCCTTCTCGCCGATGGCCAAAGCCCTGAAAACCGCAGCGACGACGAACTGGCGGAACTGGGGCGAGAGCTACTGATGGGCAAGGAGGATCGCACCGCCGGCCTGGAGGTGTTGGGGGAAAACATGGAGTATTCTCGCCGGAAGGTCGTGATTCTCAAGGCCCGTCAAGCCTATCACGCCTACCGGGAAATGTTGCACTACTACGCTGTCAAGAACCTGCTGGACTACCAGGAGGCCAACCATCAGGCCAACCTCTCGGCGATGGCCGAGGTCTTGTCGGGACCGCGCCAGCAGCGGTGGGTCAACGTCGGCGGCCAGTTGATCCCCGACCCGGACGTCGAGAAGCTTCTGGAACGCATCAAGTCCGGCAAGTTGAACAGTTGGAAAGCAATCCACGCAGCGTACGATGAACTCTGGGAGGTCTACCAACCGGCCAGGCAGCAGCACGCCTTCGCCACGTTGCTGGATCTGCTGGCAGCCAAAGAACTCACGCCGGCGCTCTGGAAAAGCGCGCTGAACGAGGCCGCTCGCATTGCCGAATACATCTGCGAGCAAGTCTACGTTAGCCGCAACAAGGACTTCGAGAACCCATTTCGCCAGGCCACATTCGCCAACGCCGAAGAGATGCGGGCGGTCATCGGTACGATCGAAGACAACAGCTTCGTCAAGCAGACGCGTGCGGACACCAAGGTCTTTCAGAAGCGCATCCAAGCCGCAAAGAAGCGGAACTGACCCGCATAGTCTCCCCACTCCCTTTGGGAGAGGGGCCGGGGGTGAGGGCATGGGTGCAAGGGGGACAGTCCCATTTTCGCGGCGGTCAAGTCAATTCGTCTGGCAACGTCCCTCGCGCCGCGAAAATTGGGACAGTCCCCCGTGAACGCTTCGCCGGCTGCTATTGGATCAGTTCGTTGCCCACCTTGCGGGCGCGTGTGGGCTTGTCCAGATCGATCTGGAGAGCCAACCCGATCTCCACCAGCAGGTTCCACCCGGCTGCCAAATAGACCGCGGGCGTCATCTCCTTGGCCGAAAGCACCTTGATCGTCGGGAAGGGGGTGTCGCGGTCGGCCAGGGCCACCACGGTCAGTCCTACGCCCTTGACGAGCACCTCTTGGAACTTCTCGATCTCCTCGTCGATCGGATCAATCACGAAGACGACGTCGTTCGGGTCCATGACTTCCTCGATGCCGTGGACGGCGTATGTGCCCTCGAGAAAATCGGATTTATTGCGGGTGATCTCGTTGGTCTTGAGCGTTAGTTCTTCAGCGACTCCGTCGTTGTACCCGGCGAAGTAGATGGTCGGCGCGGCGGCCGCCTTGCGGACAATCTCCGCGTCGATCGGCATTGTCAGGGCCAGTTGGATATTCTCGTCGAGCCCGTCCAACTCCATTTTCCTGCCTGCTATGTGGCAAATAACGGACTGATAGAACATCGCCTGCTCGACGACGCTTTTGGTGGCGGCGACGGCCTGCTCCCACCCGCAACTAAGGACGAACTCGCGTGTTGTGGCTTGGGCCAAGAGCGTTCCCGTATTGGCCGACAAGCAATAGCGCCGGCGATTACCCTGAGCGGCGAGGTTCTGGGCCAGCAAGACCACTTCCTTCGTACGTCCGGAATTGGATGCACAGAACACGGCGAACTTCGACAGATCGTACTGAGCCGCCTGGCGCGAGCACTCCGTGCAAATCTGCAAGTCAAGTCCCCAAGTCAGCGCCTTGCGGATGGCGTTTTTGGCCGGAAAGATCCGGCTGGATCCCTCGCCGGTCATCAGAAAACGCCCCGCCTCCGCGATTTCCCGGGCCACCTCGGCGCTTTGAGCAGGATCGAAGTTCTTGACAACCGAAACGGTGTCCAGCATCTCCTTTACGAGTGCGTACTTGGCGTAGCGCGGTTCGCTAAGATTCATGTGATTTTCCTTCTTACTGACTTGACGGAATGGTCGCGGTGAATACCGACAAACCTCGATTATATGTCAAGACACCCGCTGGGACCACGGTAGTTCCGTGTGTTTTTTTCTCCCCGACTGGCCGCTCAAGCGGCCAGCCCTTGCGTTGGTTATGGTTTGCGGGTGGCCCCGATAGGCGCGGGTGGCCCCGATAGCTCGTCTATCGGGGTGCCGCAGGCACAGGAGGGATTCCGCGCGTCGTGAAACACCTCTTGCGGCTTCGCCGCCCCGATAGGCAAGCTATCGGGGCCACCCGCGCCGGGTATTCGCGGCACGGGCTTCACCTTGCCGCGAGGCGAGTTGTGCCGTACCATCAGTCGATGGCACTCGTTACGCTACGCGATGTTAGTCTGAGCTTTCGTACCCCGTTGGTGTTGGATGGGGTCAACCTCAAGGTTGAATCTGGGGAGCGGATCTGTCTTCTAGGCCGCAACGGGACGGGAAAAACCACGCTCTTGCGGCTGATCCACGGAGAGATCGAGCCGGACCACGGAGAAATCGCGCGGCAGCAGGGGCTTGTCACGGCAATGCTCCCACAGGAGGTGCCCCGGGAATTCAGCGGCACCGTTTTCGACGAGATTACCCGGGGATTGGGTTCGCGGGCGGAACTGCTGGCCGAGTACCACCACGTCTCCGGCCGTCTGGCCATCGAGGGGGGCGACGCGTTGCGGGAACGCCTGGACCGCATCCATCGCATGTTGGAGATTGAAGGCGGCTGGAGCATACACCAGGAAGTCGAGGCGATCATCTCGCGCATGGCCCTGCAAGGCGACGCCGACGTGGCCACCCTCTCCGCCGGCATGAAGCGTCGAGTGCTGCTGGCCAAGGCACTGGTTGGCGCGCCCGCGATCCTGCTTCTGGACGAGCCGACAAACCACCTCGACATTGACGCCATACGCTGGCTCGAAGAATTTCTCCTGCGGTCCAGCGCGGCACTCTTGTTTGTCACGCACGATCGGGCTTTGCTGCGCCGGCTTGCTACCCGCATCTTCGAGCTAGACCGCGGCCGACTGACAAGTTGGTCCTGCGACTACGATACTTATGTGAAGCGCAAAGACGCGGCCTTGGAGGCCGAGACCAGGCAGAGGGCCGAGTTCGACAAGAAGCTGGCCAGGGAAGAGGTTTGGATCCGCACGGGAATCAAGGCCCGGCGCACACGAAATGAAGGTCGCGTGCGGTCTTTGCAAAAACTGCGAGAAACCCGCCGCGACCGCCGCGAGCAACCGGGCGAGGTGCGCATGGAGATTCAGGAGGCGGAGCGGTCGGGCCGGCTGGTCGTCGAGGCGAAGCACGTCAGTTTCGGCTATGCAGAGACGCCGGTCGTCCGCGATCTTTCCACGATGATTATGCGGGGCGATCGGGTCGGGCTGATCGGTCCGAACGGCTCCGGCAAAACGACCCTCCTGCGTCTCCTACTCGGCGAGTTGCAGCCCCAGGCCGGGACGATCCGCCTTGGGACGAATCTCGAAGTGGCTTACTTCGACCAGCTCCACGCTCGGTTGGACGACACGAAATCGGTGCGGGACAACGTCTGTGATGGATCGGATTGGGTCGAAATCTGCGGCCGCAAACGGCATATCATCGGCTACCTCGATGATTTCCTCTTCACGCACGAGCAGGTGGACGCTCCCGCGGCGCGGCTCTCGGGCGGGGAACGGAATCGATTGGTGCTGGCTCGGCTTTTCACCAAACCGTCGAACGTGCTGGTGATGGACGAGCCGACCAATGACTTGGATATTGAAACGCTCGAATTGCTGGAAGACATGTTGCTGGACTATCCCGGCACACTGTTGTTGGTCAGCCACGATCGGGAGTTTCTCAACAACGTGGTGACCAGCACCTTGGTTTTGGAGGGCGAAGGCCGGGTGAAGGAATACGCGGGCGGCTACGACGACTGGCTCCGGCAGCGTCAACCCGACGTCCCGCCCGCGGCTGAGCCTGTCCCCGTGAAGCCCACCTCGGCACGGCCACCCAAGCAGCGTCCCCGGCGGCCGACCTACAAGGAGCAGCGCGAGCTGGAAGCCCTGCCGGAACGGATCGCGGCGCTCGAAGCTGAACTGAGCCGGTGGCACGAGACGATGGCCGATCCGACGTTCTATCGTCAGGAGCCGGCCGAGCTGGTGAAAGCCAAGGCCCAACTGCAATCGCTGGAGAAGGACGTCGCCGAGGCGTACAAGCGATGGGAAGAGTTGGAGACACTGCTGGAGCAATGATCCGATCAAAGATACAAGTGATTTCCATGAAGGCAACGGACGAGGACAGCCCGAAGCGATTGTGATGGTATAGCCCGAGGGGCTTGTGATAGGATAGCCCGGGGTTGACGCGCAGCGGCTACCCCGGGTGAACGGGTTTGCCGTAACATCTTACCCCGGAGGGGTTGCGGAATGGCGGCGTCGCTCCGCAACCCTTTCAGGGTTGAACAAATCATCGCCCCCGCAACCCAGGGTAGCCGCTGCGCGTCAACCCTGGGCTATCATATCGAAGCCCTTCGGGCTATAGCTGGAGGCTGGAGGGACGTGCAACGGGTTGCCCTCGCTTGGGTAGTGTCCTAATTTCACGCCACAGCCGAAAATAATTCGTTGAAGGTCCATAATCTGTCCGTTACCCCTGCCGCCATCGCGGCCGGAGGTCGTCGTCTGCCGCACTTCCCGCTGTAGTCGGGGTAGCGCGAACGCCAACAGAAGTTGTAATAGGCCATAAAACACGCCACCGCCGCCTCTAGGTTCTCCAGCTTCTTGGAAAACCCCAGGGCAAGCCGGGCGAATCGTCGCAAAAAGGTCCGAATTGTGAGGTTATGGCGCTCGACGTGTGAGGTGCATATTGTACGCTCCTCACCCTCTCGCAACGCAAAGACCCTCCGGCGGTTAGTGCCGACCATCTCCGGCGGAGCGTATCGGCCCGGCTGTGTCGCGTTCCTGTAGTCTTTTTTGATCTGCCCGTACTTAGCATAGGGGCCGAAGGCTAGGTCCACCGCTTCGGGGTAGCCGTTGAAGGCGTCACTCGATAGCTGGACGATTACCTGATAGCCAGTGGACTTGTAGGCGTGGGCGTCTGATTCGTGGGCACTGGGAAAAGTGAGCCTACCCGCCACGTCCATTAAAAACCGTCTGGCATTGTCTGCCGACCGCTTCCCAACCAAGAAGGCGGGGACAAGTTTGGTATGCTTGTCCAGAGCAGTCCAAAGGTACATATCTCCGATGTCGGCCCGTTCTTGGCGCTCTTCCGTGGTCAATCGTCCCTGTTTTTTCAGTACAAACGTCCAAATCTCATCTAGTTCAAGGTGTTTCAACTGTAACCCCCGGAACTGCTCATCCATCAATTGACGGCAACCATCGCCAAACCGGACCATCAGGCGGCAGATTGTATCCCTATGGATGCCGGTAATGCGTTCGGTGGCGCGAATTGAACTCCCCTCCACTAGCATGTGAAGCACCTGTTTTTGGCGCTCTGATTTAAGCACATTGCACATAGGAAAGCCTTCCCTTTGCAGGGGGCTTTCGCTATAATGCAAGTGTAAAGGCTGCAATCTGGCGAAAGCCCGGTTGTGGTTGCCTAGGCCGGTTCACGCCGACCTAGGCGTTTTTATTAGTGCATCTTCTCTAGCTTCATGCCTAGCGTTGCCGCTAGTTTCTCGGCCGTTTTAAGGCGTATGTCCCGTTCCCCGCTTAGGAAGCGAAGTATTATCGGGTGGGCTACGCCCGATTCCTTGGCAAGGCGGTAGACGGTCTTTCCGCTCCGCCTTATGCCGGTTTTCAGTTTTTCCGGTATCGGTTCTCGTTTCATGGCTGTCATTCACAGATAGAATTGACCCCTGTTGTCACCGATAGAAATGTCCCCATGCTGGGGTCTCTAAAGGAGGCCCAGAATGGAGACGATTTTAATGAGTCGGCGAGAACGGCATCGCCTGGAGGTGTTTTCCAGGGT
>JAUWPQ010000114.1 GCA_030611515.1 Planctomycetota bacterium | reverse complement strand
TGGGTGGCAGAAGCGGCATGGGCGGTATGGGCGGTAATCAAGGCATGGGCGGAGGCATGGGCGGCATGGGTGGCGGGGGTGGCATGGGTGGCGGAATGGGAATGTTCTGCGTCCCGCCAGAAAAGATCGGGAATTTCAAGGTGCCCACCGTTTGCCTCGAACATGGTAAGCAGGAACCACGCGCCGCGGTCCCCTACGAGATCAAGCCGCTGGAGAGCTTCACCACCAAGCCCGGCGTCCGTGAGTTGTGCGAGATGCTCGGCAGCGGCCAACTCGACCAGCGCGCGTCCCAAGCCGCGGCCTGGCACCTGAACGGCGACATGAGTTGGCAGGAACTGGCCGCGAAACGGCTCCGACACGCAAACGGCATAAGCCGGCCGTACTTTAGCCGGGGCGAGATCCAGGCCGGAATCCAGATCGCCGCCGCAGCCGTCAAGACCGCCAAACTACGGCAACAACAGGAATCCGCCGCCAGCGATTATTCCAGCCAAAAGTAGCGGATCGCGAGCGAGTGAATTGCGGCGGACAATTACAAAGCCCACGGGTTGCAACCCGTGGGCTTGTTTTCTACATCGCGTGGTCCGACGGTTTGACGGTCGCGTCCTTCTTCTCGAAGTAACCGAACGGCGACGGTTCGTATCGGCCGACGAACCCGACCTTCGCGCGGGGCGGTATCTTGTCTTCCAGTCCAACACACCAATAGACGGCGTTGACCAACAATCGCCGAAAACCCTCGCTCAGAAAATCGGGGCCGGACCCCATCGTGGTTGTGAAGACACAACCCGTTTGTCCTTGGGCGCCTTGATACGTCTTGGTCCAGGCGACGGGCATCATCGGATCGTTCTTCGGACCTTCGAGGGGTTTGTCGGTCGGCTTCATGCCCGAAAGGACTTGGCCGAGCACAAGCTGCTTGCTGTCGCCGGGCAAAGGCAAACGCACGGCGTAAACGTCGGTCGGTCCCCAGATGTCCTCGCAGCCGCGGACGATCGGATTGTTTTCGGCCCCGGGGGCAACCACGCCGCGGGTGCTCTCTTTGCCGTGCGCGCCGTGATGGCGGATCCAGGTTTCGCCGAGAATTTGCCGGCCGAAACCGCCCTTCCAGTCCTTGCTGTTGAAACTGTACATGGCGTAGGTCTTGCCGGCGGGAATGTTGAAGGCATGGGTGGCCGTGCGGATGCCGACGATCGGCTTGCCCGACGCGACGTACTCGACGATGTGCCGCATCTGCCGGTCGGGCAGATTGCGGAATCGCGTGAAAACGATCATCAGGTCGGCCGAACCAAGCGCCTCCAGCCCGGGGATGTTCGAGCAGCAAGTCGGGTCGATCGTGCCGATGGCCGGATCGACGGCGAACAGCACGGTGCATTTGAAACCGTGTCGGGCGGCGAGGATTTTGCCCAACTGCGGCAACATCTGCTCCGAACGATACTCCTCGCCGCCGGAGACCAGCACGAGGTGTTTTCCTTTTCCGGGTCCATCGCCGCCTTCATAAACAACCCACTGATCGGCGGAGCAACTCGGCTTGGCAGTGATTTGGCGGACGCTTGCCTTGTCGGGGCTGGGAAAATCGGCGGGCACTGGTTGGGTTACTTTACCCGTGGCGGCCCATTCCGCGCCTCGCTGGAACGTGGCGCTGAACGCCACGCTTTTCAAGTGTTCACCGGCATGGCCCAAGGCGGTGTGAAACACGCGCCCTTTGCCATAGGTGATGGTCATCAGCATCGGCTCGTGTTCGTCCGACCCCCCTTTTTGTTTTGGTGCGAACGCCGTGGCTAGCACGGTGACGTTTTCGGCCGGCCCGCGCAGCCGGCAATATAGCTCGTCAGCCGTGTGCATGAATGCCTTCGGCAGGCCGCGGGTGATGGGATGATCGGGGTCGCGAACCACCACCTGAAAGGTCTGTTGCGGCCCGTGAAAACCTGCCTTTCCCGGCGGCTCAGTGGCGCGGACGATCTTGCCCTCGCGCCAACAGAGATATGGTCCGGCAGTCTCGTCGCGGTTACCCCAACCGCCCACGCCGATAATCTGATTGTATTCCCGCCACTTGGGAAAGGCCGCGGCGGCGAAGTGATAGCAGACCACGCCACCGCCGTTGTTCACATAGTCGACAAAGGCCTTTTGGGTAGCTTCCGGCCAGTCATCGCCTTGGTAGTTCAGCACCACCAGATCGTATGCAGCGAAAGTCGGTCGGAATTGGCTGAAATCCTTTCCCTTCTGTGGCGTTGTGGCTACGTCAACCGAAAACAGGTCGGTTTCCTCCAAAAGCTGTTTTAGGATGGGTGTGGTTTCTTTCCAATTGTGAGCGTTCTGGCCGTCGACGATCAGGACCTTTATCGGCGCCGCCGTTGCAATGGCAGTCATCACAAGCCAGACACCAATACTAATCCAGAGGCGACTAAGAGGCATGATATTGCTCCCGCAAGAGGTGAGTGGATAAGGAGGGATGTGTATGTTTCCGCAGTTTATCGTGAGGAGAGGCAATATACAACCGTTTTCGCATTCCGAGTTTGCAACCCCTCTCGCCCCACTATGCGCCGTTCCCCCATGTTTACCATCGCGGCCAATCATTTACCCCGATTTTCGTGGAATAGTCCATTCCATCCACATAATTATCCGACACTTCATTACTGGGCGCGTCTGCACACACTGTTCAAATGAAGCGATGCAATACTACCGGGTAATACTTCCGTTGGCCGTGGCGATGCAGGTTCTCCTCGTGAGCGCTGCTCTTGGCGAGGACTACGGCTCGAACGCCCCACAACTCGGCGGGCACACGCTACACTGGGGGGGCGGCAGTGCAACTGCCGCCCCAACACCAATCGCCCCAATGCCAAGTTCGGAGGCCGCGCCGGTGCCTTTCGAGCGGCGTCGGGGGATGGATTTGAGTGAATTCGAGGAGATCGCCCGGCGATGCAACCCCACGCTTGCCCAGGCCGCGGCCCGGGTTCAGGCGGCGCGCGCGGAGTGGGTTCAGGCGGGCCTTTATCCGAATCCACACGTCGGTTACGAAGCCAACGAAATGAACGACGAGGGACAAGCCGGCCAGCAGGGCGCTGCATTCGGCCAAGAGTTCGTGACCGCCGGGAAGTTGCAGCGCAATCGCGATGTGGCCGCGCACGCGATCCGGCAAGCCGAGTATTCCTGGGCGGCGCAGAATGGTCGAGTGTTGAACGACGTCCGTCAGGCATTCTATGAGGTCTTGGTGGCCCAACGGACGGTCGAACTTACCAAGCGGTTAGTCGGCGTGGGGCAAGAAGGCGTGCGCGCGGCCGAAGAACTGTTCCGGGCGCAGGAAGTAAGCCGCGTGGACGTGCTCCAGGCCCGGATCGAGGCCGATACCGCCCATATCCTGGCCGAGAAAGCCCGCAACCGGCGCCGTGCCGCATGGCGAAACCTGACGGTAGTGATCGGCATGGCCGACATGCAGCCGGTGCCGCTATTGGGCGAGATTCAGGACGGCCTCGCAAGATTGACCTGGGAAGAGTCGCTCGGTCGCGTGCTTGGCAACAGTCCCGTGCTGGCCGAAACGCGTGCCGGCGTGGCCCGGGCCGAAGCCCGCGTGGAGCGCGAGTTGGCCGAGCGGATTCCGAATCTCGACTTGCAGGCCGGAGTGCTCTACGACAACGCTACCCGCGACACGATCGCCGAGGTGGCGGTCGGCGTCGCGCTGCCGTTGTTCAATCGCAATCAGGGAAACATTCGCAAGGCCCAGATGGAGTTGGCCGCGGCGCGTGGCGAGGTGCGGCGCGCGGCCTTGGAACTGCAACAACAACTGGCGACGGTGTTCGAGCGGTACGAAAATGCCCGTTGGCAAGTTGAAAAGTACGCCCGAGAGATACTACCCAATGCCCAAACCTCATTGGAATTGGTGACGGCGGGCTATCGGCAAGGAGAGTTCGGCTACGTTACCCTGCTGACTGCCCAGCGGACCTTTTTCCGGGTCAATTTGGCCTACGTCGAGACCCTTCGCGAGTTGCGGTTGGCGGCCGTATCCATCAAGGGGGATTTGCTGAGCGGCAGCCTGCAACAACGTTGACTCCCGTGCGAGGGGTCGATATAATTTAGATGTTATGCACTGTTTCCTCTCGAATTTGACTGCCACGTTGTTGGCGCTGCATACGGTGCTAGGCTGCTGCTTGCACCATGCACACGCCCTTGCCGGGGATCGCGATTCGGCGCCGTCGATCGAATCGCCGAACCGTCACGAAGGCCATTGCGTGGACGGTTGCGGCTCGAACGAATCGGAAAAACACGAGCGGCACGTCTGCCGAGGAAACACGTGCATTTTTCTCGGTCCGACCAAATGGGATCGGCATCGGTTGCAACTCGACATTGCGGCCTTGCCGATCGCGCCCCTTTCGGACTGCCTGCCGGCCATAATCGCAAGCGTCCGCACGGAACCGATTTTCGAGCCGGACGCCCTCTTGCCGCCTCTGCGGCTTCATCTCCTGGATCGGGTGTTGTTGCTCTAACGCTCAACGGCGGCTCTTCTTCGTCGCTAGGTCGTTTATCGACTCTCGGAAACCCAATGTCGTATCCGTTTAGCGGCCGCCGGCACGGCGGCCCTATTCTGCCGCAGGCCGCCGTGCCGGCGGCCGCTAAACGTATGACATTTGTACAACCGACACTCAATAAACTACGTCGCGTTGACAAGTTCCCGGCTCGATCATTTTTCGGAGAACAGTTCCATGCCATCAAGCAATTCCCGGTTTATATCACACGTTAAGCGTTGGGCGCTTGGCGGATTGGTTTTGGCGGCGATCGTAAGCGCGGCCACGATGAACCGCTGGTTGCCCGAAGTCCGGCGGCTCGTCGGTATGTCGGCCATGGTTTCGGATCATGAGGGCCACGATGAAGACCATTTGCCCACGGATAAGTGCGACGCCCACGAACACGAGGAGCATGGCTCTGGCGATGAAGAAGTGGATCATGAATCGCACGATTGCGACGAGGCCGCAACCGTGCGGCTGACCACGGCGGCGCAGGAGAACGTCGGCGTCCGGTTGGCGAAGGTGAAGTTGGGGCCTTTCGAGCGAACGATCTCCGTGCCGGCGATGGTGGTCGAGCGGCCCGGCCGGTCGCACATGCAGGTCGCCGCGCCGCTGACCGGGGTGGTGTCGCGGATTTATCCGCTGCAAGGCGAGGCGGTCGAAGCGGGCCAGCCGCTGTTCGACCTGCGATTGACCCACGAGGAAGTGGTCGAGGCCCAGGCCGCGCTGCTGCAAACCGTCGAGGAACTGGACGTGGTGCAAAGGGAAATCGACCGGCTGAAAAAAATCGTCGCCAGCGGCGCCGTGGCCGGTAAGACCTTGCTGGAGCGGAAATATGAGCGGCAGAAACTCGAAGCCGCGCTCCGCTCCCAACGGCAACGCCTACTCTTGCACGGCCTGTCGCCGAGCCAGGTAGACGGCATAGTGACCAAACGCTCGCTGCTCGGCGAGGTGACCGTATACGTCCCTTCGCGGCAAGACCCCGCGGCAAAAGCCGGCGCATCGCCCTTGCTTCAAGTGGAGGAATTGATGGTCGATCCGGGGCAACACGTCCGGGTCGGCGAACCGTTATGCACGTTGGCCGACTACTGCGATCTGTTCATCGAGGGCAAGGCCTTCGAACAGGACGTGCCCGCGCTGGAAAACGCCGCCAACCAGAAATGGCGCGTTTCGGCGGTGGTCGCCGGCGCCGACGGACGGCGGCAAACCGTTCCAAACCTCGAAATCTTCTCGCTGGCCAACACGGTTGACCCGGAGTCGCGGGCGTTTGTGTTTCACGTGCGCCTGCCGAACACTCTGGTCCGCGACCGCCGTACGCCGGATGGACACCGTTTTTGTTCGTGGCGGTTCAAGCTCGGCCAACGGCTGGAATTGCTCGTGCCGGTCGAGCGATGGACCGAGCGGATAGTGTTGCCGCGCGACGCCGTGGTACGAGACGGCGCCGAATCCTACGTGTTCGAGAAGAACGACGGCCATTTTGATCGCCGCGCCGTCCGCGTCGAGTACCGCGACCAGTATTCGGTGGTGTTGGCCAACGACGGCGCCGTCGCGCCCGGCAAGACGGTCGTGGTGGCCGGCGCATACCAGATACACCTGGCGTTGAAGAACAAGTCCGCCGCCGTGCCCGACCCGCACGCGGGGCATAACCATTAAGAGAAATGTTCAAAATTCCAATGTTCAATGTTCAATGTTTAGCAACCGCGGTTTGTTTTTCATTGAACATTGGACATTGAACATTCGACATTCATCTTCCCATGCTCAACTCCATCATCCGCTTCTCGCTGCAACATCGAATGTTGGTTATTGCCGCGGCCATGCTGGCGCTCGGCTACGGTGGGTGGGAGCTTTTTCATCTGCCGATCGACGTGTTTCCCGACCTCGACCGGCCGCGGGTGACGGTGATGACCGAGGCGCCCGGCATGGCCCCCGAGGAGGTCGAGGCCCAGATCACCATCCCGCTGGAATCGGCGATCAACGGGGCCACGGGCGTTCAGACCCTGCGCAGCTCGTCCGGCGTGGGTGTCTCGGTCATCAACGTCGAGTTCGACTGGGATACCGACATTTACGTCAACCGCCAGATAGTGGCCGAGAAGGTTTCGCTGGCGGCCGACCGTTTGCCCGACGGCGTTAAGCCGCAGTTGGCCCCGATCTCCTCGGTCATGGGCCAGATAATGATCGTCGGCCTCTGGAGCGAGGGGAATCGGACCGATCCGATGGAAATCCGCACGCTCGCCGACTGGGTCGTGCGGCGGCGGTTGCAGACCATCAGCGGCGTCGCGCAGGTGTTCGTCATGGGCGGCGGACGCAAACAGTTCCAGGTGCTGGTCGATCCGAAGGCGATGCTCTCCTACGGTGTTTCGCTCGGCGAGATAGAAGCGGCGCTGCGAGAGAGCAACATCAACGTCACCGGCGGATACCTCGACGCCCAGGGGCCGAACGAATATCTGGTCCGTGTTTTGGGGCGCGTCGGTTCGATCGAGGATCTGCGAGAGTTGGTGGTCAAGATACGCGACGGCCGCCCGGTGCTGTTGAGCCAAGTGGCCCGCGTGGTCGAGGGGCCGGAGGTCAAACGGGGCGACGCCACGGCGCTGGTCAAACGCCCCGACGGCACTTTTGCCGGCGGTCCGGCCGTGCTGCTGACGGTCAACAAGCAACCCGGCGCCGACACGCGGGCATTGACCGAGCGGGTGCTGGCCGCCTTGGAGGAGCTGAAACCGTCGCTTCCGCCCGACATACGCATTGCCCCCGAGTTGTATCAGCAGAAGAAGTTCATCGATCTGGCCGTCAACAACGTCGAGACCGCGCTCGTCCACGGCGGCATTCTGGTGGCGATCGTGCTGTTGATTTTCCTGCTGAACTTCCGCACCACGATCATCACGCTGACGGCCATCCCCCTGTCGATCGTCGTTACGGCGATCATTTTTCGATGGTTCGACATGTCGATCAACACGATGACGCTCGGCGGGCTGGCCGTGGCCATCGGAGAACTGGTGGACGACGCCATCGTCGACGTGGAAAACATCTTCCGGCGGCTGCGCGAGAATCGCACCCTGGACAATCCTCGGCCGCCGTTGCAGGTGGTCTTCGAGGCCAGTAGCGAAATCCGCAACTCTATCGTCTTCAGCACGCTGATTATCGTGCTGGTGTTCGTGCCGCTGTTTGCCCTGTCCGGGGTGGAAGGGCGGTTGTTTACCCCGTTGGGCATCGCTTACGTCGTTTCGATCCTGGCCTCGCTGGTCGTGTCGTTGACGGTCACGCCGGTCCTTTCCTACTGGCTGCTGCCGAATGCCCCGGCGGTCTGCCGGGGCGAATCCATGATCCTGCGGTTGTTGAAGGTTCCGGCCGCGAAGGCAATCGGCCTGAGCCTGCGGTTTCCCAAGACGATTCTTGTCCTCGGAGCGGTTGCGGTGGCGCTGAGCGTGGTCGCGCTTGTGCGGCTGGAGGGCGATTTCATGCCCCCGTTCGACGAAGGCGTGGCCCAATTGAACGTGTTGCTGCCGCCGGGCACTTCGCTCCAGCGCTCGAAAGAGGTCGCCGGCATGGTCCAACGGAGGCTGAAAGAGATCGAGGGGGTCGAAACCCTCGTTTGCCGCACCGGCCGGGCGGAACTCGACGAGCACGTGATCGGCACGAACATGTCGGAAATCATCATCGGCTTCAACCCCGACAGCGGCCGCGGCCGCGAGGAGATACTCGACGACATTCGCCGCGCCATGACCGAAATCCCCGGCATCGTCACCAGCGTCGAGCAACCACTCGCACACCTGATCTCCGCCATGCTCTCCGGAGTCCAATCGCAGGTGGCCATCAAATTGTTCGGCGACGACCTCGACCTGATGAGGGCGAAAGCGCGGGAAATGAAGGACGCCGTCGCCGGCATCGAAGGCGTGAAAGACCTCGTCCTCGAGCCGCAAGTCACGATCCCCCAGCTTCGCATCGAACTGGACCGCCACGAACTGGCCCGACTGGGACTCACTCCCGGAAAAGTCGCCGGTTTCATTGAGACCGCCATGCGCGGCAAGGTGGTCTCGGAAGTTCTTCTCGATCAGAAGGTCATCGACCTTTTCGTCCGTCTCGACGATCCGTATCGGGAGGACATCGACGCGGTGGCCCGGCTCTCGCTGGAGCTTCCCGAGGGCGGGACCGCTCCGCTCGGCTCGGTGGCGAGGATCTACCGCGCCGGCGGCCCAAACACCATCAACCGCGAACAGGTTAGACGGCGAATCGTCCTGCAATGCAACGTCGCCGGCCGCGGCCTGGTCGACGTGGTTCGGGAAATCCAGCGGCGGCTCCAACCAATCCAGCAGTCGTTGCCCACCGGATATTTCATCGAGTACGGCGGGCAGTTCCAAAGCCGCCAGTCGGCCGCCAACACTATCGCCGTGCTATCGGTGGTCTCGCTGATCGGAATGTTTCTGGTGCTCTACACCATGTTCCGCTCGGTGAATCTCGCCTTGCAAGTGATGGCCGCGCTGCCGATGGCCCTGATCGGCGCGGTGGCCGCAATCACATTCACCGGACAGACGCTCAGCGTCGCCAGCCTGGTGGGATTGATCTCGCTCGGCGGGATCGCCACGCGAAACGGAATCCTGCTGCTGGACCATTACCTGTACCTGGTGGAACGGGAAGGCGAAAGCTGGTCGCGGTCGATGATCGTCCGCGGCGGATTGGAACGCCTCTCTCCGGTGCTGATGACCGCCCTGACGGCGGGCGTCGGTCTGGCGCCGTTGGCGATGGCCGCCGGCGAGCCGGGTAAGGAAATCCTCTACCCCGTGGCCACCGTCATCATCGGAGGACTGTTGACCAGCACGGTGGCCGAGTTCCTCGTCCGCCCGGCGTTGTTCTGGACCTTCGCCCGACGGGGCCGGAAGAGAGCCGACGAAGCTCGGCTGGATGCGAATTCTGTTTATTGAGTGTTGGGGAAACAATTATTCGGCGGCGCTACGCCGGATTGCCGTCGGCGGGGAGCCGGGCCAGAACGGGTAAAGCGATGGTGACTTGCGTGCCGCGGCCGGGGGCGCTTTGCAGACGGACCCGGCCGCCGTGGCCTTCGATGATCCGTCGCGCGGTGGGCAAACCCAGCCCCGAGCCGCCCCGCTTCGTGGAAAAGAAGACCTCGAACACCTTGGAGCGAGTCTCTTCGTCCATGCCGCCGCCGGTGTCGATCAGGTCCAAGGCCACGCCGTCGGCCGTGCCGTAGGTGCGGACCACGAGTTGTCCGCCGTCGGGCATCGCCTGCTCGGCGTTGAGCACCAGGTTCAACAACGCGCCGCGGAACGCCTCGCGGTCCAACAGCACGGTGGGCAGGTCGCCCGCCAAGTAATCGACGATCTCCACACCCGCCTCGCTGGCCTGAGGCCGGTAGAAGTCCAACGCCTGACGGACCTGGACGCTGAGGTCGTTCGGCTGGAGGTCCAGGCGGTGGGCCTTGGCGAATTGGAGGAAGTCGTCCAACAGGTCCTGCAACCGCAGACATTCCTGTTGGACCAGATCGACTTTCTTTATCGCCCGGCGGTCGCGGGCCGAGTCGGAGTCGCGGAAGTCCTCGGCCAGCAACTCCATGTTCAAGCGGATTGTGGAGAGCGGGTTTTTTATCTCGTGGGCCAGCCCGCCGGCCAGCCGGACAATCTCGGCGTACCGATCGGCCAACGGCCGGTTTAGCTCGTCGTTGGAGGGATTGTGGACTTGCACGATATTGGGAGAATGTCGCTTGTTTAGCCCCGGCGTCAACGCCGGGAACAAACACCCATTATACCGCTGTACGGCGCACCCGGCGTGGACGCCGGGGCTAAACAATTCATCTCCTGGAATCACACAAAGTGATTCATTCTCCGTTGCCGTCTTTTTCAGCGGCGGCCATCTCGACGAGCACCGCCTTGCGGCTGAGCTTTACCCGGTCCTGGTCGTCGACGGAGATGACCTTGACCTTCATCTCGTCTCCGACCTTGCAGACGTCCATAACGCTGTTGACGTATCCGTCGGCCAGTTCGCTGATATGGCAGAGTCCATCCTTTCCCGGCAGGATTTCGATGAACGCGCCGAAATCCTTGACGCTCATCACGCGGCCGTCGTAGATACGACCGATCTCGACCGAAGCGGTCAGTGCCTCGACCTTCCTGAGGGCTTCATTGGCCCCTTCCATGTTGCTGCTGGCGATGCACACCGTGCCGTCGTCGTCGACCTCGATCAAGGCGCCGGTGGTCTCCTGGATGGAGCGGATCATCTTTCCGCCCGGTCCGATCAGCAGCCCGATCTTCTCCGGGTCGATGTGCGTGCGCAACAGCCGCGGCGCCCAAGGAGAAATCTCCGATCGGGGACGCGGAATCGCGCTCAGCATGGTGCGGAGTATCTCGATCCGCGCCTCGCGCGACTGATGCAGCGCGCCGCGGATGATCTCCTCGCTGATGCCGTCGATCTTCAGGTCCAACTGGATGCCGGTGATGCCGTTCTGGGTGCCGGCCACTTTGAAGTCCATGTCGCCGAAGTGGTCTTCGTCGCCGAGGATGTCGGTCAACAGGACGTGGCGGTCCGGCTCTTTAACCAGGCCGATGGAGATGCCGGCCACCGGGTTGCTGATCGGCACGCCGGCCGCCATCAGTACCAACGTCGCCCCGCACACGCTGGCCATCGAGCTGGAGCCGTTGCTCTCCAAGATGTCGGAGATGATGCGGATGGTGTAGGGGAAAACGTCGGGGTCGGGCAGAACCGGCTTGACGCTCCGCTCGGCCAGCGCCCCGTGGCCGATCTCGCGCCGGCCCGGACCGCGGATCGGTCGCACCTCGCCCACCGAGAACGACGGGAAGTAGTAGTGGAGCATGAACTTCTGCGTGTACTCTTCGACCAGGCCGTCGACCCGCTGTTCGTCGCGACCGGTTCCCAGGGTGACCGTCATCAGCGACTGCGTCTCGCCCCGCTGGAACAGGGCCGAGCCATGCACCCGCGGCAACAGGTCCACCTTGCAGGTGATCGGCCGGAGGGTATTGTGGTCGCGGCCGTCGAAACGGACGCCGGAGAGGATTTGGTCGCGTGTAACGCGGCTCTCCAACCGCTCCCACGCCGACGCGAACGCCCCGGCGGTAATCGCGTCCTCGGCTTGCGGATCGGGAATGATCTCGGCGATGGCCTGCGTTTTCAATGTTCCGCAGGCTTCCGAGCGGGCCAGTTTTTCGGCGGTCTTCTTGGCCGCGAGGAAGGCGTCGTAGTATTTCCCTCGCAGGACGTCGAACAGCCCGTCGTCCGGCGGCGTCTCGTATTCTTTCTTTACCGTACCCGCCTTCTCGGCCAACTCTTCCTGCATCTCACAAATTTGCCGGATGACGTCGTGGGCGGTGGTGATGGCCTCGGCCATGCGGTCCTCGGGCATCTCGCGGGCAAAACCCTCGATCATCAAGATCGACTCGCGGTTGCCGGAGACGATCAGGTCCAATTCACTTTCCTCCAACTGGTCGTGGGTGGGAAAGGGAACGAATCGGCCGTCGATGCAGCCGATGCGGACCGAGGCGATCGGGCCTTGGAACGGCAGCGGCGAGAGCCGCAACGCCGCCGAGGCCCCGTTCATCGCCAACACGTCGCCGTCGTTCTGCCGGTCGCTGGCCAGCACGGACGCCTGCACTTGGATCTCGTCGCGGAAGCCGTTGGGCCAGAGCGGACGGATGGGTCGATCTATCAGCCGTGCGGTCAGGGTTTCCTTGGTGGTGGGCCGTCCCTCGCGCTTGAGGAAACCGCCGGGAAACTTGCCCGCCGACGCTACACGTTCACGGTAGTCGCAGGTCAGCGGAAAGAAATCCACCGGTCGGGGGCCGCCCGCGGCCGCGGCCACCAACACGACCGTATCGCCGTACTGAACCAGGCAACTGCCGGCGGCCTGTTTGGCCAACTCGCCGGTTTCGATGGATAAAATGGACTCTCCGATTTTTCGTTCTACACGTACTTTCAATTTAAGTCCCTACCTTCATCTGGATTCGAGTCTTAGGCACGGCATGGATGGAAGCGGCCGTAGGACAGGTTGTCAACCTGTCCAAACAAGGAAGACAGGTTGCCAACCTGTCCTACGCGCTGCATCCGCCAGCCGCCGTGGTGCGAGAAGGCCGTCTTCGGCTACTTGCGGATGCCGAGACGGCGAATGATGTCGAGGTAACGCTGCGGATCGACCTTTTTCAGGTAATCCAACAGCCGCCGCCGGCGACCGACCAACATCAGCAAGCCTCGCCGACAGGCGAAATCCCGCTTGTGACCCTGCAAATGCTCGGTCAGTCCGTTGATCCGCGACGTCAGAATGGCGATTTGGACTTCCGGGGATCCGGTATCGTTCGCACTCCGCTGATACTCATCGATCAGCCCGGTCTTCCGCTCTTTCGTAATAGTCATCTGCTACCGCGACTGCTCCACCTTGGTTGGCTCGGAATGCTTCCGCCAAAGAAGCAATTTCCTCCCCGCCATATTATCTAAGACTCTGCCTACTAAGTGTTACCGATAAACCATTAAGTTCCCCAGTGTAGCAAATGGTCGGTAGAATGCAAGACGGCTTGAGGTATGTGCGGTAAACCGTTGCCGCCAAACTACTTAGGGTCTGGCGGCACGCCTTGATGGACGAAGGGCATGGTTGCCCTACTGCTTTGTCACACTTAAATGTTCGGGTGTAGCGGGGTCGCTTGCGGCCCGTGTTTTTTGTGCTATTGTGCGATCAGCGACAACGGGCCGCAAGCGACC
>JAUWPQ010000321.1 GCA_030611515.1 Planctomycetota bacterium | reverse complement strand
CTCTCGAAGGCGGCCAGCACCTACGCGGTAATCACCATTCCGGCGGCCTTGAAGAAGACGGTCCGCGGCCGCTTCAAGTTTCTCGACGCCGACGGCCGCGAGATCGGCACGCTGGCCACCAAGGACGGCCGCGCCTGGGGCCTGGGCGCGTTTCTCCGCAAAAACGGCGCGCGGATCGGCGACCGCATCAAACTCACCCTCGACCTGAAAAAACGCACCGCGGCGGTGACGTGGGAGGAACGCGGGAAAAAGTGAGAGGAGGGAAAAACTGAGAACGTGTTTTGGAATGCCATTTAGCCCGCCGTGAATACACGGCGGGGAAGTGGTTCTTCGCACCAGACCGTGCCCTGGGTGTATTCACCCGGGGCTAAATGCGGATATTTCAATATCAAAACACCTTCGGAGTAATAAACTGTCAGGAGGCCGCGGCGATGCGGTCGCAAATTGTGACCGCATCCGAGTCGCATCCTTCCATGTGGTCACAAATTGTGACCACCTACAAAACGCAGATCGAGTTACTTGACCAGCGTGTTTAGTATACTCCCCGGCGTGGACGCCGGGGCTGAACGATTGTATTTTCGCACCGTAACATGAGACTCCCCCCCGAAGGCGCTCGATGGTTGGTTTCGCTGCGTTGGGTGGCGTGTGGGGCGGTGTTCGCCGCCACCTGGACCGCCTCTTCGGTACTGCGGATACTGGCCGATCCAACGCCGCTCTACGCGATCGCCTCGGCGATGGTCCTCTACAACCTGATCTTCTATCTGGTCCAACGAGACACCTCGGCGGGGCCACGGAACGTTGACCGGATCATCTTTCTGCAAATCCTGTTCGATCTGGTCGCCCTGACGCTGCTGCTGTACTTCTCCGACATGCCGCGCAACCCGTTTCTGTTCTACTTCGTGTTTCACATGATAATCGCGGGCATGTATCTTCGCGGCCGGGCACCGTACTTTTTCGCCGGCTTGTCCACGGCGATGGTCGGCAGCGTGCTGTTGCTGCTGTATCTGCGTTGGATACCGCTGTACCCTTTGCGGTTTCCTTCCAACATGCCGCGGCCGTCGTTGCCCGACGGACTCGATCTGCTGGGCATTTTCGTGGCCTTCTCGAGCACGTTGTGGATGGTTGTCTATTTCACCACTTCGATCCGCCGCTACGTGGACCGGGCACACGCCGAACTCCGCCAGAAGGAGAAGATGCTGGGTATCGGCCAGTTGGTGGCGGGCATCGCCCATCAGATCGCCAACCCGCTGGACGGCGTGCAGAACTGCCTGACGCGGATCGGCCAACGCGTCAAGGACGAGCCGCATCTTACCGAATACGTCGAAATGATGACCGAGGCGTTGGAGCGGATCGAGCGGACGGCCAAACGGGTGCAGGCCTTCGCCCGGCCGAAAGGCATCACCTTGCAAAGCACCGACGTGAATCAGGCGGTCGAAGGGACATTGGAGGTGCTCGGTCCCAGCGGTGGACAAAACGTCCGCATAAAGAAGGAACTGGGCAACGTCGCGGCGGTCCAAGGCGATCCGTACACCTTGCAGGAAGTGCTCTTCAACCTCTGCACGAACGCGCTCGCCGCAATGCCCGACGGCGGAACGCTGACTATGCGGACCTACTCGCTGGGCAACATGGACGAGGACCAAATGGGGTCCGTGGCGATCGACGTCGGCGACACCGGGGTGGGCATCCCACGCGTCGATCTCGAGCGGATTTTCGAGCCGTTCTACACTACCCGCGCAGAGAGCGGCGGCACCGGATTGGGACTGGGGCTGTGCCGGATGTTGATCTCCGAGATGGGCGGACGGATCGAGGTCCGCAGCGCACTGGGACAGGGAACCACCTTCACCGTGATGCTGAATCGGACCAACGGCGGCCGAGGGGAAGAGAGAAGAGGGAAGAGGGATGAAGGATGAGGGATGAAGGATGAGAGACTTGCTGAAAGTTTTTCATCCCTCATCCTTCATCCCTCATCCCTCTCTCCTCACCAATTACCGCGACTTACTGCCCGCGGCGCGAAACCGACTTGGCGGCGCGACGGGCGGCGCGTTTGCGATTGAAAACTCCGACCCGGTCTTCCTCCGGCTCGGCGCCGTAGTCGGCCAATTCCAGGGTGCTGCGTCGGACAACCCGCCCCGACTTGTCGACCTCCTTGGAACTGTGGCTGAACACGCCGCCGGGCACGTCCGGCAAAACCACCGCCAACGTCGTCACCGTTCCGTTGGCGTTTTTTTGGATGGTCTTGACGTAGATGGCGGCGCGAGTCTTGCCGCGCAGCCGGATCGGCATCTCCACCGCGATCACCTCGAAGCTCGTCGTGCTCAACACACTCTTGTTTTCCGCGTCGCGGGTGACGCTCACCCGCTTGAGGATGTACGGCGCGACGGTCGTCGAATAGTAAAGGCTGATGGCCGTCTTTTCGTTCGGGGCGACGACCTCAATCTGCTGGACCTTGCAGGCAATCTTTCGGTCCTCGATCACAACTTGACCATCGGCCGTCTCCTTTAGAGTCAAGTCCGTCGCGACCGATTCGCCGTTGAACCCCTGCTTGATGGTCTGCGGCTCGGCCTGAAAACTTTTTCCCGCCACTTCCATGCACACCTGCACCTCTAACATTACGCTACCGTCGTTGATTTTCATCAGCGTGGTTTTAGTGTCGGTAGTGCTGGTGCTGACCACCTGACCCTTTTCGTCGAGCGTTTCGGTTACGACCCGGACCAGTTTCCAGGCCCCAGGCTCGAACCGTCCCCACGGATGCAGATCGGCCGTGATGCCGGACTGCTGGGCCATGCACGTCGCGCAGACCGCCGCATAGCTGAAGACCAGCAAGCAGGCGCGAAAAGCTATACAGGGCATTACGTGTTCCCTCCACACCACGGATAAATCGTAGGACAGGTTGTCAACCTGTCTTATACCACGAATGTAGCTTGCCGCGGCACCGCAAAACGACCGTAGCATAGCATACGCCGACTATTATGATCCTACCAAATCCCAACCGTCATTATAGCCGATCCGATCAAAGCAATCAGCCCTTGCAGGCAAGGAAAGAACTCGCTCCCAGGCGGCCATGCCCCCCGGCAGGGTGTAATATTTTATGGCTGTGCATGTTGGGCAATTTAATCCGCGCGCGACGAACCTCGCCCATTCGGGCCGGAGCACTACTGCTTTGTCAAACTTTAATTTTCGAGTTGACCGTGTAGCGGGGCCGCTACCACCCGAACATTTAAGCGCGACAAAGTAACCGTTCACACCCCGGGGAGCAATGAAGGAGCGGAATCGTGGGCGAGATGAGCTTCGACGGCGGATGTGACGAAGGAAAAAACATCGCGGCGCTGCTGACGACAACTCTCAATCACCGTCAACATCGTCTCGACAAAT
>JAUWPQ010000362.1 GCA_030611515.1 Planctomycetota bacterium | reverse complement strand
CTGGTTCGAGCTTTTCCAACTCGCTTACGACGGAAAAGACCTCCGAATTCTCGATAAAGAATACGTCGAGCGGAACGACCTTTTGCCAAACTCGGATTGGATGCTTGTGAACTGTTCCCTTACCAACGCGATTCCCGACGGGCAGGACTTGCTCTACGCCATGCCCGCCGTAAAGAAGAGCGATGATCGCGCGGCGGCCGGCGTTACGGTGTCCGGAGTCACGCGCTGGCGGCACGGCACAAAGGGCTGGCGTCCGATCTCCTTCACGCCGGTCACGGGGAAGGACGTCGCCTGGTCGGAACCGAGTCTCATCCGCGACGTGGATGGGGGTCTGCTCATGTCCGCGCGCAGCAGTTGCGGCCCCGGCTCGAAGATCGCGTTCGACCTGGCCGTCTGGCGTTCCACGGACAACGGCAAAAGCTGGAAACAGGTCGTTTACCGCCGTCGATGCCGCTCCCGATCGCCCGTTTCGATCAATCAGGCGGCCGACGGCACTCCCTTTGTCGTCGCCAATCTTCCGCCTCTCATGCGGAGGCGCGACATACTATGTTACTGGCCGCTGAACGACAGCCGGACCGATCTCGGGGAGCTGCGTATCGTTCGTGATTTGCGCGGCGAGTTCGGTCGCGCGCCAAGCGGCTCGTGGTGGCGTGGGGATCATCCCACGTCGGCTATCGTGCGTTTGGCCGACGGCGCTTGGCACGGTCTTTTGGTGTATCGCATCGTGGACAACGGTGAAATCGAGGGAAGCGCCAAGCCCGCTCCGCAGACGGGCTGCTACGTCGAAGAAGTCCATTCAAGAGGACCAGCCACCGAGGCGTGGAGATTCTAGTTCTACTGTCCGATATTCGTGCCCTACCGTCAAATTTGAAATGCAATACGCGAAAATCCGCGTAAAAAAAGTATTTTTGGCGATGGTCGTCGTAAGTCGTTTGTTCCCATGATACTATCGACCGTGCCAGCACTGCTGGCGGTGAATGCCCGCCGGGAAATTCAAGGTGATTTCGTTGCATTTGAGATTTGACGCCAAGTGCTGTAAACATTTGCCCAACCCGTCAAAACAAGCGTTTGATTGCGGATTCCACCCAGCGACGTAGTTCTGTTGCACTTGGCAGGAGCGGGGGGTTGGCGGAGTGAAAACTGGAAAATCAAGCAGTTGCTGACCAACAACACCCGCCACACAGCAGCACCCGAGTAATCCGGCAGCACGCCCGGCAGGACTCGAACCTGCAACCTGCGGATTAGAAGTCCGCTCGATACCCCCGGATTTCCCGAGAAATTCGCCACTTCTCCACAAAGCGCAGCACAAGGCGCAGCACTTCCTCCGCAAGCCTCTCCTAACGATCCACAACTGGCCAGCGTAATCGACGCGTGGCCCACTCTTCCTTCCGCGATCCGCGATAGTATCTTCGCCATCATCCAGGCTACGGGAGGTCGCCATGCGTAGTGCCTCCAGACCTCCCCGTCTTATCTGCCACCAACCAGTTCTGGCCGTACCTCGCGGTTTTGCCGAAAGGCGCTCTGGATATTCTGACAATTCAACGGCGCGAATGTCGCATCTTGGCGATGCCAAGACGACTGACCACCCCGGAGGTATCACACCGCGTGGCCCACGTTGCCCACGTTTGCGCCGTGTTGCGTTCTGTTCCCGCCGCTGGACAACAAGTACGCCGTTGTTGCCCGCGACCCAACACGGGCCAACGTGGCGTATTCACCCGTATTTCCCCCGGCGGCAGGTACTTCCAGAAATTTTTCACGGAGTCTTGGTCAGCGGGAACAGCTCCCGTCTTAGGCACAGTTTGTTTGCGCTGTCCGGTTTTTTTGAGGAGGTCTTTTATGTTGTCTATGCCACCATCGCTCCCTGGCGGCTGCCGGTTGGCATGGCATGTCCGTGTCGCCCCGACGGCCCACAGGCTGCAACGCCTCGCCTGGCACGTCGTCTGGTTCGTATTGGTTTTCAAGGTTTTGTCTTTCAGCTAGTCCAAAGAGGTCACACATGAACATCGAAATGCGTCCGATTACGGACATCCGTCCCTATGAAAACAATCCTCGCCAGAACGACGCGGCCGTCGATGCCGTAGTGGCGTCGATTAAAGTCGCCGGCATCACCGGACGAATACGCGGCATGAAGTTCAAGCGGGCTGATGGCCACTCGGTCCGTCCGTCGTTGGTCGTGCTGGACGATCCGCAAACCGACGAGTCGGCCCGGAGCGTCTCGCAGTGCGCCACGCGGGAAAGCATTTTGGCCGGCGCCGTGCTGGGGTTGGCTGGCCCGGGCAAGAAGATTTCGGGCATTATGCCCTGCACCGTGATTAGTCCCGACGACATGGCCGACCGGATTCTCGATCGCGGCAAGCATCCACAGTGGCAGGGGGAACGGACCAAGATGGTCTACTCCTTCCCGACCAACGAAGCGCTATGGGCCAAATATATCGAGATTCGTGCCGAGAGCTTGCGGGCCGAACGCGGACTGGCCGACGCCACTGAGTTCTACCGCCAGAATCGTGAGGAGATGGATGTCGGGGC
>JAUWPQ010000075.1 GCA_030611515.1 Planctomycetota bacterium | reverse complement strand
CGCCGCTCGCGCGCAAAAAGCCGGTTTGGATGCGTTTCTGGAAAGTTAGTGCAAAATTGAGTGCCAAAGGATCTCTTCCAGGACATTCAGGGAAACGCATTCGCATTTGTCGCAACGAAAAATAGTTCTGCCCCCCTTTTTAACCTGTGCAGAAAAAAAACAGAAAAACAAGTCTCCAGAGGGGGTTGACTTGAGATTTCCAGGGGCGAGAATATGACCATTTCAATATGGGGGTATTTGTGAACGATGCTGAGGGGAACGCCGAGCGCGAACATCGAGTGGATACGAGCCACGAGCAATGCTGGTGTGGCGATCCGGTGTGCGCCGCCTTGCCCGTCGGGTTTCTTGCCAAGTGGGTATCAAAGGCGTTCTTGAGCTACTCAGCATCCCGCATTTACATACTCGCGACCGAATTCCGACCTGACAACTACGTTTCTTTTCAAGAGCACGCGGGCTATTTTGAAGAGCTCGTGAGATTTGCGGCTGCTCTGCGCCGCGTAATCCACGTCTGCCGATTTACCACGGGCACAATGGGGGATATATTGACGTCCTGTGAGAGATCTGCTATGCTGATTCGAGATCAAGTGAACGGTCATCTATCTAGCTCCTCGAATGTCAGGGAAGAATGGATAACGCAGGCGAAAGCTGGCGTCCTTAGGAAGCTGTGGAAGGAGTCGTTACGCCTCAACGACCAGGCGAACGACCACTACGGCCGCCATTTTCTCGACGACGCTCTCAATGGTCAAGAAAGCAAGTCCAGCATGCCGATCCATAAAGTTGGGAGGAGACTATGTTGCGGAAAGGACATAGGGCAAGGCCCACAGACGCAAAGAAGAGCCGGAAGACAGGCTTGAAACACAATACCAGGACAGTGCGCTCAATAGACTGAGAGAGAGACCGATGGCTGACCCGCTGACTCAGAGCCTGGAGGATCTGCGCTTCGCCACTAAAAAACGTGCGCACACAAAACTAATAGGCCACGATCTAGAGAGCCTTGACGAGAAGCTCTGCTTGGCTGGACGCAAGGTCTTCCTTCGCTATGTTGATGCGGCTGGTGTCTTTGAACGTCCCGACAAGCAGGTCACGCAGGAATGTCTGAAAGCGATGCGGAAAGCACTGAACTCTCTTGCGTCCTCGACCGACCCGACCTACCAATACAAAAGAGCGAATCGGTATTCAGATTCCGTGAGAGAAAAGGTAGTCATGCTTTCTAGAATAGCTGACGCCACTTCGGTTCAAACGGTCTTACACGATAGAGTCGCTAGTCTCTTCGGTGAGGACGCTACTAACCCCGTCGGGTAGGGGCCGCGACACTTCTGAATTGTGGTCGCTGACTCGGGAATGGCTACTAGTGCGAGTCTAGCTAATGGTAGAACTTGTGAACTGTTGCCCACCGTCCAACTCGCAGACGGTTGTCTTGTTCTTGGCGGCTGGTCTTGACATCGAGGCGGAATCGAACTCGGCGAGCAGCGGTCTATGGCCACATGTGAGAGCAAATGGGGCAGTCTGAACGCACACCGACGATGCGAGAAACCCAGGACACCTGGGCGGCACTCTTCTGCGCCAGGCAGGTCGAGGTGGTGTGTTATCAGTTGATTAACTGCCTGCAAATAGCCTGCAGCGAACTGCATGAGCCCGGGAGAACGAAAGATCCCTTCAACACTCTCCTGAGATGCGTGCATCAGGCAGATAGCTTGAAGCAGGTTGTTGATCAAGCGCGCTTCGGCGTCGACATCGCCGAGCAATGCATCTTCAGCCTTTCGGCTGTGACCGACCGACTCCATGAGTTGCAAGCCGAGCAACTCAGCGCACACCAACAGGAACGGAGTAATGACGAGCCAAGGGGTATCGACGTTGTACAACCGACGGAGCCGGACCTTGGAATCCTGGCACTGATTGGCATGCTCCGCGATCTCGAAACCCAAGCCATCCAAGTGAGAATCAAGTGCGAGAGATGGTTGGCCCGTCACGAACCAACGCAGCGAAAGAAACAGAGGACGGGCCTCCCTGCACAAGGCTGCGTTTTCTGGGTTCTGGTACTCGGCGATCTACACCTGGGGGCGAAAGATTCACCTACCGATTGGGAACACATCCTAGACCAGTTTCGGCGAGACCTTCAGACAGTTGAACACGAGATTCTCAAGGGTAGTCCGTGGGATCTGCTTGCGCTTGTGGGAGACCTCATTGGCCAAGGCCAGACGGATCAGTTCACCCCCCTGGGAGAAATGCTCGACGAGCATTGGCGATACTGGAGGGAGAAGGGTTGGGAGCCGCCCCTTGTCGCTGTACCCGGCAACCATGACCTTGTGCGTCCCTCGGATTCCGTCGATTCCCGGATGATTGCACTGAGGGATATTTACAAGAACCCGAAGTTGCAGAAACAGGTATTCCGCAAAGGCACGAACTATCGGAAATTGATTGACGACAGCTTTCGGGGATACCAGGATTGGTGGGAAGGGCAAAGCAAGCGTTGGCCCGGTGCAGATTCTCGGTTGGGTTCCCTGACGCACGGTATCCTTCCGGGTGACTTTGCTGCTTCGCTAGAAAAGGACGACACTGTGTTGGGAATCGTCGGGCTCAACAGCGCGTTTCTGCATCTGGAAAATGTCAAGAAGACCAAATCACACTTGGCGATCTGCGATCAGCAGTTCAACGCGATAGGTGGCCCGCGCTGGTGTGGCAAGCAGGACGCCTGCATCCTTTTGACACATCACCCGCCGGAGTGGCTCCACAAAGAGAACCGCAAAAACTTCACGGGTAGCATTTCTACACCTGGACGCTTTGGCCTGCACATATGTGGGCACCAGCACGTATCCCTCTCAACTACATCCTCAAGGCAAGGTTCTCTAAAGAGAAGTGTCCTCACGAATAGCTCTTTGTGCGGAAGGGTAGTTTTTGCGACGAACAAACGGCGCATTCACGGGTACACGGCCGTCAAGATTGAACGCGACAAAGACGGCAAATGGTCTTATCGCCTCTTCCCTCGGATCGCCGACCTCGCGTTCGGATGGGAATTCAAACGCGACAATGGACGCAATGGGTATTTGCTGTCAGAGGCCGATGGCGGAACGGAAAAGGAGGAGTTCAAGTCTTCTCGGAGCGGATGAAGTGTCAGAACCCGTCATTGGCGAGGACGAGCGGTATTGGTGAATTGGTGTGGTGGGTGGGACAAGCGAAGCGCAGCCCCACCAACTGCGAAAAAAATCGTGGTGGGGCTGCGCTTCGCTTGACCCACCCTACTTTCTCTTCTCCAGTTGTTTGACCGTGTCTTCAAGCTCTCGAATCGCCTCTTGTTCCGCCTGCGATTCGATCTCGTCGCGACGCCGCGCGCTGAAGCGATCGAACTCCCGACCCGCCCTCTCATCCGCCGCTTCCCTTGACACGCTGCCCGCGTCAGAAAGCACACCGCGCTCGTTGAACCGCAAAAAATCGTCGAGCTTGGTTTTCCAGTCGGCCAGGAACACCTGTTTTCGTCGTTTGGCCTGATCCTCGGCGTAGTCGAGAAACATGACCACGAGGCGGTTGAGTTCCGAAATCTCCTCTTCGCGCAGGTAGTTCTTCGCAATCGTGACGTCCACTTTGCGGACGACGGCGCCTTTCCAGGCGGTCAAGCCCATGTTTGGCCGCAAGGCGTCGGCGCGCGCCGTGATCAATTCGGGAGCGGTTTTGCCCGTGGCGGCATAGTGCAGCTTGTTTTGGATGGTCTGGAAAAAGCGTTGGGTTTCTGGCTCGGCGGGCGTGTAGTCCGCCGCCAGCGCCAGGATCTCTCGCACCCGCAAGTACATCCGCTTCTCGCTGGCTCGGATGTCGCGAATCCGCTCCAGTAACTCGTCGAAGTAGTCGGGCACACCAGGGCCGGGCGGGGTTTTCAGCCGCTCGTCGTCCATGGTGAAGCCCTTCACCAGGTACTCGGTAAGCCGGGCCGTGGCCCATTGGCGGAACTGCGTGCCGCGATGGCTGCGGACGCGGTAGCCGACGGCCAGGATGGCGGGCAAGCTGTAGTGTTCGATCTCGCGGGAAACCTCGCGGGAGCCTTCTCGGCGAACTATCCGGAATTTCCGGATAGTTGCCTCACGCGGCAGTTCCCCCTCATCGTAAATGTTTACGAGGTGCTCATTTATGGTGCGAACGTCCTTTTGAAACAACTCGGCGATCAGTGCCTGCGTCAGCCAGATCGTCTCGTCCTCGAACCGGCACTCGATGCGCGTCCGACCGTCCTCTGTTTGGTAGAGGATCATCGAGGATTGCGGCGGGGATTCGTTGCTCATGGCGCGTTCCTACAGTTTGCCACCGTCATGCCCGTGCCATCCTACCCCTTCCATTACGGGACGACAATCAGCCCGGCGGCAGAGCCGCAAGAGGTTTTTCACGACGCGCGGGATTCCTCTTGTGCCTACGGCACCCCGATAGACGAGCTATCGCGGCCACCCGATGAGCTATCGCGGCCACCCGACGACCCTCTTGTGCCTACGGCACCCCGATAGACAAGCTATCGCGGCCACCCGATGATAGACGAGTTGAGGGTGTCCGGAAATTATTCCCTGAAAATGTGGCATAGCCGCCCTCGGCTGTGCAATCCACTCTTCACAGCCGAGGGCGGCTGTGCCACATTTTAGCGGCCGCCGGCGCGGCAAGAAAGCGAACCGCCGCGCTGCTCGCTGGTGAGCAACGCGGCGGCGTCGAGTTCGGACTTCCCGCCGATTGCGACTGGATGCGTCGCTGCGAGACGAGCGAAGGTCAGGCGTGCTTCTGCACTACCGTAAAGTAGACCTCGGCCCACGCTGAAATAATTGGCACCTCCGTCGGAATGCAAGGCAAGAAGTTCGATTCCCTGTATTTTGTTTGCCAACGCCATTGCCATTGGAAATATCGGCAATAACCATCCCCCATTTGCAGCCGAAACCGGCAGATTAGTATTTGGGGGGATTCGGAGTCTCTGAGGCGAAGAAGGACCGCCTTACATCTTTCCTCTTTAACCTATCTTCATTCTACCTTAAAAAACTCCCAAAGTCATCTCCGTTCGGAAGGATTTTCGTAACGGGATGATCAGACGGTGTGGCCATCGGCGGAGAGCAACGGGCGGAGAAACCGGCCCGTGTGATTGTCGTCCAGCGAGGCGATTTCCTCGGGTGTGCCGGCGGCGACGACTTGTCCACCCTCCTCGCCCCCTTCCGGCCCGAGGTCGATGATCCAATCGGCCGTCTTGATTACATCCAGGTTGTGCTCGATCACCAGCACGGTATTGCCTAGTTCGACCAGCCGGTCCAACACGGCCAGCAGTTTCCGCACGTCGTCGAAGTGCAGTCCGGTGGTCGGCTCGTCGAGTATGTAGAGCGTTCGGCCGGTATCGACGCGGCTCAGCTCGGCGGCGAGTTTTACACGTTGGGCCTCGCCGCCCGAGAGAGTGTTCGAGGGCTGGCCGAGCGCCATGTACCCAAGCCCCACCTCCCGCAAGCCGCGGACCAATCGGGCGATGACGGGAAAGTTCTCGAAAAACTCGGCCGCCTCTTCCACCTGCATGTCCAATACGTCGGCGATCGAACGGTCGCGGTAGCGGATTTCCAGCGTCTGGTGGTTGAAGCGTTTTCCTTCGCAGACCGGGCAACCGACGTACAGATCGGGTAGGAAATTCATCTCGATCCGCCGTTGCCCCTGGCCCTGGCACTCCTCGCAGCGGCCTCCCTTGACGTTGAAACTGAACCGGCCGGCCTTGTAGCCGCGCTGGCGGGCGTCGCGGGTGTTGGCGAACACTTTGCGGACTTCGTCGAACAGACCGGTGTACGTTGCCGGATTGCTCCGCGGAGTGCGTCCGATGGGCGATTGGTCGATCCGCACCACCTTGTCGATCTGGGCCGCGCCGCGGAGGCTGCGATGCGGGCCGGGCTTCGGCCCCACGCCGCCCAGCCGGCGGACCAGCGCCCGGGCAAGCGTCTCGTCGACCAGCGAGCTTTTGCCCGACCCGCTCACCCCGGTAACGCAGACCAACGCGGAGAGCGGGACACTGACGATTACGTCCTTGAGGTTGTTCGTCGTCGCGCCTTCGATGACGATCGATCTCGTTTTGGCCACCCGGCGACGGCGATCGGGCAAGCGAATCCGCTCGACGCCGGCGAGATAGCGTCCGGTCAGCGACGTTTGGCAGGCGGCGATTTCTTCCGGCGTGCCTCGGGCCACCACGCGGCCGCCGTGCCGACCCGCTCCCGGTCCGAGGTCCACCAGCCAATCGGCGCGGCGCATGATCCTCTCATCGTGTTCGACCACCACCACCGTGTTGCCACGCGATTGCAGTTCGCGCAAGGCGTCGATTAGGCGCTGGTTGTCTCGGGCATGTAGTCCGATCGAAGGTTCGTCCAACACGTAGCAAGCGCCGACCAGGCCCGACCCCATCCCGGCCGCAAGCCGCACGCGCTGCAACTCGCCGCCGCTGAGCGTTCCGGCGGGGCGATCCAGCGTCAGATATCCCAATCCAACACGCCGCAAAAAGTCCAGTCGGGCGGAAATCTCGCCGAGAATCGGCCGGGCTATCGGCCATTGGTTCGCGGTGAAGAACGGATCAGGAGTGAAGGATGAGGAGACGGGGAGACAAGGAGACAAGGAGACAAGGAGAGAGGGAGATGTCAAATCGTCAGTCTTCCCCTTGTCTCCTTGTCTCCCCGTCTCCTTGTCTCCCTGTCTCCCCGTCTCCTTGTCTCCCTGTCTCCTTGTCTCCTTGTCTCCCTGTCCCCCTGTCTCCTTATCCGCTTCACTGGGCGCTGAAGCGCCCAGCCCTTGGAAATCCTCAATGATTGCGGAAAAGAACTCCCTCGCGGCGGAGACCGACATCGCGGCCACTTCATGGATCGCCTTGCCGCCGAAGCGGACCGAGCGGGCCTCGCCGCGTAGCCGGGCGCCGCCGCACTCGAGGCAAGGTATCTCGTCGCGGAACGTTTCGAGCCGCTGCCGTTTCGGTTCGCTGCTCGTCGCGGTGTATTCCTTTTCAAGCATTGCCAGCACGCCGGCGAATTGCTTGCCCGAGCCGTGCAAAAACCGCTCGCGGCGCTTTGGTGAGAGTTTCTCCAGCGGCGTGGACCGGTCGATGCCGGCCTTCGCCAAAAAGGGTTGCAGAAGTTTTTGATGTTTTCGCAAGGCGGCGGGCGAGTCGCCCCGCCACGGCGCGACGGCCCCGCCGGAAATCGAAAGACCCCACTCCGGCACGACCAACTCCGGATCGAACGCCACGCGGGAGCCGAGTCCCTCGCACTCAGGGCACGCGCCGTAAGGGCTGTTGAAACTGAAAGTGCGCGGCTCCAGCTCCTCGAAACTGATTCCACAGTTTGGGCAGGCGTATAGAGTGCTGAAGAGCCGGTCGCGCCACTGCGTTTTGCCGGCCCGCTTCTCTTCGTGAGTGGCCAGCACCAGCCCGTCGCCGTGGCGGATCGCCAGGTTGACCGACTCGGCGATCCGACCGCGTGCGCCGTCGCGGACCACCACGCGGTCGACGACGGCCTCGATGTCGTGCGTTTTTCGGGGCGCCAACTCGGGCGGATCGTCCACGTCGATCACCTCTCCGTCAACCCTCGCCCGCAGCAGGCCGGCCTTGCGGATCGAGTTGAAGACGTCCTTATGCTCTCCCTTCCGCCCGCGGACCAAGGGAGCGAGGATCATCACCCGAGTCCCCCGGTTCAACTCCATCAAGGAATCGAGGATGTTTTCGGGCGATTGCTGGTGGATCGGCTCGCCGCACTGGTGGCAACGCGGTTGGCCGAGCCGGGCGTAGAGCAGCCTGAGATAATCGTATATCTCCGTGACCGTGGCCACCGTGCTGCGCGGATTGTGGCTGCCGGCGCGCTGGTCGATCGAAATCGTCGGCTGTAGGCCCTCGATCAGATCGACATCGGGTCGCTCCAATTGATGGAGGAACTGTCGGGCGTAGGTCGAAAGGCTTTCGATATACTGCCGTTGTCCCTCGGCGTAGAGGGTGTCGAAGGCCAGCGAGCTTTTGCCCGAACCGCTGGGACCGGTAATTACAACCAAACGGTCGCGTGGGATGTCGATGTCGATGTTTTGCAGATTGTGCATCCGCGCCCCGCGGATGCGGACACACTCGTCGGCGGCTGCTTGATTTTCCGACGCCATCCAGTTCACGTCCGAAGGGACTGGGTAGAATCTCCCATTATCAAACTACTTAGTGTAGCACGGACGTGGGCGGAAGTAAAGCAAATGCAGTGTGCCACTGGCTCTGCCAGTGCCGGGGATGGGTTGACGTTCCATCATGTCGTGGGTAGAAGAGAGGCATGGCACATCGAAAAAACGGTGCGGCATTTTCACGAAGTCGGCCATCTGCACGAATTGACTTTCTCGTGCTATCGGCGGATGCCTTTGTTAACCAATGACACTTGGCGGGAGAGTTTGGCAAAATGTGTCAGAGCGGCCAGGGAAGGAGTGTTTTCGGTTTTGGCAAGAAGGCCCCGGTTTCGACCGGAATCTGTTTTCTCCCGAAGCCATCTCATCATCTCTGGAGTACATCCACAACAATCCCGTCAGCCGAGGACTTTGTCGGTGTGCCGTGGACTGGAAATGGTCATCGGCCAAATACTACCTTGATGTGCCTTCACGGCAGCAGCATCCCGGCTTGCCGATGATTCACGGTTTACCGGAAGGAGCCGTCGTTTGAGAAGAATCCGAGAAGGCACTGGCAGAGCCAGTGGCACACGCAACCGGCACACGCAACCGGCACACTCAACCGGCACACGCACCTCGGCACGGGCAAAGCCAGTGGCACACGCAACCGGCACACCCACCCCGACACTGAGTGGCACACTTATCCCGGCACTGGCAAAGCCAGTGGCACGCATTACGGAGCGAAAAGCGGTTTCAACTCCAGCAGCTTCAGCGGCAGCGCGGAGGAGGGACAAGAGCCGATCGCCAAATGCAGCTTCAACTCGGCCGGCTCGAAGATCATCGTTTGCACCGTCAGCCGGCCGAGACGCACCTGATGCAGCTTTTCGGCCACCTCGGGTATGCCGAGTTGGTCGAACGTGCGGCTGTGGATCAGCTTGCGATAGCGCGAACACCAGGCAAAAACCGCCAGCTCGTTGGTGCGGAAGTGGTTGGTGCAGGCGCAAATGCCGTTGATCCCGCGGCGGGTCACAACCGTCTTGGGGGTCATTTCCAACACTATCCCGCCCTCCGGATCGCACAACGCCAGGCTGAGGATCGTCGTCCGCTCGGTGGCGCGGAGCATCTTTTCGGCCTCTTCGACCGACGCACACTCCTCGAGCACGCGACGGAAAGAGAAGGTGTAGGGAACGCCTTTGGGATTGAACATCGTCGCGCCGTCGCGCGAGAAAACCACCTCGTGGACGGCCAACGCCAGGCCGGCGTCGTTCATGCCGGATATGCAGCCGAACAGGCCCGGAAAGCCGATCGAGACGAAGGCATGTTTTCCCTTGGGGCGATGGACCGTCGCCAGGCTGTATTTGTCGAGTATGCCCAGGGTGTAGAAATCGAGGTTGCGGCCGAACAACGGTCCATCGGTTTTGCTGTGCCTGGCATCGACGATCAAGGAGGAGCAGGCGAATCCGCCGCGGTAGATGTCGGGCAGCAAGTTGGCCAGCAGGCCGAGGTCGCGGTCGATGCCCATCTGTTCGGACGCTGCCAGCAACTCTACGCGATGATCGTCGGGCAATTGCGCCGCCAGCGAGTTGCACATTCGGCGGTACATTTCCAGCCGGTCTTTCCGCCCCGACCGCTCCAACAACCGTCGCGGATAGTCGGATATCTTCTTGACCGCCGCCGCGGTGAGAACGCCCTTCTGGCGGCCGATCTCCGCCGGGGCGCCGGAGACGATCAGCACGGGCAGGTCGTTGATGTACTTCAACTCGCCGCCGCCGGATCGGCGCTCGACGAAAACCCGTGTCTCTTCCGCCCGCGCGGTCGAAACCGCCAGCAGAATCAGCAGGACAACACGCACAATCTCATGCCGGGGTCGGCGCATTCTCTTTCACCTGTTGGGGGAAAAGGTCATTTCAAGCCGGACAATTCAGTGAGGGGAGAGGGGGGAAGAGAGAAGGGAGAAGAGGGAGGAGAGAAGAGAGACAACAGAAGCCGGCAGTTGTTCCTCTCTCTTCCCTCTTCTCTCTTCGCTCTTCCCTCCTCGCTCTTCCCTCTTCACTCTTCACTCCTCACTCTTCACTCCTCGCTCCACCGGCCTGCCAAAGGAGCCACGCCGCCAGGCCCACGGCCGCACCGCCGAGATGCGCCAGATTCGCCACGTTGTCGATCTCCAGTTGTTGAGCGTATGAAAAAACAAATTGCACCAAAAACCATATCACCAGCGCCGCCCAGGCCGGCACGCTAAACCAGCCGGAATAGCGGAAAAAAACCAGGAAAATAATCATAAGCCTCATTCGCGAGCGAGGGAATCGCAAGGCATAGTAAGTGATGACGCCGGAAATCCCCACGCTGGCGCCGACGCATGGAACCGTGCTTTGCGGATCGCCGAAGATACGCACCGCGTCGCCGACCAGAGCGGCGACGGCCAACAACGCCGCGTACCGCCACCAACCCAGATCGTCCTCCACGTTGTCGCCGAAGACCAGCAGGAAGTAGACGTTTGCGATCAGGTAGAGCAGGCCGCCGTGCAGAAAGAAGCTGGTGATGAACGTCGCGCCGCCGAGTCGCCACATTTCAGCCGGCGCCAGCCCGTATTCAGCGATTACCGCTTCCAAGTTCCCGAACGTTAGTGCATACACCGCCGCCAGCACCGCCGCCAAGCCGTACGTCAGCCAGGGCCGACTTGCCAGTCCGGGGGCGTTCTGCTCGGCCGGCATACACAACATCGCGGGTATCCACTGCCACGGCTTGTCTGGATAATGCTCCGCGTGCTTGGTTTTCTCAGCCTCAGCCTTCTCGGCAACTCGCCGCAACTGTTGCATGGCGAATACCTCTCGCCCCTTTTGCGGCAAAGGTTGTTCCGCTTTGGCGACCGGCGGCGGAAGTTCGTCGATCTCGCGTGGATCGAACCAGACGAACTGGCAATCCGCGCATACGTCCAGCCGCAGTGGCTGTGGGCAATTCGCCAGCGGCAGGTCCAATTCGACCATCGCCCGACGACAAGCGGGGCAGTCCGCGCCCGGCGTGCCGCTCCCTTTACGTGCGAGCAGCCAAAGCCCTTGGATGGATTTTTTCGACCCCATCCGTCGCAGCACCGACATACCGGCCGCCCGGCCGTCGCACTCCGGACAATGGTACATTATCCCATGCGCGGTCTTCACACGAGTCAGGCGAACTTCACACCTTGGGCAATACATGCAGGCATTATGGTTGCCCGCCCGACATTCGGCAAGAGCGGCGGATTGAGAATACGAGAATCTTTCCGGGGGGGCTTTACGGAGTGAAACTGGAAGGCTATCAATTTATTTGTGGGTATTCGTGATGCAACAACGCCCCGCGACTGCGGTCGCGGGGGTATTCGTAGGACAGGTTGGCAACCTGTCCCACAAGGAGCGAGATCATGGATCGGCACGTCATTCGTGATAACCCGATGTCGCGCGGCGGATTCACCTGGAAGGAAGTGCTGGCGGTGGTGGTCGTTGTCGGCGTTTTGCTCGCGCTGCTTGTGCAGGGAATCCTCATCGTCCGCGAAAGTGCTCGTAGGGTACAATGCACAAATAGTATGAAACAGATCGGCCTTGGCCTGCACAACTACTCCCAGGTGAACAAGGTGTTTCCGCCCGGTACGATCTGCGCTTCTGACCCCATTGAACCGGGCAACCAGTACGACGTTTTAGCCGAAGCCGCTCAAACGGGACCGGGATTTCATGGCACCAGTTTTCTGTTGCGAATTCGGGCATTTATGGAATCCAACTTAATGCAGTGGGCATCGGGAAAAACAGGTTCTGGAACCACACTTGGTTGCTGGAGTCCCGCAGCCAACGCAGGCACAAAGGACAAGCCAGGGCCGGCAACTTGGGATACTCAAACATGTTATTGCCCAACCAGACGCAATGGCCTCCGTCCGCAAGATCATACAATGATGCTTTCGCCGATGTGGACGGGCGGGGGGACAGACTACGGCGGCTGCGCGGGCAGACACGCGGCGTTCACGCTCAATACCGGCTACAATATCTGCGACGCCACGACCCGCTACGAGCCGAACTACTACCCCGCCCCATTCAAGAACTCTGCCGACGACACCGAGGAAAAACGCTGGGGCATGTTCGGCCGTGTCAACGTCAGCACCAAATGGAAAGAGATCATCGACGGCGCGTCGAACACCATAATGACGGGCGAATTGCAGCGGATAACGGACATTACGCCCGGCAGCAAGGACGGCTGGGCGATCGGCGGCCCGGCCACGCTGTTCACCACCGGCGCGATGTTCCGCTACGACGGTGGCAAGTTGGAATGTGTATCTTCGCCCGAGGTGGGCAAGCTGTTGAACAACCGATTTTTCGGCTCGCCCGGCAGCGCGCACTCGGGCGGGGCCAATTTCGGCCTGGCCGACGGCGCCGTTCTGTTCCTGACCGACGAGATAGACCCCCGCATTTTCGCATTGCTGGGTAGCATGGCCGACGACGTAGAGGCGTCGAATGCCAATCCACAAGCACAGTCGCCCTCGCCCTAACTCTCTCCCGAAGTGAGAGGGGACTTAGAACGTGTTTTGAAGTTATTCATTTAGCCCGCCGTGAATACACGGCGGGGCGGGTTGACCGCAAAAAACCGCTTGCCCCGGGTGTATTCACCCGGGGCTAAATACGGATATTTTCAATTTCAAAACACGTTCTGAGTGTTTGGATGTTGCTAATGGGGGTATTACAGATGGCAACGATGTCTACCAGTGGACTATTCATGGTGGGAGCAATCAACAATGGAAATTGCGTCGTATGTGATGAATTGCGGACTGAAAGCGGGGCTGAATGATGCCGTGTACATGAAACGCATCAAGTACCTTATCACTCTGTAGCGTTTTGGCCTTTTTTACGATAACTTGCCGATCCACTCTTTCGGCCGTATTATTTCCATAGGTAAGGAAACGGCTGTCGGCTTTGTTCGTCGTAGGACGGATTAGGAAATCCGTCCTACGGAAAATTGCAAGGAGTCCATTGCGGCGCCATGATTGAAATTGCCGTCAAGATCGCGGTGGAAAGCTGGTCGCTGTTGGGGCAGATGGCGCCGTACTTGCTCTTAGGGTTTCTGGTGGCCGGAGCGTTGTCGGTCTGCATCTCGCCGCAATTCGTCGAGCGGCATCTCGGCGGGCGGGGGTTTGGGGCCGTGTTGAAGGCGTCGCTGTTGGGTATCCCGCTGCCGTTGTGTTCGTGCGGAGTGATTCCGGTCTCGGCCTCGCTGCGCCGCCACGGGGCCAGCCGGGCCGCTACCACCTCCTTCCTGATCTCCACGCCGCAGACCGGAGTGGACAGCATCGCCGTCACTTACGCGCTGCTCGGGTCGGTGTTCGCGGTTTATCGGCCGCTGGCCGCGCTGGCCGCCGGGCTGCTCGGCGGATTGCTGGTAATGCTGTTCGCGCGGCGGAACCACGACCCGGACCAGCCCGAAGCGGATCGGCCCAAGTGTACCGAAAGCTGCTGTTCGGGCCACGGATCGCAAAATATGTTTGTTCGGGCGTTAAAGCATGGCCTGGTCACGTTGCCGCGCGACATCGGTTTGCCGCTGCTGGCGGGCGTGGCCGTGGCCGGGGCAATCGCCGCGCTGGCCCCGGCCAACGAGTGGCAAGCATATCTAGGCAGCGGAGTCATGGGGATAGTGCTGGCGATGGCCCTCGGTGTGCCCGTTTACGTGTGCGCTACCGCCTCGGTGCCGATCGCCGTGGGACTGATCCACCTGGGCGCGTCGCCGGGGGCGGCGCTGGCGTTCCTGATCGCCGGCCCGGCCACTAATGCCGCCACAATCGCCTCGATGTGGAAGTTTCTCGGCGGAAGGGCCATGTTCCTCTACCTGTTGACCATCGCCGTCAGTGCCGTAGCGGGCGGATTGACGCTCGACTGGCTGTTCGCCACACTGGACGTTGGCGTTCCGACGCCGACCGACCACGGCCAGCACACCGCGATGGGTGTTTGGCTTTCGTCGGCCTGGGCGGTTATACTGTTGGCCATCCTGGCGTTTTCCTACCTCGTAAAATCGCACGATGACGAGTGGGGAGATGAATAGAACAGTTTAACCCGGAGCCATCGGCGACGGGAATGCCCCCGCCGTCGCCGATGGCTCCGGGTTAAACAATTGATGCGAACAAATAAAACCAGAACTCCCACATTGCCATGAACACCACGCTACGCGAAAACATCGATTGGGTCGGCGCGATCGACTGGAACATCCGCGATTTCCACGGCTACGACACCGAGCGCGGCTCCAGCTACAACGCATATCTGATCCGCGACGAAAAGACGGCGCTGATCGACACGGTCAAAGCCCCCTTCGCGGCCGAACTTCTGCGGAACGTGTCTGCGCTTTGCGACCTCTCGCAAGTCGATTACGTCGTCTGCAACCACGCCGAACTGGACCACGCCGGCGCGTTGCCCAAGGTTCTCCGGGCGATGCCCCAGGCCACGCTCGTCTGCGACAAGAAATGCGTCGCCGCGCTGGGCAATCACTTCGACACCTCCGGCTGGAAGATTCAGACGATAGCCGACGGCGATTCGCTCTCGCTCGGCCGGCGGACGTTGCGGTTCGTCACCACGCCGATGGTCCATTGGCCCGAGTCGATGTTTACCTACGTGCCGGAAGAGAAGCTGCTGTTTTCGATGGACGCTTTCGGCCAGCACTACGCCTCCGGCGTACGGTTCGACGACGAGGCCGACTTGCCCGCGGTGATGCAGGAGGCGAAAACCTACTATGCGAACATCGGCATGCCCTACGCCAAGCCCGTGCTGCAATGCCTGGACAAACTGGCCGGCGTCGAGATCGCCACGATCGCACCGAGCCACGGCCTGATCTGGCGGCGGCACGCGGCGGAGATCGTCGCCGCCTACCGCGATTGGGCCAACCACCGCTGCCAGCCGAAGGTGCTGGTCGTCTACGACACGATGTGGCAGAGCACGGAGATGATGGCCCAGGCGATTCTGGAGGGGGCCGCGCGGCCGGGCGTAAACGCCTCGCTGATCCACGTCCGCCGCTCGAACCTGACGAAAATCGCCACCGAAGTGCTCGACGCGGCGGCCGTGGCCGTCGGCTCGCCGACGCTCAACCGCCGCATGATGCCCATGATCGCCGCCATGCTCTGTTACCTCGATGGACTCCGGCCGCTGGGCAAGGCGGCGGTAGCCTTCGGCTCCTACGGTTGGGGCCGAGGAGGGCCGGAGGACGTCCACGAGGCACTCCAGCGAATGCAATGGGACGTGCTTCGCGAGCCGCTGCGGGCCCAGTGGAGGCCGACGCCGGAAGTGCTCGACGAATGTCGCCGAATTGGGCAGGAGTTGGCCGATCGGGCCTTGAATCCGCCGCCGCTGGAAATGGGCCAAAAGTTTTGCTAGAATATGATAGGACCGTGAATTCCCACTACATCCCGATTCCGTGAGTATCGAGGGGACAAACGTTGACGCTCACCGACCCGAACGACCAGACCAATCCGATTGATTCCGCCGAGGAGTCGATCGAGACTCAACCGGAAACCAGTCCTTCTTCGCCCTCGCCAGCCGAGGAGACGCAGCAGTCCGCCTCGGCCGAGGAGACGCAACGTCGGCGCATCCTGATCGGCTCGCAGCGCGATCCGGCTGCCTATCGGCCGCAGCCGCGGCACGACTTCAAGCCGTTGGACGTGCCCGACGAGGGGCGAGGGGCGAGGGACGAGGGGCGAGGGGAGGAAAAAGGGCTGGGCGGTTCACCGCCCAGTGAAAGCAAGGGCGAGGAGGGTCCAAGCGCTGCCGATGGTGCGGCAAAACCCGATGGTGCGGCAGTTGAACTGCCGCACCAACCCGCGGAACCCGCCGCTACGGCCGAACACCCGCAGGCCCCGCCAAGCACACCCGACTTGATCTCCGAGTTGGCCGCCGCGCTGGTCGGTCCGCAGGCGCCCATCTCGAAGCCGAGCGTCCGCGACCGAATGACGCCGGAGATGGAAGACGAGCTTCACCTCGCAATGGGCGACGTCTCGATGGACGAGTTGCTCGATGCCGGTTCGTCCGGCGAGCAGACGTTCGAGCCTGGCGAGTTGCAGAGCGGCCGGGTGGTCGCCGTCCGCCGCGACGACGTGTTCGTCGAGTTCGCCGGACGCCAGCAGGGGGCCGTATCGCTCCGCCAGTTCGACGTCCCGCCCCGGCCCGGCACGGAAGTCCAGGTGGTCGTCGAGCGGCTCAACCCCGAGGACGGATTGTACGAATTGTCGCTGCCGAACAAGGCGGTGCAGGTGGACGATTGGTCCGATCTGATCGAAGGGATGCTGATCGAGATCCGCGTTACCGGCCACAACACCGGCGGGCTGGAGTGCGAAGTGAACCATATCCGCGGCTTCATCCCCGTCAGCCAGATCGACCTCTACCGGGTCGAGGATCTTGCCCAATTCGTCGATCAGAAGTGGACCTGCTTAATCACCGAAGCGAACCCCGACCGGCGGAACCTGGTGCTCAGCCGCCGCGCCGTGCTCGAACGCGAGCGGGAACAGGTCAAGCAGCAACTGCTCGAGTCGCTCCGCCCGGGCCACGTCCGCGAGGGCGTGGTGCGAAAGCTCATGGACTTCGGCGCGTTCGTCGATATCGGCGGCGTCGACGGGCTGGTTCACATCAGCCAGGTGGCCTGGGGCCGGGTAAAGCATCCCAGCGACGTGCTCAAGGAGGGGCAGAAGATCAAGGTGCGGGTCGATAAGATCGATCCGGACACCGGCAAGATCAGCCTGGCGTATCGAGACCTGCTGGAAAGCCCGTGGACGACCGCCGTGCAGAAATACCCGACCAACGCCATCGCCGACGGGACCGTCACCAAGCTGATGGATTTCGGGGCGTTCGTCGAGTTGGAGCCGGGCATCGAGGGACTGGTCCACATCTCCGAACTCTCGCACAAGCGCGTCTGGCGATGTTCCGACGTGGTGAAGGAGGGCCAGCAAATCGAGGTGATGGTCCTTTCGGTCGACCCGGAGGCGCAGCGGATGAGCCTCTCGATGAAGGAACTGTCGGCCCCGCCGGAACCGGCCAAAAAAGCAGAGGAAGAAGCGGGACCGGGCAAGCCCTCTAAAAAAAGCTCGAAACCGACCGGCCCGTTGCTCGGCGGACTCGGCCGCAAGACCGGCAACCGGTTCGGATTGAAGTGGTAGGCATGTTGACTATGGTATAATGTATTAGGAGTGGTGGTAATCGGGGTAGTGCAATAGCGGGACATTTTGGCAATGGAAAAGACTTACGTCCAACATCGAGAAGGCGGTTATTGTATCGACGGAACCCGCGTCTCGTTGGATTCCGTTGTCCTGGCGTTTCTGCAAGGACTTTCGCCGGAAACTATAGCTAGCGAGTGTTTTCCCACACTGACTCTCGAGCAGGTCTACGGGGCGATAGCCTACTATCTCGCGCATCGCACGGAGATCGACGCCTACCTAAAGCAGACTGATTCCGAATTTCAAGCGTTGTGGCGGGCGACGCACGGCGCGGCCGGCGAGTTCTCCCAGAAATTGGCCGAGGCCCGGCGGCAAATGCAAACGGCT
>JAUWPQ010000250.1 GCA_030611515.1 Planctomycetota bacterium | reverse complement strand
AAAACTCACTGCAAAAGTGGTCAGTGGTCAGTGGCCAGTGGCCAGTGCGAAACCGCAAGCGGCAAATCAGAAATCAGAAATCAGAAATCAGAAATCTCCTTCATCCCTCATCCCTCATCCTTCATCCCTCTTTGCCGTCCGCACTCCCACCGCCGTCATCACCGACCTGGGCACCGAGTTCGGCGTCGAAGTGGACAAGGCGGGCGTTACTGAGTCGCGCGTTTTCCGTGGTTCGGTGAAGGTGCAAGTTGTCGGCGACGGTCGAAAAGAAGATGTGGTGTTGCGCGAAAACGAGTCGGCACGGGTCGAAGGTGGCGACGAGCCTCGCATCACGGTGCTCGGTGCGTCGGCCAAGATGGCCGATTTCACGCGCAGGATTCCCAAGCGAACGATCAAGACGCTGGATCTGGTCGACGTGGTGGCCGGCGGCGACGGGTTTTCCGGCCGGCGCGATCGCGGCATCGATCCGACCAGCGGCCGGATAGTTGACGCGTTGTCGGTCAGTTCACTCGTGGGTGGTCCTTCGACGCCGATGACGGGCGACGGACAATACCATCGCGTCGCGGGAATGCCGTTTATCGATGGCGTGTTCATTCCCGACGGCGGCGGAGACGCGGTGCAAGTCGATTCCGCCGGCCATGTATTCGACTGGTTTCGAGACACCGCCAATACAACATGGCAACATATATGGGCGGGCGGCGCGTTCCGCCGCGATCAGAAGTATTCGTCGAAGGTCGGCGACGTCGACCATGCTTTGCCCGGCCACGGGCTGGTGCTGCTGCATGCCAACAGCGCGATCACCTTCGATCTGGAGGCGATTCGGCGGGCGAACCCCGGCGCGAGGCTGCTGCGATTCCGCGCCACGGTCGCCAATACCGGGGCCGAGGCCGGATTCCAATACTTCGCCGATGTCTGGGTGATGGTCGACGGCCGGCGGCGGTTTCAACGTCGGCTGATCAACAACGACCAGGGCGTAGCTTCGGTCCTGGTTCCGATTTACGACGGGGACCGTTTTCTGACGTTGGCCGCCACCGACGCCGGAGACGGAATCAGCATGGATTGGATCATTTTCGGCGATCCTCGACTGGAGTTGTTGGTGGTCGATGCGAACGAACAAAAGCCCAAAGGAGAACAAACCATGAATGATCCTTGAAAATCCGCGACCGGTGGTCGCGCCCGATGTTAAGCCGCCAGCGCCCGTTGCGCGGGTCGGCAAGAAGTTGCAGGGTGTCTATCACGCATCCCGCGAAGTTTTGATCGGTGTTTTTGGGAGTTTCACGTTTCTCGATTTTCGACTTCTCTTGAAAGGGAAAAAGACATGTATCGCACTATTCAGTTGAAAAAAGTGTTGACGATCGTTGGCGTGGCGATGTTGGGGTTCTTGATGGTCTCATCCGTCCAGGCCGAGATCATCGACGATTTCGAGACCGGCTACACCAATGGAAGTCCCGTCAGTGGAATTAATGGATGGGTAAACCGATGTGGTACCGGCCTTTATGCAGACGAGACGGGTGGCAAGGACGGCAGTTGGGGGGCGTACAACGTTGGAGACGGGCAGTGGGACCTTGGCGGCAGCAGCCGGGCCCACGGTTTGAGTCTCGATGCCGGCAGCAGGCTCGTGCTCGATGTGGATGTCAAGGCGGGCGACAGCTACGGCCCCCGAATCCAGTTTTGGGATCCTAACAATAGCTCAACTTACATCTTGTTCGCCATAAACGTCCAGGGTGCGACGCCCACCACTAACTTCGTGGCTATGAACAATGGTTCTTTACAATTTGAGGACTATGAATCTACCAACGTGCAGTTCGGCGAGTGGTATCACGTTACCATCGACTGGACGGTGAATGGCGATGTGATCGGCACGATCAAAGATGCAGCGGGTACGGTTCTGCAAAACTGGACCCACAGCCTGACTGGGTGGGCCCCCTCCAGCCTTTTGACGCGCGTGTCCGTGTACGGCGGGAACACAGTCGTCATTGACAATCTGGTTGTTGTTCCCGAACCCTCCTCCTTGGCGCTGTTGGCGTCCGGCCTGATCGGTTTGCTCTGCTACGCATGGAGGAAGCGGCGGTAGATTTATGATTTAGGATTTATGATTTCTGAATTGACTGGCAAACTCCGGCGCGTTGTCACGGACGGTTTTCGTGACGACGCTCGGAGCGCCAGCTATTTCCGGAAGTCCGCGTAGTTTGTAGGGTGCGTGAAACGCACCATAACGTTGCCGGACTGGTGGTGTCACGCACCCTACGATGGCTGTCCAGAAAAGCAAACAACGAAATCGGTATTAGAAAGTCTCTCATGAAAAAAGCTGGAATGTTTTTTGGCGTGGGCGCGATGGCGCTTGGCTTCTTGGCCGTTTTGTGCGTCAAGCCAGCCGTGGCCGGCGACACGTCCCGGCCCATCGAGGTCCGCAACCCGGTCAACTTGCCCGCCACGTTGCCCGCCGACCGGACGTTGATGACTCCGGTGGACTCGAACTACAGCTACAAGCCGACCATGGCGATGCTGCCCAGCGGCGAACTGGTAATGATGGCGTTTTCGTGGTCGGGGACATATGGGGTGAACTACCACGAATGGGCCACGCTTTGGCGATCGACCGACAGTGGAAAGAACTGGTCGGCCGGGGTCCGGGTGAAGCAAACTCCCGGCGGGCAGGACTTGAACGGACGCGAGCATTGGCTCACCTCGATCGACAACGGAACCCCCAACGGGATACTGTTTTCCACGGTACATCTCCTACCGAGAGATACTGCCAATCCGACGCAGAGCGTCGGGATTGGCTACATCAACCGCTCGACCGACGGCGGCCGGACCTGGACACAGACCAGGATCGGCCCCGACGGCTTCAATTCGCCACAGCCCTACACGGTTACCAACCGCAATGTCGTCCAATTGCCGCCCGATGAGCAATTTCCCAATGGGCGATTGGTGTTCGGAGTGGGTCAGGCGGGGCTTCCCGGCCGCGAGAACTACCTCTGGACCTCGATTGATCATGGCGTGACGTGGGAGCAAAGCGCGCAGTTGTCACTGGGCACGTATACCGACTACCAAGGCGTGAAACGCGAATTCAGTAACGGATCCTTCATGGAGGAAACCTACTTGGACCGGAACAACGCGGGCGAACTTGTTGCGTACGTGCGATTGAATGATATCAGCCCGCTGTTTCCCATGGACGCCCATCCGCCCTCTGGGAACGACGAAATCGACCGGACGCTCGTGAGCAAATCGACCGACGGCGGCATGACCTGGGGCGACTTTGTGGATTGCGGCGACTACGGGAAGCACTATACGCGGGTGACCCGCCTGACGGACGGCCGGTTGCTGATGACCTTCACCCAGCGGGCCATCACCGAACCTTTCGGGCTGCGGGCGCTATTGAGTTACGACGACGGCGAGACGTGGGACTTCGACAAGGACCAGATCATCCTGGATGAAAACACGCCGTCGGGTTGGGCCTCGGGCGGCGGCTTCGGCAACACGATCCAGTTGCCCGACGGTTCCTTTATCTCCGCTTATTCCTACCCGACCAACGCCGCCGGATACCAATACCCGCGTACGGAAGTGGTCCGCTGGTCGCTGCCGCCGGTTCCCGAGCCGGCGACCGTCGTGCTGCTGGGCGTCGGGGCGTTGTGCCTGGGCCTATTCGGCTTGGTGGAAGCAGTCCCAGGGCGATGCCCTGGGCTAGGAGAACGCGGGGCCTTCGGCCCGGTGATTAAAAGAGAAAGGAAAAAATCATGAACTCAAATCCACCATCCACCATCCTGAACGTCGCCCCCCGGACCGCAGTCCGGGGGCGTTTGTTTTTCCTCGCCCCTCGTCCCTCGCCCCTCGCCCCCCGAGCGTTCACGCTCGTGGAACTTTTGGTCGTGATCACGATCATCGGCATCCTGATCGCGCTGTTGTTGCCGGCGGTGCAGGCGGCACGCGAAGCGGCCCGACGGTTGCAGTGCTGCAACAACTTGAAGCAAATCGGCTTGGCGATCCACAATTTCCACGACGCGCAGCAGGCCCTGCCTCCAACGCGGCAGGCCTGCCACCACGGCACTTGGGCGAATATCCTGTGGCCCTACCTGGAGCAGGACAACGCCGCCATGCGCTGGGATCCGGAGTTGTCCTATCATTTTCAGCCTATAGTCAATATGACCGTACAGGTGGCTGCCTACTATTGCCCCTCGCGGCGCGGCCCGCCGCAGTTGAGCAAGACGGGCGATGAGGATCCGTGGCTCGGCAGCGGGGCACCTCACCACGACGGCGCGCTGTGCGACTACGCCGTGGTGGTCGGCGACGGACGGTGTGGTGCGTGGTGTCAGGCCATCAACCAGCAGGACACGCACTGGGACTATCCACCAAACTACGTTCCGGGGTCGTTCGCCCACGCGGGGCCGTACTACAAACGCGCCGGTTACACCGAGCCGGACTTTTATGGGTGTCGCGGAGATCCCGCGAACTTCAACCCCCTCTTCGACCGCAATGAGTTGCCGTTCTCTTTCAAGGACGTGACCGACGGCCTGTCGAACACCCTGTTCGTGGGCGAGAAGCACGTTCCGCCCGATGGGTTTACGCACGGGAGCCGTGGCGACAGCTCGGCCTACAACCCCGACAGCTTGGAAGTCAACGCCCGCTTCGCCGGCCCAGGGTTCGGGCTGGTACGCGATCCCGACTGGAACGACTTTTCCGACTGGTACAGTCTCTACTTCGGCAGTTACCATCCCGGCATTTGTCAGTTCGTCTTTGGCGACGGTCGCGTCGACGTGCTTAACGTGAGCATCAACACCACGGTGCTCGGCTATCTGGCCACGAAGGCCGGCGGCGAAACTATCCCGGGCAACGCGTATTGATTGGAACAGTCCCAACATTTGGAGCCGCGCGACGATGGCGAAATCGACACTACGATATACGGTTTTGTTGCTGACCGTGTTCTGCCTGCTGTTGGCGGGCGGCTGTGGCGACGGCCGACGGCCGTCGTACCCGGCCGGCGGGACGGTCGCGTTGACCGATGGTACGCCGCTTGCCGGCGGCTGGGTTGAATTCGAGTTGATCGGCGACAAGTCGGTCCCCACCGCCCGCGCAAGGGTCCAGCCCGACGGCAGCTTCCAGTTGGGCACCTACAAGGACGACGACGGTGCGTTGGAGGGCGAGCACCGCGTGTTGGTGCTGCCGCCATCCGTACCGCGCAAGCGTGGAGCGGAGCCAATGCTTCGGCAAGAAGGTACGCCAAACGATACCCCGCCGGTGGCGATCGACCACCGCTACGGTCGCTTCGATACGTCCGGGCTGACGTTTACCGTCACGCGGGACGCCTCGAAGAACCGCTTCCAAATACGGCTCGACCGTCGGTAACCGCGATGGCGGAGTATCGGCGGTGTAATGGGTAGGACTAGAGAAGTACGTCCTACAAGAATTGCACAACTTTGATAGTTCCTAATCCCCGATCACGGTCTGACCCCAAGCAACTTGCAGGTCGTTGACGGCGATGCCGCCGGAAGCTAAGTTGTAGGGTAAGATAAGCATAGTGAGTCCCACCACTGCGGTTTGCATCCCCGAACGGGATGCAAGCCTTTCCCGCCGATTCAGCATAAGGAAACAACCATGAACAGTTTTTTGCCCCGGCCATCGGCCTCGATACGTTTGCTGGTCCTATTGACCTTGGCGCTCTCGTTCCCGGTGATCGGCATGCGGAATGTCAGAGCGGACGAGGCCGATCAGCCGGCGGTTTGTGTCGTGGTCGGTGAGGACGCGCCGCAACTAGAACGGTTCGCCGCCGAGGAGCTATGCCGCTATTTGGATCGCTTGTACGGGCTGAAAGTCCAGCCGACGACGGCGCCGGCGAAATCGGCGGAAGTGACGCTGCTGGTCGGCGGTCCGGCGACCAATCCCGC
>JAUWPQ010000188.1 GCA_030611515.1 Planctomycetota bacterium | reverse complement strand
CAAGACCCGAACTGGAACGTAGTTGCGATAGCCAACACCAGCGGCACGATATTGAAGCGATTCTGTTACAGTGCGTACGGCGCGCCGAAGTATTTTACCTCTAACTTCAGCGATTCCACCGCCGGCTACGACTGGGAGACGCTTTACTGCGGCTACCGCTACGACTACCACACCGATTCCGACGTGAAGTGGCACATTGCCGGCCACCGCATCCTCCTCTCCCATCTCGGCAGATGGAACCGAAGAGATCCAATCGGGTATGAGGCTGAGGATATGGACCTCTACCGCTACTGCGGCAACAATCCATTGAACCTTACGGACCCCTTGGGTCTCATCGAATGTGATTGTCCACCTACAAAGTCCGAGTGTGATGCTGCTATTGCGGAAATTGACAACACTATCTCCCAAGTAGTTCGCTACACCTCGGATGGGCACAATCATACCTTTGCGGAGGCGAGGGCGTCTTTCAAAGTGCTAGCTAGTGCGGCTGGCTACAGAAGTGAAGACCTCAAGAAAAAGCCATGCTTCTACCAGCAAGCAGTTGAGGACATGGAGGGCAGTGCCATTTTGACAACCGCGTCCATTATGTCATGGGGTTTGGAGTATTTGGGTTCGAGCCTTCCAAATTGTTTGTTTGATAATAGAGGGTGGAACACTGGAAATGGGGACGTATGGCTAAGAATGGAGATGGGGCGTTTGAGAATGTTGAAAGCACGCATTAAGGTCCTCTGCAAGGATGCGAAGTGATGCAGAGCGATCGCCAGGAGAGAACCTTATTGCGTGAACGATGCGAAAGGGAACGTGCAATGAAATCCTTGGCTCGTAGCTTTGCTGTCTGCGGCGCAATCGCGCTCTTGAGTTCGATCGGTATGTTCTTGCTCTTAACCCTGGGCGCTCATCTTCCGCGAATCTGGCCCGTTCCACTTGCGGTCGCTTGCGAGCGTGCGAATACGCTGGCTCTAGGAATCTGGGTCTTCGTGATCGTATTTGCGCTAGGAATCATGCGAGTGGTTTTGCGTGAACTCAGGCGACGAGCGTTCTATGAACTCAGGCAACGAACAACGGAAAGGGAGTCAGATGAGGACGGAAAAGGGGTGTCCTGATCCATCTCTGAAAGAGCGGTTCCGGCATCGCCGGCACTTTCCGTCTCAATCGTCAATTCGTGTGGGGCTTGCGGTACGTGAACGATCTGATACTCCGCGACCGCGACACGGACACCAACGGTTCATTGGACGAGCGGCTTTATGCTCTTCAAGACCCGAACTGGAACGTGGTTGCGATAGCCAACACCAGCGGCACGATATTGAAGCGATTCTGCTACAGTGCGTACGGCGCGCCGAAGTATTTCACCTCGGACTTCAGCGATTCCACCGCCGGCTACGATTGGGAGACGCTTTACTGCGGCTACCGCTACGATTACCACACCGATTCCGACGTCAAGTGGCACATCGCCGGCCACCGCATCCTCCTCTCCCATCTCGGCCGCTGGAACCGAAGAGATCCAATTGGATTCATTGGTGGCAACAATCTCTATCAGTATTGCGTTGACTCGCCACTTACTCACTCCGATCCGCTGGGGCTAAAATCCCCTAAGACTCCATCACTATTCGACATCACCTACTGCCAGTGGAAACTGGAATGGGCTGCGGTAGGCAGTGCTGCACTGGGATACTCATGTGCGTCCGAGTTGCTGTGGAGATTCCTTGGCCATCGTGGGAAAGGTCAAGGAACGGGGTGCCCACAAGCATGTATTGACAAACTGAAGGGAAGCGGATTTGCCGATGCACCGCTGGCTAACGAAGCGAACAAGCAGAGTGCTTGTGGAAAGAGTAGCCCGCTGATGGTTAAGGGGCTGAGTGGTAGCTATGAATTCACGGAAGGGGATTTGGGGTACGCTCTCAAGCAGATACTGTGGTCTGGATTTGCGCACGGTACGTCTTCCTGTGGGAAGGCACAGGCTTACACTGTCAACGGAAAGCAATCCTGTTGTTGCCAGTGTTCCGCAAACCTGTGTTTTCATGCAACGGTCACAGACAGGTATGACTTTTGCAGCAGCTTGACCGGCAAGGAACCGGACTATAGTCTTGCGTGGTGTGGATGCGTGATTGAGACTGCGAAGGACCTCCTGTCTCTGGCTGGCAACACTATTGGGCAACCTTTTGACATCAAGTGCGAGTGGGCGCACGAGAGTACGGTGACATTCACTCATTGTGAATAGGAGAGCAAGAGGCATACGTAAACGAAGCACAGGGAAGGATTGCAAGTGAACGGCGTCGATAGAGAGATGCGTACCTCAGTCTGGCGGAAGCTGCGCGCGAGCATTGTACTGCTTGCAGTTGGCTTCCTAGGAATTGTTATTATTGTCGGGGGCATCCGACTCGCGTTCGATTATTTCTTGCGGACGAATGCCCCTAAAAGGTTCGCATCCCATGTGATGAATCCACGCGAAGAATTTGAAAAGGCAACTGGGATACTGTGCCCGTTGTCAAGCCAACTCATCCTGTCGAAAGATACGCATGGGGGGATGCAAGGGGATGGGACTTTGTGTATTGCGTGGACGATGAAACGAGAGATCATCAGCCGATGGTTAGCCGATCCCCCTCCTTGGAATCTCAAAGAATGGAAACGTGGCCCAGTGCCCACTAACATAGGCGTCAATTGTAGTCTGGAAACGCGGCCACTATGGGCAGTGTCGGACGCCACTGGACCAAGATATGGCGGCGACCAGCAATTACAGGAGTTGTTGGGATCGAAGGATGTGCGCTATGTGGCCAAGAATAGGGGGCCTTCCAGTCTTCCCTGGCACAACGGCAACTTGTTGATAATTGAAACAACAACAAATTCTGCATGGTTATTTGTGTGGGATATGTGAGAATTGAAAAGGACGCATCACTGGCTGTGGCCAACTCGATAACTGACAAATTAGCAATCTCTCGGTTGAAGTCCTCCCGGCTCTCACGTGATCGGCGGCAAGGCATCGGGGCGAGGTCGGTGGACAGAAAGCGGGTAAGCGTCGCGCCGGATCAGCGCCGGATGCTGGGAGTTTTGGGGTCAGAGGGGAGTTTTGAGGGGAGTTTTGAGGTCAGGGAGTTTTGAGGTCAGAGCGCACTTAGTCACTAAGCTTGTCAAGCGGGGTATTCGAGGAACAGGAATAACGAGGACGCAGCTCTTTTTGACCACTCTTCGAGCAGACCGAAACTCTTTGCAATCCCCGGGGAAATCCGACGTGGACCGTCGGGCGCGGGTCTCTTGCGCGGCCACGTGGTACGATCCGCTGGGGCGGCGTCGGGAAACTCCTTGACCATCGTGCGGTTTGACATGCACCGCTCGATGAACTGCTGGTGGGTCTCGCCCTTTTTACGCTTTGGCAGCGGCATCTTTGGTCTCCTCGTCTTTCGTTGTTTCGTCGTCGTCGGCAGGTTCGCCCTGCGACGGCGGCATCAGTCCGAGATCTCCCATCAAAGCGACCTCCTTGGCCCGCTGCTTCAGTTCGCTTTCCCAGTCGCGCCCCTGTCGGGCAAACTCGTAAGCCAGTGTGGTCGTGTGATTCTGCAGTCGCGTCGCCTGGGCGTTGGCCTCTTTCGCGGGATCGACGTGCTCCTGGCCATCCCAAAACCACTGGTGAGGCAGGTCGCGGAACGCGGCAGTCCGCATCCACAACGGCAAGAGTTCGCTGATGAGGATCGCCTCATCAAGCCACGCCCGCAGCACGCGGTCGAGAACGCTGAGCCCCAGTTGGGACTGGTCGACGCGGATCGACTTGTAGTAGGTCTGGTGGTCCAAACGGCCGGAGGCGTAGTTATAGCCAGACGAATTGCAAGCGGCGACGTTGTAAGGAACCGACAGACACCGTGCGATCTCGTTGAGGATTTCTTTCTTGAACTCCCCGTAGGTTGTCGCCGGCTGTTCGGCTTGGACTTGTCCAAGGCGCCATCCGCCCGGCAGCACCGTGGCCATGCGACGTTCGAGTTCCACCAGGTCCATCGGTTCGACCGGGTCGGCCTCGCCGTTGGCCGGGGCGTCGGTATACAGTACCGCCGCGAAATCGGCCGCCGTTTCAGCCGCCGCCAACACGGCCAACGTGTAGCGACGCAGCTGTGCAAACAGTGGCAACGCGGGAGTAATCTCGGGAATGCCCCGGCTCTGACCCGGCCGGTCGGCGCGGAAGTAGTGGATCACCGAGGCCGCAGGCACGCGATCGTAATCCAACGAGAACCCGGCGATCGTGTCGCCCGGATGGTTTTTCAGCACGTGGTACTCGACCGGATTGCCGTATGCATCGAAGACGATGCCATCGACGACGTTGGCCTTGAAGAAGAATTGGTTCATATACGGCGTGGCCACCTGATCGGCCTCGATCAGCCGCAGGTCCAATTTCACCGGCGAATCCAGCCGTGGATTGGCCACCAGCATGGCAAATGCCTCGCCCGATTCGGCCCGACCCATCCGCATGGTGCGAAGCTTTTCCGGTAGTCCAACTGTGTTGGCCCATATCGAAAACTCCCGTTCGACCTCCCGGTTGGCCTCGGCGTCGTCGGTAAGCATCTGGAGCCTGGGTCCGGTGCCGATGCTGTCGTTTGCCAGTGTCGAAACGATCCCCCGGGCGTAGCTGTTGTTGGCCACTTCGTACCGTGCCCGGCTGCGGAGCGTCTGCCGAACCTTCGGGTTGTTGGCGGCGTTGACCGAGAGCAGATCGGCGTTGGCCCAGTGCCGGCGGTTTTCGTCCGTAGTGGCGGCAGCATCATAGCGCCCACGGACCCGCATCGGCACATGGACAGCGCGAAGATTACGCCGCTGCTTCTGGCGACCGAAAATGTTCTTCATCAAACCCAACATCAATCCGCTCCCGGAGGCACCAACTTTTTCAGCCCGATTCCCAGCCCCTTGCTGCGAGCCGCCTTCTTGCTTTCCAGATACCGATCGGTCGCGATCTGGTCGGGCAGACTGTGTTGTTCCATACTGCCCGAATCCCCCGACGCCTTTGCTGGGCCTTGGGCGTTGTCGCGGATCGTAGTCTCCAAGTCTTCACTCATCCTTCATCCTTCCGCCTTCATCCTTCCGGAGTGTCGGGTTTTGGTGTTGCACCAAGCGAGCAAGGCGTATGAGGCCTCGTCGGACACTGGTCCACCCGCAACAAACCAGACAGGCGAGCCAAACAAAAAAGGCCACGCGAGGATGCGGCCCCGCATGGCCTTGTGTATTGGCATCGCCGGCAGGGATCAGCCGTCGGCGTCGCCGTGTCTGGTTTTCTACCTTCATTTATACCCGAAGAAACCCTTGGGTAAAGAGAGATTCGCCCATCGCAAAGAAATCGTTACACATATAGACACGGCTTCATCAACTTGCACCAATCTGCATCATGCGATCGGTCGATCATGGACAAATCCACCGCCCGCACGCCAATACTGGTGTCCTTATCCAGGTGAGGTTACTGGTGAAGATTCATGTGGAGCATCGCAAACTGCTTTGCATCAGATATCTGGTGCCTCCCTGCAAAGATCCGTGCAGGTTCTGGGCCAGGGCAGATTCAGAAATCAAGAAACGGTGGTAAGATGAGACGTCCGAACAAACGGTTGAAACTACGGAACAACCGCAACGGCAACAACAGACGTCATCCGGATGCAGCAAAGTGACTCGCCATTGCCGACATGCGAGATCGGTGGCCCGGGTGCATGCCCTGGTTAGGCTCCCCATCCCGATAGAGGTCATTGTTTGATGCCGACGGCTGGGGCTTCTTAGTTGGATTCAGCAGATTGTCCTCTTCGCCGTGCGGACCAGGCGGTGATTGAGCTTCGTATCGGCCATTGAAGGCAACGCGGAATCCAGTCATGTAGCTCCTGCCTGCTGGGGCCCGTGAATTTCGGGCCGACGATCGGCACAAACTTGGCCCCCGGTACCAGTTGCCACCACGTATCACGCGGCGATATCCGTTGACAGGCCCATGTGGGTCTGTAACATTCGCGTTGGCATAGTAGTTCAAGCTGTAAATATCGCAACACCACTCCCCAACGTTGCCAAGCATGTCATACAGCCCCCAGCCGTTCGGAAGGAAGCTTCCAGCGGGTGCGGTGTAAAGATATCCATCATCCCAAGAGAACGATTTCCACGTCGGGTTCGCTCTGCTGGCGGTTGCATCCGAAGCATTGCACCAACCCGCTCCGTCATCAGGCGAGTTGCCCCACACAAAACTCGCGTCTTGACCTGCCCGACACGCATACTCCCATTCCGCTTCTGATGGCAGACGACAATACACGCCCACCCGAATACTGAGCCATTCACAGAATGCGGTTGCATCGTTCCAACTTACATTGACGACCGGATGCGCATCGGTCTGTTCAAAGCCGGAAGCTTTCCACGAAGCACCTTGCCGCTTCGACCATTTCCCGTCCCAGATAATGGCAAAGCCATCCTTCTCGGCGTCCGTTTTATAGCCAGTTGCCCGAACAAAAACCGCGAACTGCTCGCGTGTGACCTCGGTGGCGCCGATGTAGAAGGTTCTGGAGATAAACACCCGGTGTCTAGGACGCTCGGATTCGAAGTCCTCGCCCACCCCGCCAAATCGCCGTTCGAGTTCCATAGCGTCAAGATCAGAGCCCATCACGAATTGGCCAGCTGGAATAAGCATAAATGCCATTCGGACATTGTTGTCGAGCGTTAAATCCCGAGAAACTGGCACACCCAACCGCCGTGCAGCGTTATGCTGTCGCGTCTTGGCCTCTTGTACGTCGAATGGCCAATGCTTCACGAAACGAGGATCATTCGGTTGTGGTTCTACACCATGGTGTGCAGATTGCGGGTGTGTAGTCACCCAAAACCATGCGACAATTCCAGCGATTGCAACAGACCAGACCAGAACGAGGAACAGGAGAATCGCAAGGAAACCTTGCCGTTTCGTAAGATTTGGGAATATTTTCGCGCGGAGCAGATCGCGATAAAGGAGCAGAAACACCCCGAGCGCGACACCCGCGACGCCTGTAGTTTGTCCGAGAATTCGCAAAGTCTCGTGGTCCATGAGGTTCTACTCACTACTCGTTGTTAATAAACACCCACAAAGGTGTCGGTGAACCTCGTGTCGGAGGTCAGTTGCTGGGGCACGTTGAACGGCATGAGCACAAATATCCTCCCAACCATATCCAAGAACACACATGATATTGTGGTCAAACAAGCAATCATAGTCCCCCGATTTACCAAAGTGCTATCCAGGAACCCCTCCGCAGAAACAAATTTGGTTTTTCGGTATCGTCGGTTCGACCATCAGAAATCCTTCCTTTTTCGGCCCTTGGCCGATCACTCCACGCTGCGGCTGACTTTCCGGCCATAAGAGTCTGATATTGCCATCTTGGAAATCAAGACGCCGAGAAGCCGTGCCGCGAGCGGATTTGCAGGTTAGCCAATAACCCGTTCCCGCGTCGTCATCCGTCGGCCACAATGCCGGCACTCCCGGCGGCGCGATACTTGGCCCCCTCTGCAGGGTCTTGTGTAGACGACCCGGAAATGTTTGCAGCCGCAGGTGCGGCACTCCAGACCGCGGTGATTGTCGTCGGGCTGCCGTAGATGATTGTTCACCAGATTCATCCCCTACTCCGTTGCAGGTCAGAAAGTCTGAGTCTCGGTCGTGTCCGCGCGGATCGTTGGTCGGTACCGGGCAAGATGGCTCCCATAATCGAAGCGCCCACAGCACAGCCGACTAGGCAGTCCAGCCAGTGGTTGTCTACGGCGGCTGGGCGCATTTTCCACTCGTCCACCGTGCGGCCGCGGCCCTCGGTCTTCACGCGGTACTCGGCCGTGATGTGCTCGGCTAAAAGGTGGTGGAGAGTTGGATTGTCGCCGAAGAGGGAGAGGCAGCCGCGATCGCCCATCGAAACTGACAGACGAGCGTGGGTGAACGACTTCCAGTAGTTGGTGTCGAAGACCACGTGGCGGACGGCACGCTTGCCTTGGACGTTAGGAATCCGCCAGTTGAGGCCCACGCGGTCGCCCAGCTTTCGCTTATATTCGGAGAACGGAACGCTGGACGCGCCGACGAACCGGCCGTGACTGGGAAGGAGTAAGGCCGAATGGGCGCTTTGGCGGCAGAACTGGTAGACCACATCCGTCGAGGAACCCCAATTGGCGTCGATCAGACAACGCTCGATCCGCATATTGGCCCCGTCGTCCCGATGCCATTCGCGGCCGAGGCAGCGGTTGGTAAGCTCCTCCAGCCCGGCATAGATCGAACCCTCCAGGCCAGTGCCCTTGGCAACCTGGGATAGAGTTGGTTGGGCATCGCGGAGTGAAAAGTAGGGGCGCCGCTGGTCGGGATAGGCCCCGTAGTCGATCACATAGCCGGTGAAATCGTCCTCCCAGGCGGTCACGACGTAGTACAGCAGCGCGGCCTGCACGTCCACGAACATCGTCAGATGATTGCAGCCGACCGGCACGTCCCCTCGCTTTAGGCGATTCGTCTTGGCCGTCACTTGGTCGGCCATCAACTCGTCGTCCGGTAGCGTCTTTTCTGGGAGCGGCTCATTCTGATACTCGGCCCAGAACGCCCGCTCATCTTGAAGCCGCAGGTTCATGGCGTGCTGAATGGCCGACAGCTCATCGTGATTGTAGCGCTCGCGCCAGGCAACCACTGCCCCGACATCCATCTCCTCACGATTCTGGCGGTAGAACTCAGTGGCGTCGGCCAGTCCGCGTTCGGCCCGCAAGCTCTCGGCACGAATCTCGATATATTTGGCCCATAGCGCTTCGTTGGTCGGGAAGGAGTAGACCATC
>JAUWPQ010000171.1 GCA_030611515.1 Planctomycetota bacterium | reverse complement strand
CCCGAACCCCGAACCCCGATTTACTTCTTATGCCCGACCTTCGCAAAGACCCGATCGTAGGCCGCTGGGTGATAATCGCCGAGGCGCGAGCAAAACGGCCGCACGACTTCGATTCGACCCCGCAGCGTCAGAAGGGCCGTTTCTGTCCTTTCTGCGAGGGCAACGAAGACAAGACACCAGACGAGATCATCGCCTACCGCAAGCCCGGCACGCACCGGAACCGCGAGGGTTGGCGGGTCCGGGTGGTGCCGAACAAGTTCCCCGCGCTGGAAATCGAAGGCCAATTGAACAAGCGCGGCGAGGGGATCTACGACATGATGCGCGGCGTCGGCGCGCACGAGGTGATTATCGAATCGCCCCGCCATATCGTCAGCACCTCCGAACTCTCGGAGGAAGAGCTGCGCGAGGTGTTTTGGGTCTACCGCGACCGTCTGGTGGACCTTAAAAAAGACCCCCGGCTGGTCTACGGCATGATCTTCAAAAACGTCGGCGCGGCGGCCGGCGCCTCGCTCGAGCATACCCACAGCCAACTGATCGTCACGCCGGTCGTGCCGATCAACGTTTGGGAGGAAATGACCGGCTCGCTGGAGTTTTACAACTACCGCGGCCGTTGCGTCTACTGCGACATGATCCAGCAGGAGTTGGCCACCGAGAAACGGATTGTATTGGACACGCCGGGCTTCATCGCGTTCTGCCCCTTCGCCAGCCGGTTCCCCTTCGAGACGTGGATTTTGCCGAAGAGACACTCCAGCCACTTCGAGAACATCCAGAAGAACGAGGTCGAGGAGCTGTCGGGGGTTATGCGACAGGTGATCGTCAAGGTCGAGGCGGCGCTTGACCAGCCAGCTTACAATTACATCATCCACACGGCCCCCTTTGACACCCAGGAGTTGGGACATTACCACTGGCATATAGAGATTATGCCGAGTTTGACGAGGACGGCTGGTTTTGAGTGGGGGACCGGTTTTTACATCAATCCGGTTCCGCCGGAGCAGGCCGCCGCGTTTCTGCGCGAGGTCGAGGTCGAATCCGCGCCGACATAAAATATTCCGGCCAGGCAGACTGGACAAACTGGGGCGTGGCTGCCGATTAGGAGTCTATTGCCACTCGTTCCCATGCTCTGCATGGGAACGCACCGCCCGGACGCTCCGCGTCCGCGGGGCGACGAGGGATGGAGCCACCGCAAACGGACGCAGAGCGTCCGGACAGTGCGTTACGACGCGGAGCGTCGTGACGAGAGAATGCCAAAACACCCCCGCACAAGTCGATCAATCATGCCAAATCCAATCCGCTTTATCCTGGCCCTGCACAACCACCAACCGGTCGGCAATTTCGACGATGTATTCCAACGGGCGTTGGACGAGAGCTATTGCCCGTTTCTGGAGGTCTTCGGCCGCTTCCCGTCGCTGAAGCTCTCGCTGCACGTAAGCGGCTCGCTGATGGAATGGCTGGAGACGCATCACCCCAAGTACATCGACCGGCTGGCGGAGTTGGTCGACGGCCGGCGGATCGAGATACTCGGCGGCGCCTATTACGAGCCGATCCTGGCGATGGTCCCCTCTCGGGACCGGGTGGGACAGATACGCAGTTACACCCGGTGGCTGCAAAACCGCTTGGGGGCCACCGTCCGCGGACTCTGGACGCCGGAACGAGTCTGGGAGCAATCCTTCGTCCGCGATCTGGCCGACGCGGGGATCGAGTACACCGTGCTGGACGATTTCCATTTCCGTTGCGCCGGCGTGGAGCAGTCGCAACTGACCGGCCACTTCCTGACCGAGGACGAAGGCCGTCTGCTCTCGGTGTTCCCCGGCAGCGAGCGGCTCCGCTACCTGATTCCGTTCGGCGATCCGCAACAAACGATCGACTACTTGGCCCAGATGGCCGACGAGCATCCGAACGCGGTGGTTGTCTTTGGCGACGACGGCGAAAAGTTCGGCGTTTGGCCGGAGACCAACAAACACGTCTACGGAGACGGTTGGCTCGAACGGTTCTTCAACGCCTTGGCCGAGAATCAAGATTGGATCAATGTGACCACGCTGGCCGAGGCCTTCGACAATGTGCCGCCGGCCGGCAAGGTCTATCTGCCCGATTGCAGCTACCGCGAGATGACCGAATGGGCGCTGCCGACCAAAAGTTTGGTGGAATATGAGCGAATTTCCGCCGAGATGAAAGACGATCCGCGATGGGAGTCTCTGCGGCCGCGGATCCGGGGCGGTTTCTGGCGGAACTTCAAGGTGAAATACCCGGAAGCCGACGAAATGTACTCCCGCATGATGGCCGTCAGCCGGCGCTTGCAGGAAACGCTCGAGGCGGCCGTCGCCGGAGATCCGGTCGACGGCGAATTGGTCGAACGGGCCAGGGCCGAGCTGTATCGCGGCCAGTGCAACTGCGCCTACTGGCACGGCGCATTTGGCGGCATTTACCTGCCCCATCTGCGCAACGCCGTCTACAAACACCTCATCGCCGCCGACAACCTGTTGGATCGTGCAACGGGCAAACCGGAAACGTGGGTCGAGGCGGTCGCCGAGGACTTCAATTTCGACGCCCATCAGGAAGTACGCCTGAACAACGACAAACTGATTGCCCTGCTGTCGCCCAGTCGCGGCGGACAATTGCTCGAACTAGACGTCCGCGGCGCCGAACACAACCTGTTGGCCACGCTGGCCCGCCGCCCCGAGGCTTATCATAAGAAAGTGCAAGCCGGAGAGCATCATAACGGCGATCAGGTGGCCAGCATCCACGAGCGGGTAGTGTTCAAGCAGCCCGACCTCGATCGCCGGTTGCAATACGACGACCACCCGCGCAAGAGCCTGGTGGACCTGTTCTACGACAACGACGCGACGTTGGAGTCGATTGCCGCGTGTACGGCGCCGCAGCGGGGCGATTTCGTCCACGGCGTCTACGAGGCCCGCATCCGCCGCAACCCCGACCGCATCCAGGTGCAACTGATGCGCGACGGCCACGCCTGCGGCGTGCCGGTGCGGATCACCAAGGGGCTTACGCTGGACGCCGGCAGCAACACGCTGCAAGCGGCCTATCTGCTGGAGAACCTGCCGACCGACCGGCAGTTGCATTTCGCCGTCGAGATGAACTTTTCCGGCATGCCACCCGAGGCCGAAGGACGAAACTTCCACGACATCGAAGGCAACCTGCTCGGCCAACTCGGCACGAAGTTGGACCTGCACGAAGTGTTCGGCCTGGGGCTTAGCGACGAGTGGCTCGGGCTGGACGTAGGGCTGAAAATGTCCCGGCCGACCAATTTCTGGACGTATCCGGTCGAGACCGTCAGCCAATCGGAGGGCGGATTCGAGTTGGTCCATCAATCGGTGGCCGTTTTGCCTCACTGGCTGGTCGAGGCCGACCGCGACGGCCGCTGGAGCGTGACCATGCAACTCTCGCTCGACACTCCCCACGCCGATAACCACCACAGCCACAACAACGCCGAAGCCGTGGCGGCAACGCTGTAGTGATGTTTTCCACCAGAACGTATTACATGAACCCCCCTAGAGGTGTCATGTTGACGCACGTAGCGGCTCAAGATATACTATTTCTGTGAAAAATGGTAGGGATGTAGTATAACTTAAGCTCTTACCTGCACATAGGTTGCAGCAATGCGCAAGCCGCAGACGCCTCCAAACCGAGCCTCTCTCATAGATGCGGCAATTGATGGTGATCGTTTACTTGCGATTTACCGGTGCATTGCTGACCCACTCGTTGGCGGGAAATACCTGCATTGGGACAATCTGCGGAACCATACTCCACCGGATGGATTATCGCTCGAGGAATGGTGGTTGGGGCTGAAACTTCAGCGATCTTCCGAGGGTGTAATCCCACTAAAGGGAACAAACGTTCAACAGTTTGGTTATATGTTGGTGCCGCCCATCCCGAAGCGTTTGCACGAAATCGACCTTGGCGCCGGCGGCACGGTCCAAATGCCCGAGCAAATCACAAATCCGGAAACGAAGGACCGCTACTACGTCGCATCATTGATTGAAGAGGCCATCACCTCCAGTCAGCTCGAAGGCGCCGCGACCACTCGAATGGTCGCCAAAGAGTTGATCCGCTCCGGCCGGAAACCGAGCGACCGTAGCGAAAGAATGATCGTCAACAACTTCGTGACGATGCAAAGGATTGCGGAATTGAAACACGAATCGCTGACGCCGGAGTTGGTTTTCGAGATTCACCGCATGATTACCGAGGACGCCTTGGACGATCCTTCCGCCGTGGGACGGTTCCGACGGAAAGAAGAAAAGGTGGTCGTCGGGGACATGTACGGCGAGGTGTACCACCAACCGCCACCGGCCGAGCAACTCGCCGCCAGAATGAAGGTTATGTGCGACTTTGCCAACGGGAAGACGCCGAGCAATTTCATGCATCCCGTTCTGCGCTCGATCGCGCTGCATTTTTGGCTGGCCTACGACCACCCGTTTGTTGACGGCAACGGCCGAACCGCGCGGGCGCTGTTCTATTGGTCCATGCTCCGTCACGGATACTGGCTCTTCGAGTACATCTCCATTTCACCGATCATTCTCAAAGCACCGAGTCAATACCAACGTGCTTTTTTGTACGCGGAAACCGACGGAAACGATTTGACCTACTTCTTTCTCTTTCATTTGGACCTGATCAAGAAGGCGATGCGCAGGCTGCACGATTACATCAAGCGCAAGTCAGAGCAGCTACGTAGGCTTGAGAATGAACTGCGTGGAATTGTGGCGCTCAATCATCGACAGCGCGCGCTGGTCGGCCATGCCCTGCGGCATCCGACGCAAATCTATACGATCCACTCGCATCGGCTGAGCCACAAAATCGTTTATGAAACTGCCCGGAGGGACTTGACCGATCTGGCCGATCGCGGCCTACTGGCCGCCAAAAAGACTGACAATAAGTGGCTTTTCTCTCCGGCGGGAGACTTGGAAAAGCGACTTTCTCATCTGGGTGAATAAAGCGAGCAGGCCAAGCGATTGAAACGTTCGCATCAAATCAATCGAACCGGCCCACGCTCTGGGGCTTGAAACCATCCGCCGACTGACGGTAGGATGCCCTCCATAAAGACATCGGCGGCATATTCCCCGAGGGCCACATGCGCGACTTCCAAAACGAAAGCCTCAGCCACGATCCGATCCACGGCTATATCCCCTTCACCTCACAGTCGGGACTACCGGACGGAGAAGTCTCCGAACGAGAGATCATCGACCATCCCTGGCTCCAACGGTTGCGGCAGATACACCAATTGCAGACCGCCTGGTGGGTCTTCCCCACGGCCGAGCATACTCGTTTCCAACACGCACTCGGGGCCATGCACCTGGCAAGCCGGGCCGTGGCCGAACTCTACGACAGTCTGCGCGAGGTCTGCCCCGAAGCGCCCGGCCGCGGATACGTCGAGTCCTTGATGCGAATGGCCGCGCTGTTGCACGACGTGGGACACGGACCGTTCGGCCACTTTTTCGACCAGCATTTCCTGGCCGACTATGGCTTGAATCACGAACTGCTTGGCGGCGAGATCATCCGCCGCGAGTTTGCCGAACTGATCCGCCGAGTGCGCCGCAATCCGAACTCGCGGCTGGAAGACGGCGAAACGCTCGACCCAGAACAGATTGTTTTCCTGATTACGCGGCCCAGTCAAAGGGGACAGTCCCATTTTCGCAGCGAGAGAAAAGATTCGCACGGCGGTGCTGCCGACGCCGCGAAAATTGGGACAGTCCCCGGCGCCTCCGACGACGGGCCGCGATGGCTGCGGTTTCTACGCGCCCTGTTCAGCGGGCTGTACACCGTCGACAACATGGATTTCGTCCTCCGCGACGCCTACATGTCGGGCTACAGCGCTCGGGCATTCGACCTCGACCGGCTGCTGCACTACAGCGCGTTCACCGAAAGAGGATTGACCATCCACGAGCGGGGCCTCTCGGCGCTGGTCCGTTTCATCTCGGTCCGCGCGGAGCTTTTTCGGGCGATATATTTTCATCGCACGGTGCGGGCGATCGACCTCGAACTGCAAGAGTTGTTCCTCGACAGCAAGCAGCGGCTGTTTCCCGGCGATCCGCGGCAGCACCTCGACCGGTACCAACGTCTGACCGAGTGGTCGCTGTTGATGGAGGTCGCCCGCTGGCCGGAGAGTTCCGACACGGAGTTGCGCGAGCTGGGCGGCCGCTGGCGGGAATTCCTTGCCCGGCGGCTGCGATGGAAAATGGTCTGCGAGCGGACGGTGTTTTTCGCCCCGGGCGAAGCGGAGCAAGGGAGCGTACTGAGCAACGTCGCCGCGTTCGAGGCGGCGGTCCGTGTGGAACTGCCGCCCGAGTTGAAGGACTTGCCATTGCGGGTGGACACCGCCCGGCACGTTCACCGCCCCGGCGCCCATACCCCGGCGTCGGGCCAAAACTTCCTCCTCGATCCCGCCACGGGTTCAATCCACGACCTCGATCAACGCATGTTGTTTCGTCGCATTGCCATCAGCTTCCGTATCTGCCGCATTTACGCCCTGGACGATCGACATAATATCGAGTTGGCCGCCGCGCTCGATCGACTGACCGGCGCCGGCGGCGCGGACGACGCGACGAATATGTAGTTCGTGTTGCGGAAAGCTATTGGACCGGGTGTCATGGGTAAGCGGAGCTTACCCGTGGGCCGAAAAACGCGGAAACCCTACACGGGTAAGCTCCGCTTACCCATGGCACCCGCCCCTTCCGCAACCCTACTGGATGGGGGCCGGGGGTTTTTTGTCAACGCCGCCAATAATAATTAGGGCCTGCCGGCGGCGACACGCGAAAGTTTCTCCTATGCAATGCGCCGTCTGCGATTGACAGGGGTTGGCCCGATGCGTTAGAGTTCCGTTATCCAGAAACTCCCGGCGCAGCATCATTATCCCTCATCTAATAATCATCCAAACACGGGAAGGCCCATCCGACATGCCCCGGACACGTCGTTCCGCCGAGCCGTATTCGTTTTCTCCGGCCAACTATGACGACGCGCTGACGGTAGAAGCGGCGTCGTTTTCCGCCCGTGTGCTCGATTTCCCCCATGCTTTTTTCGGGCCTCTGCACTATGAGTCTGGGTACGCGTACCCGCTGATCGTGTGGCTGCACGGTTGCGGCTGCGACGAGCGGCAGTTGCAGCGGGTCATGCCGCTGGTGAGCATGAGGAATTACGTATCCGTGGCGCCGCGCGGGATCGCTTTGCCAGACGAAAACTCCGGCCGGCATGAATGTTTCGGATGGTTGCAGACCGAAGACCACGTCCAACACGCCGAGCAGCGTGTGTTTGAGTGCGTGGAACTGGCCACCCGCAAGTTCCACGTCGCCCCGGATCGGGTCTTTCTGGCCGGCTTCGATCGCGGCGGCACGATGGCGATGCGGATCGCCCTGGGCCATCCGAGCCGCTTCGCCGGTGTGATCTCGCTCTGCGGCGCGTTTCCCACCGGCCGCACGCCGTTTGGCAATCTGGTCGCGTCGCGTCAATTGGGGATATTTCTCGCCGCCGGCCGCGTCAGCAAAAAATACACCGCCGCTCAGGTCTGCGCCGATCTGCGGCTGATTCACGCGGCGGGCCTGTCGGTCACGTTGCGGCAATATCCATGCGGCCACGAGTTGACGCCGCAGATGCTCACCGACGTCGATCGTTGGATCATCGAGCAGATCGCTCCCTCCGACGCCTCCGCCGTCCCGTTCGAGGCCGAGTGGTCCCGCGATCTCGATTAATTTGGGCTGCCCTTAGCACTACAACGCTGGGTCGTTTCTGCGAACGCGCGGCAACCGATTGTATAACAGCGACTTATGGCATTTCGACGAACACCGCGCTACCTAGCGTTGTAGCATTAGGCTTTGTCGGAAAAGGCCACTTGTCATCCTGAGCGTAGCGAAGGATCTCGCCCAATTCCAGAGATTCTTCGCTACGCTCAGAATGACAGTAGGCCGCGTCAGGCCTTTTCCGACAAAGCCTAGCCCCCGGCTATTCTCTCATGACGCGAGTTTCCTGAGAATCACTCTGAGGATCACTCGCCATCAGCCCCCGCGGAATCTCGCACGGCAGCCGTAAACTCCTGCTGAATAAAGGTTTACGGCGAAACCCTCCTCCGACGCGAATTTTCTTCTCTAAGTTCCCGCCATTCTGGAAATAATAGTAGTAGCGGGAAACTGCCGGTGGGCGACCGGCCTCGTCTAGTGGAGGGGTGCTGTGTCCGACTTTCATAGCCATGATGCCTTCGTGGAAATCCTGTCGCGCCACCGCGGACAGTTGTTCGGCTACATCCATGCCTTGGTGCGCAGACTGGACGACGCGGAAGACATTTACCAGGACACCGCCCTGGTGATGTGGAGCAAGTTCCGGGAGTACGAGTCCGGGACGAACTTTCTTGGCTGGGCCTGCGCGATCGCCCGGTTCCGAGCGGCTAATTTCCTCAAAAGCGAGCGACGCAGACGGAAGCATTTCAGCCAGGCGCTGCAAGAGGAGCTTGCCGCGCTGCAAGCGTCCGTCCATCCCAGCGACGCCGGCCTTCAGCAAGAGGCGCTGATCGATTGCATGGAGCGGTTGCCCGAGTCGGACCGCCAACTGGTGGAACTCTGCTACGGCAGCCACGAGAGCTTCCGCCAGGTGGCCGAGCGGTTGGGGCGTTCGCCCCAGTCGGTCTACGACGCGCTGAGCCGCATCCGCCGCGTGCTGTTCGAGTGTATTGATCGCGCCGTTGCGCGCGAAGAGCGGTTGCGGAACACGGAGGGACGCCGATGACTCCGGAACGACCAACCGACGAAACGCTTCGCACGTTGTTGGACGCCGCGTGCAGCGACGTGCTGACCGACGAGCAATTCGAGCATCTCGAGGCCGCGCTGTCGGCCAGCGAGAATGCCCGGCGGGAGTATTTGCGCTATTTCACGCTGACCGGCGAATTGCGTTATCTGCTCAGCATGGCTCACGCCGACGAAGCGGCGCGCGAACAGACGGGCATGGAGTACGCCGCCGAAGACCACCTTGCCGATCAGCCGCGCATACCGTCCCAGGAAACGTCGCCCGGTGTTCCGTTTCCCGTCGGGATATTCCAGGGCATGGCGAACGGTCTGTCGTGGGAGTGGACCCGCGCGTATTTGTCGGCGGCGGTGATTCTAGGCCTGTTTCTGCTGGCCGCTTCGTTCATTTACGTCTCCGACAGCGTGTCGGTGGATCGTTCTCAGCAACTGGCCGAGGAAACGCCCGAGATGCCCACGATGGAGTTTGTCGGCCGGATTACCGGCATGGTCGATGTGAAATGGTCGGACGATCCCCGCTATTTGCCGCCGCCGGACTTCGCCCATGTTCCCTTGGACCGCAAATACATCCTCGACTCCGGGCTGTTGGAAATCACCTACGACTCCGGCGCGAAAGTCATCCTCGAAGGCCCCTGCACCTACGAGGTC
>JAUWPQ010000016.1 GCA_030611515.1 Planctomycetota bacterium | reverse complement strand
CCCACCAATCGTATCAAAGGGCCTAAAATGGTGGGACTGCGCTGCGCTTGTCCCACCCTACCCAACTCCACACCACCCCAACCTTCGGCAGACAGGAATGTCTGCCCTACTTGGGGAAAATGCCACCTCCTTTCTTAGTTGTTGTTACGGCCGCAAGACCTAACTTCAATATTAATCGCCGCCTCTTTTGTCCTTTGGTTCGTTCGCATCGACCTGCATCAGATCCAGCCGTGGATCGCCGAACATGGTCCAATCACCATGCATTCCGTTGTTCCCGCCGTCGGTGGTTGCCAACGTCAGAAAACGGTCGTTATCGCCAATTGAAATCAAGACCGAAAACGCGCCGCTGTAGCCATTGATCTCGCGTCGCTCGAAACGCACTTGACCGTCGACCAGCACCCAAAGGTCGGCGGCCACCCTCGTGCCGTCCGGGGAGTACATTACCTCGCTGCTGGTGCCCGCCACGGCGCGGAACCGAAGCAGCTTGCAACTGGGGTTCGCCCGCCGGATCGCCTCCAAGTCGAAGGTGATTCCTTTGTTGGCGTGCATGAACAACAGGCAATGAGGAGGCGAAGTATAGTCGATACCCCCCAAGAACGCCGTGGACGGCAGGTCGGTGGGAATCTTGCCGCCTGCCCAGATATGCTTCCACGTGGCATTGGCGGTATCGGGAAAGCCGGCGAACATATTGCCGGCGGAATCGACTTGCACCGCGTCCTTGCCGCCGTCGGGAATGAAAACGCCATCCACCAGCGGCAGTGCCTCGACACGATGATACTTTTCGTCGCCGAAAAACCATACGTCCGCATCCTTTGGCGCCATCGCGTCTGCTTGCCCGCTGGTCGGATTGATGCCGCGGTTGCGGCGGCCGGAAAAACCATCGCCGCCGGCCACCACGTCGACCAGATCCAATGTTTTGTATGTCACCTTTGGAATCCTGCGTGTGAAATTGGCCGTCTTGGCCGACGCGCCAAGCATCGTGATGCGAGGCTTGCCGCGACCTTCGACCCGCGCCGATTCGTTTGCCCGCAAAATCACCACCTGCCCACTGCCCTCACCCCCGGCCCCTCTCCCGGAAGGAGAGGGGAGACCGTCGCCGACTACTTGCACCTTCACCGAACCACGGAAGACGCGCGACGTGGTGTTCCCCTCATCACCGACCTCGACGCCGAACTCGGTGCCCAGGTCGGTGACGATGGCGGTGGGAGTGCGGACGGAGAATAAGGATGAAGGATGAAGGATGAAGGATGAAGGAGATTTCTGATTTCTGACTTCTGATTGCTGATTGCTTCCGCTTTTCCCCGTCCCCCGTCCCCCGCCCCCCGCCCCCACTCTTGCCGTCAGCTTGCCCAGCGCGAGGTAGCCGCCGGCGGTCGATTCCACTTCGTAGGTGCAAGGGCCTTGAAGGATGACCTTCGCCCCGGAGTCATAGGTGATTTCCATCAGGCCAGAGTCGAGGATGTATTTGCGGCCCAGCGGGACGTAAGCCCGTGAACTCAGCGGCGGCAGATAGCGGGGATCGTCGGACCATTTCACATTGACCATGCCGGTGATCCGGCCGACGAACACCATCTCCTGCATGGCTTCCGACGGGGCCGACCGCGACGGCGTTTCGGCGACCTGTGGTTGGTGGGGGGTGACTTTTATCGCCCAGAACACCAGCAACATCACGCATACGATCACCGCGGAGACCATGCAGGAGAACGCCCAACTGCCGACGAAAGGAGTGGGTAGTGGATAGTGGGTAGTGGATAGTGTGGGGAATGGGGGTTCGGGGTTCGGGGTTCGGGGATCGGGATCGAGCTGGTGCGGCAGTTCAACTGCCGCACCAACGGGATGTTCAACTGCCGCACCAACGGGAAGATCACTGGCCGGTGAACCGGCCAGCCCTTGCCGCTGGTCCCTCACCCCTCGCTCCTCCGGCAGACCGTGTTGCCAGTGGAGCAGGCAATGCACGTCGACGTAGTCTTGGTAGTATTCCAACGCGGCGTGGTCGGCCAACAGCGTCTCCTCCAACCGGCGGCGGTCCTCCGACCCAAGCGCGCCTTCCAACAGCAAGCCGGTCAGGCGGCCGACCTCTTCGAGTTGGAGTTGCTGCTCGGCCATTACTTCTTCCCTCGTTCCGCCAGCCCCTGCTCGATGCAGCGCAACAACGCCGCGCGGGCGCGGTGCATCGCCTGGAACACGGCATCGACGTTCCGTCCGGTCTTCTCGGCGATCTCGCGGCCGGAGAGCCGGTCGCCGTAGTGGTCGTCCAACAATTGCCGCTGCGAGTCCTTTAGCTCCTGGAGGCACTCGATCAGCAACTCGCGCTTCTCGTCCAACGATTCGCCGCGGCTCTCGCCCAGCCGGGCCAGCCGATCGACCAATTCGTCGCCGAACACCAGCCGATCGTTCGATTGCCGCTTGCGGAAAGCCATTATCTGGAATCGAGCGATGCGGAACGCCCAGGCGCGGAAGTCGCTGCCGAGGGTGTACTCCGACTGCTTACTCCATAGGACCAGATTCGTTTCCTGGAGGATGTCGTCGGCGTCGGACAGACTGGGCACCAGCCGGAGGATGAAGGCATGCAGCACCCGCTGGGCACCGGTAACCAGCACCAGAAACGGTTCGCCGTGATTGTCCGATTTCGACATGATTCGACCTCGCGCAACGCCGCCCCAGCGCGAACAACTTTTCGTCGCTACTTAAGCTATAGAGGAATCCGAGAAAAGCTGACAAGAAATCCGCTGGCGTGCCCCCCTCGACCCCATATTCCATTGTAATTGGATCGGTGGGGAGATTGCCGGAATAGCTGGGAGCCAACAGCCCCCGGAGTGTGGGGCCAATAGTAGGACAGGTTGCCAACCTGTCCCACACGCACCCCGGCGGAAACGGCGATTATTTCGTGGACTTAACCGGCCGATTGAATCGTCGAGACACCCCTATGAAGGTCAATGTCACCGGGACCATGAAAACGGCAAAGATGAGGAAATACCAATTCGGAGTCAGACTAATGCCTAGAAACGTCTCGTTATACAAGGGGGTAACTTGGGCATTAAGAATGTTGGCAAAGAAAACGGTCAGCAACCAACAGGCGGTCACGAAACTTTTCATCGTGGCCGGCGCCGCGGAGAAGGCCAGTTCCAAACCCACCACGGAAATACAGATTTCCGCTATGGTAATCAACAGATAGGGGACAAACTGCCAGAGGAGCGAAATGCGTCCGTTGGCGGCCGCCGCTTCGGTTTCAGCGGCGACTTCGGGAACGTCATTGCCCGTTATATCCGCTGTAACTCGTGCGGCTGCCACAGCGGCGTCGGCCGCGTCGACTCCAGCCACCGAGGCGTTGATAATCGCGGCTTTTTGGTTCCCGGCCAACGCGGCTTTGACGGCTTTGACGGCCGCGGCGGCCGTGGCCGTCGTGCGGTTTGCCGCGACGGAGCACAGGGTTATGTCCTTTTTCTCGTTTCCAGACTTGTCATTCCGATCGGTCGCTATGGACAAGTTAACCGCTTCGGTGGTAGCCTCCGCCGCCGCTTTGGCTTTCTTTGCCAAGGCAAAGACTTCCTCCGCGGCGATTTCCAGCGATTTGTCGTCCGTTGCCTTGGCGGCATCGGAAGCCATCCGTGCCGCGCGAGTGGCCGCCGCCGCCGCGTTTCGCGCGGAAATGACCGCCACGGTTTTCAGGCCTGATTTTTGTGCGGTGCCGCGAGCGGCTTCCAACGCCATTTTCGCGTCATCGAGCATCTTCTCCTTGGCCTCGTCGGACTCGATTTTATGGACCTCGGATTCGACCGCCTTTAGATTGACAACGGCGGCGAGCAATCCCTCGGCGGCTTCTTCGGCGGCTTGGTGACTCTCGGTGAGATCGGTCGTGGCGGCTATTGTTTTCTCGGCGCCGCTGAGCGCCGCGGGCGCGCCGGCAACTATCGCATCGGCCCCGCGGAAAGCGGCCCAGGCGACAATCCCCATGGTGATCGTCGTCAAAACGAAACCGATAAGCATTTTGCTGGTCGGTTTCAGGTCTATGCCGTAACGGGAAAGCAGATGCCACAACATCGTTATCGGCGGCAACAGCAACACGATCAGCACGGGATTGATCGCTTGGATTTGATCCGCCGACAACTTATACCCCCACAGTTGCAGGTGCAAATAATCGCGGGCGAAAAGCGTCCAGGTGGAAGCCGCCTGATCGAAGACGCTCCAAAAAACCGTGACCACAAGAAACAGACCGAACAATCGCTTGAGTACGCCCATCCGTTCGTGGCGTTCCTCGGGCGTGAGTTGCCCGCGCCGGGCGATTTTATCTTTGGCGTAGAAAGGCTTGCCGAGCGCGAACACGATGAACGCCACAATCATCAACACCGCGGGAAAGAGGAACGCAATGGCGTATGCCCGACTGTCGCCGCCGTAGTAGTTGCGGATGGCCGGCACGCAGAATGAGGACAACGCCGAGCCGATATTGATCGCCCCGTAGAACATGGCGAAGGCGTCGCTGCGAAGCTTGGTCTTGCCGGGCCGGCGCTGATCGTAAGTAAGGCCCATCAGAGTGGAAATGTTCGGCTTGATCACACCGCTGCCCATGGCCAGCAGACCCAGTGAGAGAAACAAACAGGTCTCGTTGTGCAGGCTGGCTATGCCGAGCAGCACTTGGCCAAAAATATAAGGAATGGAAAAATATATGATGGTGCGATATTTTCCCAGGTAGTTGTCTGCCACGTAGCCGCCCACCAGGGGCAGCAGGTAACAGGCCGCGATAAAATAAGACATCATTCGATTGGCGCTGCTGTCCTCGAACTTGAGAATTTGGATCATGTACAGCAAGAGAATCGCCCTCATGCCGTAATAGCAGCATCGCTCGGCAAGCTCTCCCCAGAAGAAAAACCAGAATCCAAGCGGGTGATCGAAGACTGAAGAACGTTTGGCGGATTCGGCCGCGGCAGCATCGGGTTTGGATTGGCTCATGGGATCTCGCTGGATGTGAAGTACAAATCCTCAATTTGCGTTTTCCTGGTTCCCACGCTCTGCGTGGGAACCCACGTTCCCCGACGCTCTGCGTCGATGGCGGCGACGCAGAGCGTCGCGGACAGTGCGTTCCCACGGAGGACCGTGGGAACCAGGAGTCAATTTACGTTTTGTGTTTTTATATCCTCGGCGAACGCCTTCGGGCTAAGCTCCGCGCCGGTGGCGTGGCGGGTCAACTCGTTCCAGTTCAACGTCAAACCGGGGGCGAATACCCGCCGTTTCAGAAACTCTCCGGCCGACTTGTTGCCCACGTAAATCGCACCGGCCGGATTGGTTCCCGGCTGCAATGATTGGATCAGGGCATGATGGACCTGCGAGGCGAACATCTCGCCCAGCATGTAGTTGTGGTAATAGGCCGGCGCGCCGACGATGTGATACTTGGCGGCGAAGTCCGGCTCGTCGCGCCCCTCAGGCCGCTTGATCTCCTGATATTTCTCGACCAGATCCCACCACAGCCGGCTGAGGTCTTGATCGGGGTCGGCGTAAAGGGCCGTCTCGAAGCGGAACATCACCTGCGCCCAACGGGCGAAGACCAGCAGCCGGTTCCGTTGCAGATTGGCCGCCGCGGCGCGGTATCGCTCGGAGTTCGGAACGTCCGCGCCCATCGCGCAAAGCCAATCGACGTTCAGCGGAAAACGATCGAACATCATCGCCACACCCTCGGTGGTGAGCGGATGGGCGTCGCCGCGCAACACGTAGGGTAGGTCGCGGGAAATTCCCTTCGAGTAAGCGGCGTGCCCCAACTCGTGCATCGTGGTGGTCAGCCATTCCCGGCCGGGCACTACGTTCTCGAATATCCGCACGTCGCCCGACCGGTCGATGTCGGTCGCAAAGGCGTGCTGGTTCTTGCCCGGCTTCTCGTACAGATCGCTGCGGGCGAGAACGTCGTCTACCGGCAGTCCGATGCCCTCGTAAAACTTGCGGCATATCTCGATGGTGTCCAGTGGCTTGTAGACCGACTCGGGCACTGCGCCGGAGGTGGCCGGAGCGTCTTGAAAAAACGGGTTTTGATAATGCCACGGCCGAAGCTCATCGACCGCGATCCCGTAACGCTCGGCCAACGCGGCGTCCATCTCCAGCTTCGCCTCGTGGAACGGCCCGCGGGTCAACTCGTCCAACTCGTCGAACAGCTTGACGAGTTGTTTCCGGTCCTGCTCGCCGAGGAACAGCCGCAAGGCGTAATAGTCGGAGAACCCCAGTTGTCGGGCGGCTTGGTTGCGCAGGGCGACCAATTCCTTCAGATCGGCCAGCACGACCGGTCCGACCTTCTTGCCGGCCTCCCAGGCTGCCCGCAATTCGTCTGAGTCGCGCGACTCGATCAATATCCGTCGCAGGTCGTTGTTGGTGACTTCCTTGCCGTCGAGCGTTGGGCGGAAGACGTTGAACGCCCGCTGGGCCGCGTTCTCTTTGGCCAAAATCTTCTTGAGCAACTCGGGGGGGATCTGCCGCGAAAGGTATTGGCGATAGAGGACGTCGATCTGCCGGGCCAACAGCGGATCGGAGACCCCGGACTGGCGGATCGCCTTCAGTTCGGCGAATCTTTGCGGGTCGGCCAGACAGAGGTCCAATTTCTCCTCGGCCGCTTGCTTTTTGCGAAAATCATCTTCCTTGCCGCTGATGCTGGCGGTCCACCAGAGCAGATTGGTCTCGATCTTCAGCGGTCTGACCGTGGCCTCGTATTGCCGGATGAACTGCATCGCCCTGGCGTCGTTCGGCTTATCGGATTCCGAGGCCGCCGTCATGCCGACGGCAACCACGGCCAACAGGGAACCGCACAAGACCACGGCGGTTTGCAAAAAACGCATGAACAGCACCTCGCCCCCCCCCCTTGAGAGTGGTCTTAACGGCAAAGCAGCACCTCGCCGTTAGGGCATCGTTATTCCAAGGCCGGTAGACGGCGCAAGTTTTCATCATGCTAAGGGCAAGGCGGGGCAACTACAAGTGCCGGCGGTGTTTAAGCCGGATTATTCATGGTTGCTCACCGCGTGAGCGTTAGATTTGTGGGTGGCGATATACGTTCAATTATTCTCTAGTGCTTTGTCAAACTTAAAATGTCTGGTGTAGCGGGGTCGCTTGCGGCCCGTGTTTTTGTGCTATTGTGCGATCGGCGGCAACGGGCCGCAAGCGGCCCCGCTACACGGTCAACTCGAAAAACAAAGCGATGCCCCTCGCATGGGTGGATCGCCATGGCATGCAACCACTATCCAGCCGCGGGAAACGCCCCCCTTACGAAAAACCACGAAAAAGCTAGACTGAAGAGGGCGGGCTATATGCATGTCAAAAACAGGGTTTAGAAAGCGACTATTTCTACTTCGTTGGGTCGGCGGTTGTACTGCCACCCCGGCCTAGCCACCCACACCGCAAGAAAACGGAGCGAGTTTGCGTTTGTCTCTTCGGTGGCCGGTCGCTAGAATGAGATATTCACTGCATTCATAAGGAGTCGATTTGGTGCAAATAAGCATTTCGGTCCGGCACGGGCACGTCAGTGAACCAACTCAGGCCACGATTCGGGAGAAGTTGGGAAAATTGGACCGGCTCTACGATCGTCTCAGCGCGATAGGCGCCATCATCGACCTGGAACATCGGAACCAGCCCGTGGTCGATCTCAAAGCTTCAGCCAAGAAGCATGAATTCGTCGCGGTCGGAGAGGCGGAGAACTTGCTGGTCGCAGTCGACGTGGCGATCGACCGAATGGAACAACAATTGCGAAAACACAAAGAGAAGGTTCAAGACCGCCATCGCGGCGCTGGACACCGGGACAGAAAGGAAGAACACACGCATGAAATTCGTTGATTTTATCTGCCGCGAGGCAATCCTCTCGCAACTTAAAGCCCAGGACAAAGAAGGAGCGATCCGGGAAATGGTCCAGGCGTTGTGCGAGGCGGGAAAAATCCAGGCGGATGAGCTTGATAGCATTGTCGAGGCAATCCTCAAACGCGAGGAATTGGGTAGCACCGGAATCGGCCGCGGAGTGGCCGTGCCACACACCAAACACCCCAGCGTCGATCATTTGATCGGCTCGGTGGCGGTCAACCCCCAGGGGGTCGATTTCGCCAGCCTGGACGGGGAAGCCGTATACGTGTTTTTCCTGCTGATTTCCCCTCCCGACCGACCCGGCGACCACCTGAGGGCGCTGGAAAACATCTCCCGTCAGCTTCGCAACGACACCTTCTGTCGATTCCTCAAACAGGCCAAGAGCACGGAGGACATCCAGACCCTGTTGAACGAAGCCGACAACAACCAGTTCGTATCGTGAACCAGCCATGTCGGAAACCGTTGTCAGGCGAACCGTGGTGGTCACCGATCCGATGGGCGTGCATGCACGGACCGCTTTGGCCATTTCAAAGATAGTTGGACAAGGTAAATCGCAAGTTACGTTGATCAAGAAAGACCGGCAAGCAAAGGCAACCGAGGTGTTGCAAATCATGACCATGGTGGCCGAGTTGGGCGAACGGGTGGAGATCGAGGCCATCGGGCCGGACGCCGCCGCCGTCGCCGACGCGCTCGAACCCTTGTTCGCCGGCATGTTCAACGACGAAACACAGGAATCCGCGTAATCGCCGATGCAGAAACTTCAAGGAATTGCCGTCTCGCCGGGCGCGGTCATCGGCGAGGCGCTGGTGATGGACACCGAGGGATTCCGCATCCCGCGCCGCTTCGTTGCGCGCGACGCGGTGGTCGATGAACTCGAACGGTTCAACAAGGCGGTGACCGCGGCGGCGGTCGAAATCGCCCACCATCGAGAGACCGTCTCCGCCGAGTTGGGTGAGAAGTACGGCGCGATCTTCGAGGCCCACCTGCAAATGCTCCAAGACTCCCGCCTCCGCGGCGAAGTCGAGGAGCTGATCCGCCAGCGGCACTACTCGCCCGAGTACGCCGTCAGCCACGTCCTGCGGCGCTACGCCCAGGTCTTTCAACGCCTGGAAAGCTCCCACCTCGCGGAGCGGGCCAACGACATCTTCGACATCGAAAAACGCCTGCTCCGGCACCTGCTCGGTCGGCGCCGCGAAGGGATATCGCGCCTCACCTCGCCCGTGCTGGTTTTGGCCCACAACCTTACGCCCAGCGAGACATCCAACCTCGACCGGCGTTTCGTTCGCGGCTTCGTCACCGAGATCGGCGGACCCGGCAGCCATACGGCGATCGTCGCCGAGGCCCTGGAAATACCCGCCGTGGTGGGCACCGGCCCGTTCCTGACCGATGTTTCCGGCGGCGAGACGGTGATCATCGACGGCGACCAGGGGCTGGTGATCCTGTCGCCCGACGAGGAGACGCTGGCCCAATACCGCCGCGAGGCCGAAGAGAAACGCATCCAGGCAACCAGGCTCGAGCCGCTCCGCGATCTGCCCGCCGAAACCCGCGACAACGTCCGCATCGAATTGCTGGGCAACATCGAGTTCCCCTACGAGGTCGATCATTGCGTCGATCGCGGCGCCGACGGCGTGGGACTTTACCGCACCGAGTTCCTCTATCTCGGCGCCGAGACGGAACCGACCGAGGAGATTCATTACCAGGCGTATTCCCGCGTGGTTCAGGCGATGGGCAAACGGCCGGTGGTGATCCGCACCTTCGACCTGGGCGCCGACAAGATGCCCAACATGCCTCACCCGGAAGACAACCGCAACCCATGCCTCGGGCTGCGCAGCATCCGACTGGCGCTACGCAACCTGCCGGTGTTCCGTACGCAGTTGAGGGCCGTTTTGCGGGCATCCGTCTTGGGCAACGTGCATATCATGTTCCCGCTGGTCTCCACACTGCTGGAGCTGCGCCAGGCGAAAATGGTGCTGGCCGACGTGATGGAAGACCTCCAGGAACATAACCTCCCGTTCAACCGCGACTTGCCGGTGGGGATGATGGTCGAGACGCCCGCCGCCGCGATGATGGCCGACCGCTTCGTCGAGGAGGTCGATTTCCTCAGCATCGGCACCAACGACCTGATCCAATACACGCTGGCCGTCGACCGCGCCAACAAGGACGTGGGCGGGCTGTACAACCCCGTCGACCCGGCGGTGCTCAGACTGATCGCCATGGCGATCGAGGCCGCCGACCGAAAACAGGTGCCGATCAGCATGTGCGGGCAAATGAGCGGCAGCCCCTTGTACACAATACTCCTGCTGGGGATGGGTTTGCGGCGGTTCAGCGTCACGCCCAGTGCCATTCCCGAGGTGAAAAATCTTTGCCGCCGCGTGACCATTCCCGAGTGCCAGATCGTGGCCGAACGGGTGATGACCATGGAAAACGCCCGCGACGTGAAAAACTACCTGAAGGAAGAAGTAAAAAAATACGTTGAGGAGGTTGCCGAATAACAGTCCATCCTCTCGTTCCCATGCTCCGCGCGGGAACGGCGGGTGGCGACGGGAAGCGTCGGAAAATGTGAGTTCCCACGCAGAGCGTGGGAACCAGGAAAATAACGTGTCGGCACTGCGAACATTGATTAGGGAAAGAATACAACCGGTTTATTTTTGGTTCCCCGCCGGCAACGGCAGTGACGGGGAAATTCGAACTAATGGTTCGATTACGAGTACGCATTCGTTTTGCAAAGCAGGGAGACCTGCGGCTGATCGGACACCGCGACCTGATGCGGTGTTTCGAGCGGGTATTCCGCCGCGCCGGGCTGGCGATGAGTTTCAGTCAGGGGTTCCATCCGAAGCCTCGGATGATGTTCCCCGCGGCCTTGGCGGTTGGAATCGAGGGACTAGACGAAGTGATGGAAGTGGAACTGGCCGAATCGACCGTCGCCGAGGAGCTATTGCAGCGTTTGGCGCCGCACGCCCCGTCGGGGTTGAAGTTCCTCGCAGCGGAAGTTCTGCCCGAAGGCAGCCCGAAGGCCCGCGTCCAGAGCCTCCGCTACGAAGCCTCGCTTCCCTCGCCCTCGCCGGCCGGAATCCCCGAGCGCATCGAGCGGTTGCTGTCCGCTTCGTCCTGGCCGATCACCCGCCCCAATCGGCGCACGTCGATCGACCTGCGACCGCTGGTCTTGGAACTGGCATTGGCCGGCGACGGGCTGACCATGCGGCTGGACGTCGCCCAGCGCGGCGGAAGCGCCGGACCGCGCGACGTGCTGGCGGCCTTGGGACTGGACGATCTCGAACGGCAAGGCGCCCGACTGCGCCGCACCGCGGTGGAGGTCCGCCAATGAGCCTTTCCGCTCGACGCTCGCCTTGCACTTCACGAATGCTTGCTGGTCGGTATTGCCGAACTAGAAAGCGAGAACATGAAACAGGAAATGTTGATCAACGTCGCGCAGCCGGAAGAATGCCGCATTGCGATCGTTGAGGATGGAGTCCTGGAAGAGCTTTACGTTGAACGGGCAGGACAAGACAATTATGTAGGAAACATTTACAAAGGCGTCGTGGTCAACCTGGAGCCGAGCATCCAGGCGGCGTTCGTCGATTTCGGCGTCGGCCGGAACGGATTCCTGCACGTCAGCGACATCGAGCCGGAGTATTTCCGCCAGGGCGGCTTCGATCCGAACCAGACCCTCGGACCGAACGGCCCTCGCCGTCCGCCGCGCCGCAACGGCGAATCTGCCGTGGGCGACGAGTTCGAGGAGGGGGCGGAAGACCAACCCCAACAGCGGCAGCGCAACTTCCGCTACAGCGCCCGGCCCCGCTTCAAACCGCCCATCCAGGAAATCCTCCGCCGGGGCGACGAAGTGCTCGTGCAGGTCATCAAGGAGGGGATCGGCGCGAAGGGGCCTACGCTCTCGACCTACATCAGCATCCCCGGCCGCTACCTGGTCTTGATGCCCGCCTTGGGGCGAATCGGCGTCTCGCGGAAGATCGAGGACGAAACGATCCGCCGCCGGCTGCGCGACATCATGCTAGAGCTGAATCCGCCGAAGGGCGTGGGGTTCATCGTCCGCACCGCGGGCAGCGACCGCACCCGCCGCGAGCTTTCCCGCGACATGGCCTACCTGCTCCGCCTGTGGAAGGTAATCGCCCGGCGGATCAAGCGGCTGCCCGCCCCGGTCGGCATCTACGAAGAAAGCGACATGATTATCCGCACCATCCGGGACATCTTCACCGCGGATGTCAGCACTATCTACATCGACGAGGAGAAGGCCCACGAGCGGGCAAAAGAGTTCCTGCAACTGGTGATGCCCCGCAGCGTACATCGACTGCAATTTTACGAGGGCAAGGAACCGCTCTTCTGTAAGTACAACCTCGACGAGGAAATCTCCAAAATCCACAGCCGCAACGTGCCGCTGAAATCGGGCGGGTCGATCGTCATCGACCAGACCGAGGCCCTGGTGGCCATCGACGTCAATAGCGGCAGCTTCCGCACCGATGGCTCCGCCGAGGAAACCGCCTATCAAATGAATCTTCACGCGGCGAAGGAGATCGCACGCCAACTCCGGCTGCGCGACCTGGGTGGGGTAATCGTAAACGATTTCATCGACATGCGCAAGGAAAGTCATCGCCGCAGTGTCGAGCGGGCGTTGCGCGACGCCGTCCGTCGAGATCGGGCACGGACCAAAATACTGCGGACAAGCCCCTTCGGACTGGTCGAGATGACCCGGCAACGAATCCGTACAAACCCGAAACGGAGCGCTTATGGGGAGTGTTCGGCCTGCAACGGGGTGGGCGTCGTGAAAACCGCCGAAAGCATGGCGATCGACGTCGTCCGCATGATGATCCAGGCCGGCCAACGCCCGACGATCAAACGGGTCGCCGTCACGGTGGCCGAGGACGTGGCCGATTACCTGAACAACCGCAAGCGGCACGAGCTTTCCCGGCTCGAGGAAGAATGTGAGATGTCGGTCGAGATCACCGGCATCGAGACGGCCGCGCCCGAACACCTGGTGTTCGACTGCCGCGACGCCGAGAACCAGCAAGTGAAATTTCCCTAATGCTCTCACATAAAGCCGCGCTGTGTTGGTCGCAAAGGCTTGCGGCTCTTGGCCTTACGGCTAATTCAACGGCCATGGCCTAAACGCCCCTTGAACAACTCCGAGTTGATCTGCTAAACTTACTGGTTTCCGATTAGACGAGACAAACACACAGGGTTGACCCATGTACGCAATAATCTCCGACGGTGGACAACAGCTTAAGGTCGCCGAGGGACAGGAATTGGACATCGACTACCGCGACCTGCCGGCCGGCGAAAAGATCGTCTTCGACCGTGTTTTGGCCTGTCGGGACGACGACCAATTGATGGTCGGCCAGCCGGTCCTGGAAGGGGCGTCCGTGACGGCCGAGGTCCTTTCGATGACGCAAGGCCCGAAGCTCGTCGTCCAGAAGGCCCTGCGGCGAAAGGGATATCGCCGCAAGACCGGACACCGGCAACTCTATACCCGAGTGAAGATCAGCAAGATCGAGTTGGGGTAAGCAGGGCACAAAGCCTGTTGAAAAAGGGTGCCACTGCTGGCTTGTCCAGCAGTGCATGGGAGAAACTTCCTGAAAAACACTGCTGGACAAGCCAGCAGTGGCACCCAAAGCCCAACTTTTCCGACAGGCTGCTAACGCTTCGAGAACTGCGTTCCGCGCCGTGCGCCGCGGAGGCCGTATTTCTTGCGTTCTTTCATCCGCCCGTCGCGGGTCAACAGACCCGAGTCGCGCAGACCATCGGCCAACTGCTCATCGAACTTTTTCAGCGCTCGGGAGATACCCAATTTGCAGGCGTCGGCCTGACCGGTGATCCCGCCGCCGCCGACGCGGATCAGCACGTCGATCTCGGTCCGCTTGCCGGTCTGTTCCAGCGGGGCCAGCACGGAGTTTCTCTGCCGCGTGTTGGTGAAGTAGTTCTCCAACTCGCGGTTGTTGATGCGGATGGTCCCTTCACCGGGACGGATGCGCACCCGCGCGACGGAACTCTTTCGTCTTCCCGTACCGAGGATATCGTTGCTCTTGACGACTGCCATGTATGACTAGTCCTTGATTCCGAGTTTTTTGTTCCAACGGCAGGACCTGATGAGGGCACTCGCCGCCGGTGCGGATTTCCAGTTAGTTCTTAATTCCAAGCTCTTTGAGTTCCGGCAGTTGGGCCTGATGCGGATGCTTCGTGCCGGCGTAGATTTTTAGTTTGGAGAGGGTTTTGTAGGCCAATTTGTTCTTGGGCAACATGCGGCGGACGGCCTCGCGGAGAATCATTTCCGGCTTCCGCTCGAACCGCTTGGCCGCGGTCTCGGTGCGTAGACGCGGATAGCCCGTGTACCAGGTGTATTGCTTCTTCTGCCACTTGTTCCCGGTAAACACCACTTTGTCGGCGTTGATGACGACGACGTAATCGCCGTTGTCGATGTGCGGAGTATACGTGGGGCGGTTTTTGCCCATCAGCACCATTGCCAGATCGCTCGCCAAACGCCCGACCACTTTGTCGCCGGCATCGACCAGCCACCATTTCGGTTTGATCTCGTCTGGCCTCGCCATGTAGGTCTTGGTCCGTTGCATACTATTTACTCGCACAACTGCCGGAATATGAGAAACCCATAGTTTATCGGCTCTTCGGGAAGCTGACAAGGTGGTTGGGAAAGAATATGGCGTTGCCTTGTCCGAGTTCGAGATGAGCGAGATTGTTGGGGATGGCTTTTTCAACGGGCTGTTAGCCCCCGGCTAATTTTGCCTAAGTTCCCGTACCGGGGAAAAATGTACCGGCAGTTTTGCGGGAACCAGGACCAAAACCACACCTCTAGGTGGTTTCGCCGGGGAAAAACGGGCCTGTTTACAGTAACGGTAATGCTTGTTATGATTTCTACTTTTACCCCTTCTAAAATTAGATGGGATAGGCAAGCCATGATTGTTGCAGTTCCGCGTGAAAGTCATCCCGGCGAGCGGCGAGTCGCCTTGATTCCGGCTACGGCTGCCCAGTTGATCAAAGCCGGGATGGAAGTTCTGGTTGAAACTGGGGCCGGAGAATCGGCGGGCTACATCGATCAACAATATATCGACAAAGGGGCCAAGATCGTCAATACCCGCCAGGAGGTCTTCGCGGGCGAGGTGATCTTGCAAGTGCGCGCCGCCGGGGCCAGCCCCCGGACCGGCAGCAAAGACCTGGAGCTTTATCGTAAGGGCCAAGTGGTGATCGCCATGTGCGACCCGTTGGGTAGCCCGAAAGGGGCCGCCGAATTGGCCTCCCGCGGAGTGTCGCTGTTCGCGCTGGAACTTTTGCCGCGCATCACCCGCGCGCAGAGCATGGACGTACTTTCGTCGATGGCCACGGTGGCGGGCTACAAGGCGGTGCTGCTGGCCGCCGAGACGCTACCCAAGATGTTCCCCATGTTGATGACCGCCGCGGGTACGCTCTCGCCGGCGAGGGTGTTTATCGTGGGGGTGGGCGTGGCCGGTTTGCAGGCCATCGCCACCGCCCGGCGGTTGGGCGCCCTGGTTTCCGCCTACGACGTCCGGCCGGCGGTCAAGGAACAAGTGCTCAGCCTGGGCGCCAAGTTCGTCGAGATGGAACTGGAGGCGAGCGGTGCGGAAGACAAGGGCGGATACGCCCAGGAGATGGGCGAAGAGTTTTACCGCAAGCAGCGCGAGTTCATGACCCGCGTAGTGGCCGAGCAGGACGTGGTCATCACCACGGCGGCGGTGCCGGGCAAAAAATCGCCGATCCTGGTTACCGCCGAGATGGTCGCCGGCATGGCGCCCGGCTCGGTGATCGTCGATCTCGCGGCCGAGCGCGGCGGCAATTGCGAGTTGACCAAGCCGGACCAGCAGGTCGTCGAGCACGGGGTGACGATCCTCGGGCCGACGAATCTGCCGTCGACCGCGCCGTATCACGCCAGCCAAATGTTCGCCAAGAACGCATACACCTTCCTGATGCTGATGGTCAAGGAGGGGAAGCTGGAAATGGACATGGAGGACGAGATCATCCGCGAGACGCTGGTCGCCCGCGACGGCGAGGTGGTGAACCCCCGCGTCGGCGATTTGTTGAAGTAGGCATGAAGTAGGCCGGGTCCGTGACCCGGCACGGTTTCCTGGTTCCCATGCTCCGCGTGGGAACCCCCTCGTTCCGACGCTCCGCGTCGGTGGCGGGGGGCGACGCAGAGCGTCGCGGGCAGTGCGTTCCCACGGAGGACCGTGGGAACGAGGATAAGGTCGCGAAATTCCTGAACGAGAGCAAAATCATGGACACTTTTATCGTCAACTTCACGATTTTCGTGTTGGCTTGTTTCGTCGGCTACGAGATCATCACCAAAATCCCGCCACTGTTGCACACTCCGTTGATGTCCGGCTCGAACGCCATCTCGGGCATCACGTTGGTCGGCTCTCTGGTGGCGGCCGGCAGCGGATTCGTCGCCTTGATATCGACTGACGGCCTCGTTTCGGTGCTGGGATTTTTGGCCGTGTTGTTCGCCACGATCAACGTCGTGGGCGGTTTTTTGGTTACCGATCGCATGTTGAGCATGTTCAAGAAGAAGGACTGATTCGTGGACTACTTGATCAATATCAATCCCGCCTACCTCAATTTGGCCTACGTCTTGGCGGCCGTGCTGTTCATTATCGGCTTGAAGGGTCTATGCCGCCCCCGCACCGCCGTGCGAGGAAACATCCTCAACGCGACCGGCATGTTGATCGCCGTGCTGGCCACCGTGCCGATCATGCTCCGCGAAGGATACGGTCCGGGCAAACCTCTCGTCAGCGGCTTCAGCACGATAGGATTAGTGGTGGCCGCCGTGCTGATCGGCTCGGTGATCGGAGTGTTTTTTGCTCTGAAAATCCGCATGACCTCCATGCCGCAGATGGTGGCGCTGCTGAACGGCTTCGGCGGCGGGGCATCGGTCCTGGTCGCCGGCGCCGAACAACTCGTTAAAAAAAAGGATCTCCTCGAAGGAAACACCGTCGAGCTTAACGTGTCCATCGCCATACTCGCCTCGGGACTGATCGGTGCGGTCACCTTCTGGGGCAGTCTGGTCGCCTTCGCCAAGCTGGAAGAATACAAGTCGTTCAAGAAACCATTCTTTTATCCCGGTCTAAAAACGATCAACGCCCTGCTGGGTATCATCGCCATTGTGCTTTTCGTCTGGGGCGTCATGCATCCGGAGAGCACCGCCATCTACTGGGCGCTGGTTCTGCTGGCCTCGGTGCTCGGGCTGACGCTGGTCAATCCGATCGGCGGGGCCGACATGCCCGTCGTAATCGCCTTGCTCAACTCCTATTCCGGTCTGGCGGCCGCATCGACCGGTTTCGTGCTCGGCAACTCCGTGTTGATCATCGCCGGTGCGTTGGTCGGGGCCTCGGGCGTGATCCTGACGCAGATCATGTGCAAGGCCATGAACCGTTCGATGACCAACGTGCTGTTCGGCACGATGGGCCCCAGCGCAAGCGCGCCCTCGGCCGACGACGTCTACGGCGGCAAGGTAAAATCGACCACTGCCGACGAGGTCGCCATGATGCTCGACGGTGCTCGGCGGGTGGTGATTGTGCCGGGCTACGGCATGGCCGTCGCCCAAGCACAACACGCGGTGAGCGAGTTGGCCGAATACCTCGAATCGAAGGGCGTGGAGGTCGATTTCGCCGTCCATCCGGTGGCCGGACGCATGCCCGGCCACATGAACGTGCTGCTGGCCGAGGCGGACGTCCCCTACGACAAGCTCAGGGAGATGGACGAAGTCAACCCGACCTTCTCTCAGACCGACGTGGCGATCGTGATCGGGGCCAACGACGTAGTGAACCCGGTCGCCCGGACCGACCCGAACAGTCCGATCGCGGGCATGCCGATCCTCGACGTGGACAAGGCCCGAACGGTGGTCATCATCAAGCGAAGCCTGAGCCCCGGTTTCGCCGGCATCCCCAACCCGCTGTTCGCCGCCGACAACACGTTGATGTACTTCTCCGACGGCAAGAAAGCGATCCTCGATCTGTTGACGGCTCTAAAGGAATAGGCGTCGCGCGTCGGCCGATTTCCTGGTTCCCATGCTCCGCGTGGGAACCCCATTGTTCCGACGCTCCGCGTCGGTGGCGGGGGGCGTCGCGGGCGGTGCGTTCCCACGGAGGACCGTGGGAACGAGAAAACAATTCACCCAGACGCGGCTCAGAAGCTCAATTGAAAAACGACGCCTTCCTGGATCCCCTGGGTGTCGAGGGCGATTTCCTGACCGAGGGTCGTCTCCGTGTTGTACTTGGCGGGGATGTTCGAGCCGGGTTTGGTGATTTCCACGCGGTAAAGGCCCGGAGCGATGCCCGGCGGGGTAAGCTCGGGGATGCTGATCATCGCCATGCCGTTTTGGTCGGTCTTGCCCACGGCGACTTTAACGTTCTCGCCCAAAAACGTCTCGGGCACGAACTTCACTTCCGCCCCTTGCAACGGCCGGCCGTTATGGGTCACGCGGCAACTGAACGACATCCGGCCGAGTTTCGAGTCCTGCCAGGCCTGGATCCGTGCGGTGATCATGTCGGCCGTGACCGCGCCCTGACCGGTGAGATCGATCTGGGCCAAGGCGGCCTTCACGCCCGGACACTTGTCCAACTCCTCGCCGCTGAGCTTGCCGTCCTTGTCCGCGTCGAACATTTCGATGGCCTTGTCTCCCGCCGCCGAGGCATTGATCTTCGGCGGGTGAACGCGGTCCGGTCTAGTCGGGCAACCCGCGCATACCACGAACAAAGCCACAAACGCCAAAACCCAACCGGTCGTCATTCGATAGGACATGATCGATACGCCTTTCTCCTTGAGGCAGGAAAATCAGAAAAAGAACACCTTCCAACAAGGTAACAAAGCGTCGGTCAATCGTCAAGTGACCCCGCCGGCATCCGCCAACTCCAGTACGTTCGCCGAGCGGACGTAACGACCGATAGTCTCCCGCGCCAGGTTGAACCAGCACGGGCAGCGATCGAGGATCGCGCTGTCGGCCGTTGCCGCCACAACGTCTTGTTTCCCAATGACTTCCGTTGTTCCCCATGCTTCGGGATCGGACAATATGGCATCGGGGTCCGGCACCAGTTCAACCCGCCACGGCCAATCCCGCGCGGCGGCCAACTCCTCGACGATCCCTTTCAGCCGGCCGCTGTTCGATACCGGGCGGTCAAACAGCCAGCGGCACTCGCGGAGATTGCAGGCCGCAAGGGTCCGGCCCAGCAGTTCGAGCGCGGGCAAGGTCTCGGCCACCTTGCGGTAGCTGCCGTGCATGCTGGCCATGTCGCGGTAGGCGCCGTCGCGGGCGGCCAGGATTACCCCGCCGGCCAAGGCCGCCTCGACGGTGGTCAACGCGTTGTAGCCGTCGATCCACAGCGCCGCGCCCGACAACCGTTCGCGGCCGACTTCGCGGGCGCGTCGACTCGCCGACTGCGCTTCGGTGCAGCAACAACGGCTGACGGCCGTCCGCTGTCGGGCCACCAGACCGTGGCGGTCGCCCACCAGTTTCAACGCCGAATCGTGGGCGTAGCCGCGGTCCAACAGCCAACAGAAATCGCCCGCCGCCGCGCGCAACAACGGCACTGTCCCGGCGTTGAACAGCCGGGCGTCCTCCGGGTGCGGACCGCGATGGGTTCGTTTGTCCGGCATGGCTGATTGTCGGAGAGGGGGAGATAAGGAGACAAGGAGACAAGGAGATGTTAGGAGGATGAAATGATCCAAGAATCAGGGGTGTTGATCATGGCGACGAGCATCCGCAGGATTTCCTCGTATGTTTGGTATATGGGCGTGCCACTGTCACGGTTCAGATAGGAGCATTTTACGGCGAATTCGAGCCAGACTTGCGTTTCGGCGGCCTCGCTTTCGGCGTCGGAGAGCTTGGCGACGAAAGCGGCCTTGTAGCGGCGCTTTCGCCAAGCCTCGGCAACATTCGCACAGACGGACCGCGAGGATCGCCGTATCTGGTCGGTCAGCGAATACGTCTCTTCTTTCGGAAATTCCCGCGACGCTTGAAATATCTCCATCGCCGCATTTTGTGCCTTCTTGTAGACCTCCAAGTCTGTGTGCCTCTGAATCTTCATCCTCCCCCTCTCCTTGTCTCCTTGTCTCCTTGTCTCCTTGTCTCCTTGTCTCCTTGTCTCCTTGTCTCCTTGTCTCCTTGTCTCCTTGTCTCACCGCTCGTAGATACCCATCAACGCACCATCGGCCAACACGTGGTCGCGGATTTTCTCCAGGATGGCCTTCTTATCCAATCCCGGCTCGACATCCAGCGGCGCATCGAGCGCGTAGAGCTTGAAGTAGTAGTGGTGTACTCCGTGTCCCGGCGGGGGCATCGGACCGCGATAGCCGATGTTCTCCCCCTCGGGCCAGGAGTTTTTGCCCTGCAAGACGCCGGCCGGGTCTTTCAGACGCGACTTACGCGGCACGCCTTCCGGCAAACCCGTGGCGGAAGCGGGAATCTTGTAGATCACCCAATGCACCCAAGGCTCATCCCTGGGGGCGTCCGGATCGTCGCAAATCAGCACGAGTTCCTTGGTTCCCTCCGGCAACCCGGACCAGCTTAGCGGCGGAGAGACGTCGGCCCCTTCGCCCGTATACTTTTTCGGGATCGGATGCCCCTGCGTGAACGCCGAACTGGTAATCGTGAGCGTCATCTTCTTTTCTCCTTTCAAGTGGGCCGTCCGCTCGACGGTCGATGTGTCGGCGCCAATTGGCCCCCTGGAGTCCGGGCTACAGCCCAAAAAACCGAGGAACACAGCCGACCAAAGCGTTAGCCCGACACGGGACAAGATATTGACATTGTATGACAAGGTTTCTCGCATGGTTTTACCTCCGTAATCCATTTCTATACTGTAGTTTTTGCTGGGGTGCAATCCCCCGGCGGAACACTGATGGGGCGGCAGTGTCGTAGGTTATGCTTCAGCATAACGTCCGCGGGAATTGTCGATTCGTTATGCTGAAGCATAACCTACGTGGCTGCCGCCCCCTATCCCTTCACCACGCCCAACGGTTTCAGCCGGGCGACCTTGCCGGCCAATCCGGCGCGGTGGACCACGTCGACCACCACGCTCACGTCCTTGTAGGCGGCCGGCTGCTCCTCGGCCAGCCCTTTCCAGTTCCGACATTTGGCGATTATGCCTTTCTCGGCCAACTCGCGGTCGATCCGCCGTCCCTGGGCGTGCTTGATGGCGGCGGTGCGGCTCATCACCCGGCCCGCCCCGTGACAGCAGGTGCCGAACGTCTTTTCCATGCTGCCGGGCAGCCCGACCAGGACCCAACTCTCCCGGCCCATGTCGCCGGGAATTATCACCGGCTGGCCGATTTGGCGATAGCGATCGGGTACGTCCGGGTGTCCGGCCGGGAACGAACGAGTGGCACCCTTGCGATGAACACACAGCATCAGCCGACGCCCCTCAACCTCGTGCTCTTCCATCTTGGCGATGTTGTGGGCAACGTCGTAGACCAGTTCCATTTGCAGCGACTCCCAGGGGCGGCCGAAAAAATCGGCCATCAGTTCCCGCGTCTGCCACATCAACAATTGCCGGTTCGCCCAGGCGTAGTTCGCCGCACAGCGCATCGCGCCGAGATACTCCTGGCCCTCGGGGCTATGGACCGGGGCACAGGCCAACTGCCGGTCGGGCAACTCGATGCCGTACTTGGCCGGTGTCTTGCGCAGTGCGGCCAACGAGTCGTCGCATACCTGGTAGCCCAGCCCACGCGAGCCGGAATGGATCATCACGCAAATCCGGCCTTTTTCCAGGCCCATCGTTCGCGCGGCCGATTCGTCGAAAATCTCGTCCACTACTTGAACCTCGATAAAATGGTTGCCCGAGCCGAGCGTGCCGCATTGATCGCCGCCGCGTTTGATGGCCCTTTCGCTGACGAAGTCGGGCTGTGCGCCATCCAGGCAGCCGCCGGCCTCGGTGTATTCGAGGTCGTCGGGCGTGGCCCAGCCGCGGGTGGCCAGATATGGCGAGCCTTCGGCCAACAGGCGGCGAAGCTCCTTGTGGTCGAAGAGGAACGGTCCGCCGACGCCCACTCCGGCCGGTATGCCGCGAAACAGCACGTCCATCAGTTGGCCCAACCGCGGCTGCACTTCCTCGCGGTTCAGATTGGTCCGTACCAGTCGGACGCCGCAGTTGATGTCGTAGCCGACCCCTCCCGGCGAGATCACGCCGCCTTCGGCCGGATCGGTCGCCGAGACGCCGCCGATGCAGAAACCGTATCCCCAATGGATGTCGGGCATGGCCAGGCTCGCCATTTGCACGCCGGGAAGGAAAGCCACGTTGGCCACCTGCTCCGGGGCCTGGTCGGCGCGAATATGCTCCATCAACCGCTCGTCGGCAAAAATTCGCCCCTCGACCCGCATCCCCGTTTTGTAGCTTTGCGGTATCCGCCAGCAGCAGTCGTCGATTCGCTCCAGCGGCCCGGCGTAGCCTTGTTTTGACATGGTTCGCTCCAGTGATTCGGGGTTCGGGATTGGGGATTCGGGACACGGGTTATCCGTTTTTCCCGAATCCCGATTCCCCAGCCCCGATCCCCTAAACATCCACAATCACTTCCGCCATCCATCCGCCGTCGCACTGTTCGACTTTCAATCCGTGCCAGGTGATCGCCTTCACCTCGACGTCGATTTCGTGCCGTTCCAGGTCGATCGGTTCGCCCCGGGCCGTGGCGGTCAGCGTCGAAGCCTCTACATTCGCATGAAACTCGGCCAGCGCCAAGCGCCGGGCGTGAAACGTGTAGAGCAACTCGGCCAACCAGTCGTGCAGCAACTCCTCGACGTTCTCTCCGCCGAGACTGAACGACACTTCCTCGCTCGTCCGCACGGCGTCCGGATTTGCCAGCATTACCGAGAACAGTCCCCGGGCGGCCTCGGCAAACAACTCATTCAGGCCGGCGGCGCGGACGCGGAGACCTAAGTCGGCAGTATGCTCGAAGATTTCGTACATTCGAAGAAATTTTACACGATCGGGCAATGCAGCGAAGTGGGGGAAGTGTTGGCTTCGGGAACCATGATAGACGTTGAGAGGGCTGTTCTGATGAAATAACAAGCGAATCGGCCATAGAACCTTGCATGCCTACAATGCGTTTTGGCTTGGGTTACTCACCTACTGGTGCAATCAAGCAACGTGTGGATTATTGTGATATTCGTTAGCCGTTTTGCCCGCTTGTGTATGGTTCGATAAGTGTGCGGCAAATCGTTGGATATTTTTACCAGAGTCCACATTCCACCGCGTCCAATCTGGTGGGCCTTTGTGCCCAACTTTGCAGCGATCTTTGAGCACCATCCGTCGCAGTCGTCAGTCTGCACGTAGGCAAGCATTCCACCGATTGCTTGATCGGACGAATAGGAACCATCAAGAAACCGGCCGAGCCCATCCTCGCCTAAATACTCAGACACGCTATTGCTGGTTCTTAGAGACTTCGCTTCAAAACAAAACCGCAGTCGCGGATGGCTGCGATGTGATTGGAGCTTGAGATCGACGCGGCGGCGGTGTTTTCCTTGGCGTTGTGGATCGTGAACAGGCGGATCATCGTAAATCTCGTAGTCGTAGACCCAATCGGGCGATTCTACATCGTCAATGATGGCGTCGATGTTTTTGCAGATCAATCCCGAAATTTCAGGCTCGTCCGAGTTGGGAAGCGTGGATCGCTTCAGACGGGAATACCCCATCCACAGCAAGATATGAACGTGAGTCACAAATGCGTTGTGATAGGCGTCGGCTTTGTATGGGGCGATTCCCTTTGAATGAGACTTCAAACGACGGCTCCCTCTGCGGAAACGGTTTCTGCAATCATCTCGCTGGCATCAACCATCGCTTGGCTTTCCGTCCAATGAAATCGCTGCATCGGTTTGAACAGATAAGTCTTCGTTCCATCATGAATGCGAAGGTCGCGATCAAAATAGACCCACTGTCCAATCTCCTCTTGCAGTTCGTTGCGAGTTGCTGCAAGTGCTCTTGCCGTCGGTCGGTCAGCAGAAGTTACGGTCACCGCGGCAACCTTTTTTGACTTAACAAAGTCGACGCAAATCATCCCCGTCGTTTGATCGTAGATAATGTCGACGGCATGACGATATTCGGAGTCGCGTCCCAAAAATTCATCAAGTTCCTTACGCAAACGCTCTCCATATCGCTTAAGTTCGGCCACAGTCGGATTCTTAATCGCGGGCCGACCGACTTTGCCGTCATTCAGTTCCAGCCGAATGTTGACAAGATCGGATACCAATGCTCTTTCTCGCTCCGAAAGTCCTAGGCTTTCGGACACCATGTTATTGAGTTCGATCAGCAGATCATCGAGTCCATCATCGGGGAGCAATGTTTGGGTGTCGTTCTTGATATCACCGACATGTTTGGGCGTTGTTTTTGTTAGCTGTTGATGCAGCTTCGCCCATTGTTTGAGTTCCGATCTATTGAGTTCCGTCAGCGGACAAGGCATACGTTTCAATGCGTCCAGTGTTGCGACATCTCGTTTAACACCAAACTGAGTGGCGGTGAAAAATTGGTGATAAAACGCAAAGTCAGAACTCAAATACAGCGACAGAGCTTTGAGAAAGCTACGGTCGTCGGTCGTAGAGGTGATCCCGATTTGGCGAGGCGGTACGACCAAATAGTCACTGGTGTAGATCGCAAATTTTCTTGCGGCGCTTATGATGACATGCGGGCCGCGACATATCCCTAATTTTCTTTCACTCCCGGCTTTGATAGCGTAGCGTTTCTTATTCTCCAGTAACGAGGAACGAGGAAATGAAAATAGCTTCCGAAGCCCTGACAACGCTTTCGTGTTCAAGGTGCGCTTACCGTCCAATTCGTCTTTGAATTCCGTTTGGTATTCTCCTTCCGAAACCAAAACGGATCGCAGTGCCGGACCTTCGGAAATCGTTATCAACTCAGCATCCTGCAATTCTATCAACGAAGAAAAACGCTTGCTCAAACGCCTCAAAAGCCGAACGTCGTTGTGACTTCCCCACGTCGCGATTTTCCATGGTAAACCGGCACCGGTCGCGATCTCACCGTATGGAATATCTCGGATCTCAGACTCGTTAATAACAATGCACCACGATTCGATTCGCTCGCCAGCGGCTTCAGGCCTCGCTGGTTCCTGATTTGCCACAAGTGGCGAAAATACACGGACGAATTCTCGTTCGGTCGCATCCGGCATTTCATCGGTGTATGGAGCGAAAAAAAATGCGGCTGAGGGCACACGAAACCGCCCCGCCGAAATCACTTCCGCCAGATTGGAAAAATTGACGACACTCTTTAAGTGCATCTGCTCGAAGAACAACTTCCTGAAATCAACCGCTCGTTTGTCAAACAGCGTCATCGCCGGCATGAACAAACCGATCTCGCCTTCACAATTAGTCAACTCCGCAACTCGCCAAGCGAAAGCACGAGCCAACTCGTTGCCGCCAACCGGTCGCTCATTTTTGTTTTTCTGCATCCAGTTCCATGCCGGGCGATCATTTTCCTTTAACTTGCGAGGATTCAGTTTCTTCCATGGCGGATTCCCGACAATCCAATCGAACGCTCTCTTTTTCAGCGGCGATGGTAGCGGCTTAAAAAAATCCGCGTGGAAAATGTTCTTGTTTCGTAGCGTCGGCAACTTGACGCGTTTATCGTCTTCCAGATCGGGCGGATCAACGTAATCGAGCAGCGTCAGCAGCAGGCTCAACTCGGAAACAGCGCAAGCGTCTTCGTCGCGATCCAATCCGAAAATGTTGTCTTTCAGCAACTTCCGTAAATCAATCGGATGAACAGTCGGGTGTTTGTGATATGGGTAAGTCTTTTCGATCAAACGGCGATAACACTGGACAAGAAACGCGCCTGATCCGCAGGCCGGATCAAATACCTGCACACCATCTTCCAGCGGCAACGCTTCTTCCATCTCGGCCAGCATGTAATTGACAACCGGAATCGGAGTGTAGTATGCCCCCTCGTCTTTACCTTGAGACTGTCCGTCCTCATCGGGCGCGTGCAAAAACTGTTCATACACGACCGAAAGCGTTTCAATCGGAATGTACGAAAAATCGTACGCCTTAAAGTCCAATGACAATTGCCGGTCTCCGGACGGCAACATGTCGTCACCCTTGAAGATGCCGGCAACCAGTCGGACATGCTCGGCTTTGGGCGCGTCTTTGCCGGCAAAATCGATGGGAAAGATGTTGCCGTTAAGCCACTCTTCCAGATTACTAACGACCCCTTTTAGTTTCGTGATTGATGCGTTGGAACCGAATATCTGCGACTCTGCCACTCCCCATGAATCCAGTTTGCGATCCGAGAGGATATTGCGGTCACGCAAGTAGTGCAGATAAACGTACTTGCCGATCAATGCGTGCGATGTACGTCGCGATAGGTCGTAATTGTTCTGTAGGTAATTGTCAAGCGACTTCAGGTTGTCCAGAAGTTTCCAGTTGACTCGCCGTTCAGGCCGCAGCCGTTTCGACCAACTTTTCCAAAACCGGCCCGAGTCGATTTCGTCGGCGTGAAACTTCTTTGCCGTCGCGATGGCTTGGTTGAATGCGAGCAGGTTTGTCAGATGACCCTTGCCCGAACTGGAATACTCAAAACCGGAATAGAACTTGATCCCTTTTGGTGTCAGAACTATAAGGAAAGGAGCGATGTCCTGATTCCAAACAAGGCGATGGATATCGTCGGCGTCAGATTCCGTTTTTGCTTTGCAGACGTAGACAATCGGAGTTGGCGAAGAGTCGGGGTGGCAGTGGGCGTTTAGCGAGTAAACTCCCTGAAGCCCACATTCGGACTTGGTGGCGGCTCGAAGGATGTGCCCAATATTCTGCGCATTAGAAAACGAGCGGGTGCCCTTCTTGAGAAAAAAGGGTGAATCGGCATAGCCCAACTCGTCAAGCAATTCGCTGATGAGCATCTTTTCAGGCCGCATCCTTTCGGTCGTTTAAATACTGGTATTATAGAAACTTCCAGTCAACTCGTCGAGTTGGAAATATCCCCGTTCTTACAGCAAAATTGATGTGTATAGTCTCACAGGGAGAAAAAGTACCGATTTGTGTTGAAGGTTCGGGCGAGTGGCACTGACAAAAGGGGGTGAACTTGGGTGCCCCCTCCAATCTCTCAAAGCTCCGCATCCCTCCAAACACACACACTGTGGCCCAATTCTTTTGAAAGCATGGCGGCAATCGTCTCCCGATTCACCGGCCGGATCACCCCGCGCTCGCAGATTATCGCCACGATCAGTTCCGCCGGGGTCACGTCGAACGCCGGGTTGTAGACCGCCACCCCATCGGGCACCGTCTGCCGGCCGAAGCCGTGGGTCACTTCTCGCGGGTCGCGCTGCTCGATGGGAATCTCCGCGCCGGAGGCGACCGACGGATCGAACGTGCTGCTCGGGGCGGCGACATAGAACGGAATCTCGTGCGCGGCGGCCAGCACCGCCAGGCCGTAGGTGCCGATCTTGTTGGCCACGTCGCCGTTGGCGGCGATCCGATCGGCGCCGACGATGACGGCCTGCACGCGACCCTCGCGCATAACCTGGGCGGCCATGTTGTCGCAGATCACCGTCACGTCGATGCCCCGCCGTTGCAGTTCCCAGGCGGTAAGCCTTGCGCCCTGGAGCAGCGGTCGGGTCTCGTCGGCGTAGACGTGCGGTGTTTTTCCGGCCTCGGCGGCGGCGAAGATCACCGCCAGCGCGGTGCCGTAGTCGGCGGTGGCCAGCCCGCCGGCGTTGCAATGGGTCAACACTCCCTGACGGTCGCCGAGCAGTTCGGCCCCGTGGCGGCCTATCGCTCGGCACATTTGCCGGTCTTCCTCGTGGATCGCTTGGGCCTCGGCCAGCAGGGCGGCGGCGATCTCGGCGGTCGGGCCGTTGCGAAACCGCGAAGCGGTTTGCTTCATCCGCTCCAAGGCCCAAAATAGGTTGACCGCGGTGGGCCGACTTGCGGCCAGACGATCGACCGCTTCGTGCAACTGGTCGAAGAAGGTCGTTTGGTCGGCGCCGAGGGCGTTTTGCACGCCGAGGCACACCCCGTAGGCGGCGGCGATTCCGATGGCCGGGGCCCCGCGCACGCGCAGCGACTTGATCGCCTCCCAGACTGTTTCCACGTCGCGGCAGTCGATCTCGACCAACTCGACCGGCAACTTCGTCTGGTCGATCATTCGCAGATGACCGTCGACACCGCCAATCCATTGGAGCGTGGGAACGTTTTTCACGGCTTACTTCTTCTCTGCTCGTAGAGCATCCTGCAACGATTTGTTCTTATCGCCGACCTTGCCGACTAATTTCCGCTTGAAGTCGGCGAGTTTTTCTTGCAGAGCCGGGTCGCCGAGGGCGAGGATTTGGACGGCCAGCAGTCCGGCGTTGCGAGGTCCTCCGCCACCCGTGCCGACGGTGGCGACCGGCACGTCGCCGGGCATCTGCACGATCGACAGCAACGAGTCCAACCCACCGGCCAGCTCGGTGGGGACCGGCAATCCGATCACCGGCAAGGTGGTGTGCGAGGCGACCACGCCGGCCAGATGCGCGGCCCCGCCGGCAGCGGCGACGATCACCTTCAGCCCTCGCTCGGTGGCCGTCGAGGCATACTGTTGAACGACTTCGGGCGTCCGATGGGCGCTCATCACGTGAAGCTCGTAGGCCACGCCGAACTCGTCCAGCGCGGCGGCCGTCGCCTTGATCTTCGGCCAATCGCTGTCGCTACCCATCACTATGCCCACCAGGGGCGAAGCGGTTTCCGACATTGTATCCTCCCGAATAAGTGGCCAGTGGTCAGTGGTCAGTGGCTAGTTCTGAAAAACTGACTACTGGCCACTGACCACTGGCCACTAGCGTTCTACTACTCAAACCGCGGATTGTACGGCATGTCGAAGGTTTCGGCCACGGGGCGATTGGTGACTTCGCCTTCGTGGATATTGATGGCGGTGGCCACGGGCCGCAAGGCCTCGGCGGCGGGCAACAGGCCGCGATTTGCGATCTGCAACGCCCAGGGCAAGGTCACGTTGCACAGGGCGAAGGTGCTGGTCCGCCCGACCGCGCCCGGCATGTTGGCCACGCAATAGTGCAACACGTCGTTGACGACGAAGGTCGGGTTGCTGTGGGTTGTCGGCCGGGTCGTCTCCACGCAGCCGCCCTGGTCCACGGCCACGTCGACGATCACGCTGCCTGGCTTCATCAGCTTCAGGTCCTCGCGTGCGATCAGGCGTGGCGCCTTCGCGGCGGGCACCAGCACGGCCCCGATCACCAGGTCGGCCTTGCGGAGTTGCTCGCGGATGGTGTGCCGGTCGCTGAACAGTTGGGTGACGTTCGCCGGCATGACCTCGTCGAGATAGCGGAGCCGGTCCATGTTGATGTCCAGCAGACAGACGTTGGCGCGGAATCCGGCGGCGATCAACGCGGCATTCGATCCGACCACGCCTCCGCCGAGGATTGTGACGTGTGCCGGCTCGACGCCGGGCACTCCGCCGAGCAGGATGCCGCGTCCTTGCTGCGGACGTTCGAGATACTTCGCCCCTTCCTGAACGCTCATTCGCCCGGCCACCTCGCTCATCGGCGTCAACAGGGGTAGCCGGCCATGCCCGTCGCTGAGGGTTTCGTAGGCCACGGCGATGCAGCCGCTTTTGATCAACGACTCGGTCAGTTGCCGATCGGCCGCCAGATGAAAGTAGGTGAAGATGATCTGCCCGCGACGCAACAGCGAGAACTCACCCGATTGCGGCTCCTTGACCTTGATAATCATTTCCGAGCGGTCGTACAGATCGCTGGGGCTATCGACCAGTTCCGCTCCGTTGTCGATGTAATCCTGGTCGGCCAGGCCCGAGCCGAGTCCGGCCCCGGCCTCGACCAGCACGGTGTGTCCGACGCGGGTCAGTTCCTCGGCCCCGACTGGAAGCAATCCGACGCGATATTCGTCCAACTTGGTTTCTTTTGGTACGCCGACGATCATTTTATTTCTCCAACAATGGTTTTAGGTACGGCCGCCGGGCCATCGCTGTTTCAGAACGGAAAACCGCCATTGTAGTGGTTCGGGGGCACTTGTCCAAGAGCCGGGGGGAAATGGCCGTCGAACGCCGAAAGAAATCGCAGAATAGTGCGTATTCTCGTTCGTGTAGCGGGCGGGGTTTCCCGCCGTGCGCCCAGTTATGAAAGGCGGGGAAGCCCGCCCCCTACACGGGATACACGATCGCCGCAAAAATGAGCAAACCAAAGCCAAAACCGCGGGGTGGCGCGC
>JAUWPQ010000343.1 GCA_030611515.1 Planctomycetota bacterium | reverse complement strand
CGACAACATCTGTTGCAGCGACGCCTGCGGCTGCGGCGCGTATGGGCTGTCCGCCCCGTGGGCAACGCGTGGGACGGTCAGACTCACCGCCACGGCAAGTCCGAGAGCGGAAAAAAGGCGCTTCGCAAAGGTGTTCACGGTCGAGATCCTTTTCTGTCTGGAGTTAAAGTACGCTGCCTCTGACTCATATAGTAGTAGGGTGGGACAAGCGCAGCGCAGTCCCACCATCTTGCTTGAACGAATCCTTGTGGTGGGACCGCGCTACGCTTGTCCCACCCTACATTCCTGTCGCCCCAACGAAATGTTCCCTCTCCAATTAGGTGAAGGCGGTATCGCCGCTCCATCCCCCGCCCCCTCTCCCAAAGGGAGAGGGGAGTTTTTCTTGTTTACTGGCCACTGACCACTGGCCACTGGCCACTAAACTCTACTTCCGCTTCCGCCAGGCGTAGCAGAGCAGCCCGATCAGCCCGCTGGCCAACAGCGCCAACGTGGATGGTTCTGGCACGGGCGCGGAGTCAATGTAGTAGTTCGTGCTTTTCCAGGCGCGTACTATCGACAGGCGGTCGGCCGACATGGTACTCAAATCAATCCCAGGATCGCCGCTAACGCCGTTGACGGTGAGCGTCGTCACCTTGGTGACGTGGTTCCAGTCCAGTTGCATCGTGTTCCAGGCGCTCGCGTTGAGGGTTAGCGACGCCATGGCATCCCCATCGGCACCTATAACGTGGGTTCCGCTGTTGCCATAGCGGTCGCCGAGTTTAAACACATAGGGGTCGGTAGCCCACGGACCGAGCCTGAAGGCCGCAACGTTTCCGTATCCACCCGGCGTGTAGAACGCGAACTTCGCTTGCAGATCGACGTTGGCGAGGTTTACTGCGCCGCCGGCGAACATCGCGGTCCAAATCACGCCGTAGTTGTCGCCGATTTCCTGGTAGTGGAAGGAATTGGCGCCAGCGAAGGGCGGCAGAGTGGCGTCCACTTGGGCTATCGGGGTTCCCGTGGCCCACGAGGTGAGGTCTGCGACCCAGGTGCCGATCGCCGGGGAGTTTGTCGTAGGTGTTGTCCCGGCGGTGTAGTTGGAGCCCTCGAAGCCGTTCGAGTGGAAGACGGTTGTGCCCCCGACCGTTATTATGGTGGCCTGTGCGATGGCACAGGTCGCAAACAGCACGGCGGCAACCAGCACAAATTGAATAGCGCGAAACATGATACTCTCCCTTTTCGATAGGCGGCTCAAACGGTGGCGTCGAAGCCGCTACCACGCTTTCCGCTGGCGGGCCGACAGCAACATGCTGCCAAAGTTCATCCCGCATCGCGGTTCTCACTTCCTTTCCTTTGTTGCATCATCCAAGAGGCCCTTGCGGCGCCGGCCGACTTGGCGATGCAAAACTCCACACCATCCCAACCCACGGCAGACAAGAATGTCTGCCCTACTTGGGAAAACTGCCACCTCCTTTCTCAGTTGTTGTTACGGCCGCAAGACCTAACTTCTATATTAATCGCCGCCTCCTTCGTCATTTGGTTCGTTCGCATCGACCTGCATAAGCTCCAGCCGTGGATCGCCGAACATGGTCCAATCGCCATACATTCCGTGGTTCCCGCCGTCGGTGGTTGCCAACGTCAGAAAGCGGTCGTTGTCGCCGATTGAAATCAAGACCTGAAACGCGCCGCTGTAGCCATTGACCTCGCGTCGCTCGAAACGCACTTGACCGTCGACCAGCACCCAAAGGTCGGCGATCACCCTCGTGCCGTTCGGGTCGTACATTACCTCGCTGCTGTTGCCCGCCACGGCGCGGAACCGCAGCAGCCTCGAGCCGGGGTTCGCCCGCCGGATCGCCTCCAAGTCGAAGGTGATTCCATTGTTGGCGTGCATGAACAACAGGCCATGAGGAAGCGAAGTATAGTCGATGCCCCCCAAAAACGCCGAGGACGGCATATCGACGGGAATCTTGCCGCCCGCCCATGTAGGCTTCCACGTTCTACTGGTAGTATCGGGAAAGCCGGCGAACATATTACCGGCGGAATCGACCCGCACCGCGTCCTTGTCGCCGTCGGGAATGAACACGCCATCCACCAGCGGCAGTGCCTCGACACGATGATACTTTCCGTCGCCGACAAGCCAGTTATCGGGCGGCGTAGCAGTCGCCAGACCCGAGGTCGGATCGATGCCGCGGTTGCGCCGGCCGGAAAAACCGTCGCCGCCGGCCACCACGTCGACCAGGTCCAGCCTCTTGTACGTCACCTTGGGAATCCTGCGTGTGAAATCGGCCGTCTTGGCCGACGCACCAAGCACCGTGATGCGAGGCTCGTCGCCACCTTCGACCCGGGCCGATTCGTTCTCGCCCAACACCACTTCCCGCGGAGTGCCACTGGCTAAGCCAGTGCCACCCACCACCTGCACCTTGACCGAACCACGGAAGACGCGCGACTCGGTGGTTCCCTCATCACTCACTTCCACGCCGAACTCGGTGCCCAGGTCGGTGATGATGGCGGTGGGAGTGCGGACGGAGAATAAGGATGAAGGATGAAGGATGAAGGATGAAGGCTCGGCCTTGGACCTTGAACCTTGAACCTTGGACCTTGAACCTTTTCCTTTAACCGCCTTCACTCTTGCGGTTAGCTTTCCCAGCGCGAGATAGCCGCCGGCGGTGGATTCGACCTCGTAGGTACATGGCCCCTGGAGGATGACCTGGGCGCCGGAGTCGTAAGTGATCTGCAACAACCCGGAGTCAAGCTTGTATTTGCGGCCCAAGGGGACGTAAGCCCGTGAACTTAGCGGCGGCAGGAAGCGGGGATCGTCCGACCACTTCACATCGACCATGCCGGTGATCCGGCCGACGAAC
>JAUWPQ010000209.1 GCA_030611515.1 Planctomycetota bacterium | reverse complement strand
CAACTAAGAAAGGAGGTGGCATTTTCCCCAAGTAGGGCAGACATTCCTGTCTGCCGAAGGTTGGGGTGGTGTGGAGTTGGGTAGGGTGGGACAAGCGCAGCGCAGTCCCACCATTTTAGGCCCTTTGATACGATTGGTGGGACTGCGCTGCGCTTGTCCCACCCTACATGTGTGCGGAGTTTTGCATCGCCAAGTTGGCCGGCGCCGCAAGGGCCTCTTGGAGGATGCAACAGAGGAAAGGAAGTGAGAGCCGCGACGCGGGATTAACTTTGGCGGCATGTTGCTGTCGGCCCGCCAGCGGAAAGCGTGGTAGCGGCTTTGACGTCATCGTTTGAGCCGCCTATCGAAAAGGGAAAGTACTATGTTTCGCGCTATTCAATTTGTGCTGGTTGCCGTCGTGCTGTCCGGGACGTGTGCGGTCGCCCAGGCCGACAACATCCCGTTGCTCTACAACAACACCACGGGCGCTACTGTCTTCGACGACAACTTCGAGGGACACGCCTTGGGCCTTTTTGCCAACCAAGTCACGGTCAATGCGCCGGTGGGCACTTGGTACGCTAGGGGCATGAATGACGCTAGCACTGATCGTGTCGCAATCGTAACCAAGACGGACGGCGGATCCTACGGCGGTAGCCCCCTGCCCCCTGCCGGCTTCGACGCTAACGAAGGAGTCCAGTTCCTGTCTGTGAGTAGGAGTGATAGCAGCCCCCCCTATGCTTTAGGAACGGGCGTTGCAACCAACAGCGGAACTGGCGACCTGCTCACGTTTACGATCGCTTACCATCGGCAGATGCTCAACGATCAGCTTACCATGGACATGCGAGACAGCAACGGCGCGGTCCTCGCGAGGATTGGCTTGACTTCGACGCAGCAGATCAATGTCGGGACTTCCGACCTAGGCGCCTGGCAAATGCTCACGCAGACCTCCAACGACAACGCGTGGAATACCTTGGTGGTTACACACATCAACGGAAGCAGCGGTTGGTCGCTCAAGGTCAACGATAATTCGTTTGAGACCAAGACGGCATCCACGGTTAACCTTGGGAATTGGTCTCAAGTTTACTTCAAGAACGGCGATATGCCGAGCGGCTACTATTTGGATGCGGTGGTGCCCGAACCTTCCACGTTGGCGCTGCTGGTCACCGGCCTGATTGGCCTGCTGTGCTACGCATGGCGTAAGCGGAAATAAGTGTAATCCGCACACTCCGTGTGCGGAACCGTTTGGGTGGCAGTTTAACTGCCACCCAAATATGTTGGATGGCGGATGGTGGATGTGACGACAAGTCACTCCACCATCCAAAATCCGGCATTGCACAACAATACCGAGGTTGATCCAGGTCCAGAGTTGGGTTGGCCAGTACCGGCTAACCGTGACTGATCGTTGAATCCAAACATGAAAGAATCCACACCATGAATACCATTGCGAAACACTTTTTTTCCGCTCTCGGACTTGCCATAGCGGTGAGTCTGGCTGTCCCGCGCGTTGCCCACGGAGAGGACGACCCATACGCGCCGCAGCCACAGGCGTCGCTGCAACAGATGTTGTCGATCGACTGGAAGAAGGGGCCGTCGCTGCCCCAGGGCATCCAGGGCCCAGCCACCGGTATCGTCAACGACATCCTAATCTCGGCAGGTGGATTCTGTGGCGGCGAGGCCAGGGTGCCGGGTAAACCGACGACATATCCCCGCGGATTCATTAAAAAAGCCTGGGGGTTGGACCTTCAGTCGCCGCAGACCGGCTGGCAGAGCCTGCCCGACTTTCCCGGCGCTGCCCGAGAACACATTATATCCGCCGTCGTCGACAATCAACTCTACGCTTGGGGTGGGTTCAGTTACACGTCGCCCTACACCTATAGCGACGGATACCGTCTATCGCGGAACCAGGGCCAGTGGTCGTGGGACGCCCTGCCGGACTTGCCGCGGCGCGTAACCAGCAGCGGGATTAGCGTCATTGGATCGAAGATCTACGCCGTCGCCGGCGCGGACTACGACCGCACAGCCTTTTACACCAACAACAACCGCGACGGCACCGTGCCGCGGCTCGGCTCACGACTGCTGACGCTCGACACGAACAACCTCGGCGCGGGCTGGCAGGAGCTTGCGCAATGTCCGGGTACGCCGCGCTGGGCCGCGGCCGCCGCGGCAGTGGGCGGGAAGCTTTACCTGTTCGGCGGCGCCACCGGCAACGACAACCTATCCGGGGGCTACTGCACCGTGGTCGATAACTGGCAGTACGACCCGGCCACGGATGCCTGGCAAAGGCTGCGGGATCTGCCCGTGGCCAGCGGCAATTTCCCCACCGGGGAGATCGTGTTCTCGGACCGCTACATCCTTCTGGTCGGGGGCTATCAGTACGGCAAGGTTCTCAACCCGGACGGTACGCTCGGGCTACCCTACGGCACACCTTCCAAGGCTTATCCCAACGACGCTTACTACAGCGACATCAAGGTCTACGACACCTCGACCGGCCTCTTTGGCACGGCGACGGGGTTGCCGGTGAACAACAACTTGGCGAGGACCGTGGTGCAGGGCGATCAGATCCACTTGATCGGCGACGAGGTGGGCGGCACGTATCCCAACTTCGAGACGGTCGAAGGCGAGCCGTTTTTCAAGCACCCCGACCTCTACCTGACCGGCACGATTCGAACGGTGCCCGAACCCGGCACGCTCGGCCTTCTGGGCACCGCCGCGGCGGGCCTGTTGCTATACGGCTGGCGGAAGTGGAGGTAACAGAAGATTTATGATTTGGCGATCTCCAGCGTCGTCGCGAAATGTTTTCGCGACGACGTTTGGATCGCCATGCCGTCGAAAAGGAAACGCACGCAAAGGCTTGGCGTGAGATCGTTGTGATTTACCGCGGCAGCTTTTCTATTGAACCAGGAGGCAAACAATGTACCTGAGCAATCATAAATCAGAAATCATGAATCATAAATTCAGGGGCTTCACGCTGGTGGAGCTTTTGGTGGTCATTACGATCATCGGCATCTTGATCGCGCTGTTGCTTCCGGCGGTGCAGGCGGCGCGGGAGGCGGCGCGGCGACTGCAATGCTGCAACCACCTCAAGCAACTCGCCCTGGGCTGCCTGAGCCACGAGGAGACGCATGAGTTCTTTCCCACCGGCGGCTGGGGGTCGGAATGGGCACCGGACCCCGACCAGGGATTCACGAAGGACCAGCCTGGGAGTTGGCTGTTTGTCGTCTTGCCGTATATCGAACAGGATAACGTATTCAATCTGGCGGCGGGCGATCCCGGTTGGCCGGTCCCGGCGAGCAAGAGCGCGAAGATCGCCCAAACGATGCAGACCGTCATACCGACGTTTTACTGCCCCTCGCGTCGCCAGCCGCTTGCGAGCCCCAGCCCCCGGTGGAGGCCGGGGTATTGGCGGAATATGCCGGGCCAGGCCCCGCCCACCTTGTGCCACAACGACTACGCGGCCAATTTAGGCTCGCTCGGGCTCCGGGGCATGCAGCCCGTCTCCACAACCTATAACGATGCCAAAGACGACGATATTGGCCCCCCCCGCTACTTTCCTACGGCGCGCAATTGGAACGGGGTCTCGTTCGTCCGTAGCGAGATCAGTATGGCCCAGGTCAGCGACGGGACGTCGAACACCTTCCTGATCGGCGAGAAATACATTGACCCGGATCATTATATGACTGGCGTTGACTTCGGCGACGACGAAGGGGCCTTCGGCGGCATCAGCGCGGACTCGCACCGCGGCGCCGCTCCCGATCTGCCGCCCATGCAGGACACGCCGGGGACGATGTACTATTGGGCCTTCGGCAGCGCCCATGCGGTCGGCTTCCACATGGCGATGTGCGACGGGTCGGTGCATATGATCGGCTACCAGATCGATCCGCAAGTCTATGGCTGGCTCGGCGGCCGCAACGACGGCATGGTCATCGACGGCAACAAGTTTTAGACCGCGCGGGTGGCCCCGATAGACGACGCGGACGACAGCAACCCCAAGAAAAGCAGATCATGTTAGCCAACAAGCTGAACGTCATATTCGTTTTCCTGGCCCTGGCCACATCCGGGCCGGCGTTTGCCGCGGACCCCGACTTCCACTTCTTGGCCGCCGACCCTTCGCTGAGGGCCCAAACCCAGAACGCCAACGTCGTCATGGGCCAGGCCACGTACGTGGGCAAGGTGCTGGAGTTGGACCAACCGTGGGAGGCACCCTACAAGTTGGCGTATCCGGGCAGCGTCGTGGTCGACCCCGTCACCGGACAGTGGCGGATGTACTATGAAATGATGAAAAGCAATTTAGAGCGGTTCGTGGCGATGGCCGTAAGCGACGACGGCGTCAACTGGACGAAGCCCGCCTTGAACGTCACGGGCACGACTTACACCTCCAATCCGAACAACAATTTTGTTAGTCTACCGCAAAAATGGATGAGCGGCCCCAGCGTGTTCGTCGATCCGAATGCCCCGGCCGACCAGCGATACCGCATGTCGGTGGAGGTCGGGGAAAAGGCGTTTTACGCCTTGGCCTCGGCCGACGGTCTGAGTTGGCGCACCGTGGGGACCATCGACAACCAGCCGCCAGATGTTCACTACTTGGACTCGCACAACGTTACTTTCTGGGATCCAAAGACGGAAACATACATGGCCTATATGCGTTGGTGGTACTCGGCCCCGGGCAATAAATGGGACCGGCGCGGCGTGTTCACCAAGCAATCGGACACGTGGGACACGACCTGGGCGGCCCCGCGGGAATTCCCCGCCGACCTGGACCCGAAAAACATGGACAATTCCAGCCCGAACAAGCCGGATATTTACACCCCCGGCGTGATGCCCTACCACGGTCAATACATCGGGCTGCCGGCGTTGTATTTCCATCCCGACGGCGCTTCCGGCGCGATCTATCCCACCTTCATGTACAGCCGCGACGGCGTCGACTGGCACTTTGAGAATCCCGACCATTCGATTATCGACCTCGGTGCCCACGGTCAAACTCCGCAGCAACCTTTCAATGGCATGATCTTCACTGCATCCACCATGCCCGAACGCGACGGCAACTTGTACATCTATTACAACTACACGCCGCGGAATCACGAGGATCCGAATAGCGACCCCACGGTCATGTATCTGGCCACGCTCCGCGAGGACCGCTTCGTGGGCATCAAGTCAACGGCAGACAACGTCGGCACGTGGACGACTTCAAACATCACGCTGTCCAACGATCCCGGACAATTGGTCGTTAATGCGATCGTCCGCGGCTCGGTGGGCGTGGAAGTACTCGATCCTTTGACGATGCTGCCATTTGAGGGGTACGCGGCAACCGACAGCGTACCCATAACCCCGGGCGATTACCTCCACGCCGTCTCCCAGTGGAACGGCATCGACAGCTTGGACGCCTTGGCGGGCCAGACGGTCGTGCTGCGGTTCACGATGGACGACGCCGCGATCTACAGCTTTCGTTTTGAGCCCGTACCGGAGCCTTCAACTATCGCGCTCCTCCTCTGCGGCGGCGCGTGTCTGTTGGCGTTTCGATGGCGGCGGCTGTTTGGTTTAGCTAGCGAGATTGCTCGTCGCGCGGCAAACCGGCCGCAAAACGTCGCCTTCATTCTGCTGGCCCTGGCGACATCCGCGGCGGCGGCGTCGCGCAGGCGGTCCGTTGGCGGTCGGAGCGGACTTTAGCCGCCTTGTCGGGCAAACCGCTGCGTCTCCGATTCCAGCTTCGCCAAGCCTCGCTGTACTCCTTCCGTTTCGTCTGACTCCCCTCCCAACCAAACACTCACCCCGATGTTAAACAGACACTATCGAACGGTTGCTCTTTCAAGGCTCGGTTTGCTGGCATGTACCTTGCTATGGTCGACGATGGGCAACGCGCCGACCGCTTGGGCGAGCGAAGAACCGACCCAAACGGTTCAGCACCGCAAATACCTATTGTTGGACCGCCGTATTGTCGAGCGTACTAAAAACGTCGACCTCGTCGTCGGCAAGGTCAAAAAGCATCCACGGAACCCGCTTTTCGGCGAGGACAAACCGTGGGAAGTCCGCTTCGACAACCTGTATCCCAACGTTATTTGGGACGATGGGGAACAGATATTCAAGTGCTGGTACAGTCCATTCGTGATCGACGCGGCCTATAAAACAACCCCGCCCTCGGAGCGCAAGACGACGAGCTACGCGGCCGTCAGGCGGGCCTTGCGAAAACAAGGGAAGGGGCAGCGAGAGATGGGTGTCTGTTACGCTACCTCGCGCGACGGGATCAACTGGACCAAACCACTGATGGACATCCATCCTTGGGAAGGACGAAAGAGCAATCTGGTGCTCGTTGGTCCGCATGGCGCCGGGATATTGAAGGACTCTCGGGAAGCGGACCCCCAGCGACGCTACAAAATGTTCATGGCCGAGAAGTGCGTTTCGGTCGCCTTTTCGCCCGATGGGTTGCATTGGAGCGAGCCTGTCCCGTGCCCGCAGATCGAGGCCCGCGCGGATACGCACAACAACGCCTTTTGGGCGCCCGAATTGAGGAAGTACGTCGGCATTACCCGAAACTGGGCAGGCCAGCGGATCGTTGCCCGAACGGAAAGCGACGATTTCCTTCACTGGACTCGGGCAACCGAGGTGTTGCGCGGAACCGTTGAGCGTCAAACCTACGCCATGCTCGCCTTCCGCCATGCCGACGTGTATCTGGGGTTGCTGATGATACTCGACGCCTCCACCGATCGCGTCCATTGCGAGTTGGCGTGGAGTCCCAATACCCGCGATTGGGAACGGATCGATCCGGGTACGCCGTTGATCGCCAATGGCGGCAAACCAAGGGATTATGACTGGGGAACCGTCTACGCGGCGGCGCCAGTGGTGCTCGATCACGAGGTGCGGATTTACTATGGCGCCGGAAATGGAACGCATTCAAATTGGCGCGACGGCTTTCTCGCTCTCGCCACGCTTCGGCCGGACGGCTTTGCTTCGGTAACCGCGCCGCTCGCCGGTGGGGAGATAACGACAAAACCGCTCCGTTTTTCGGGCAATCGACTGGCGATCAATTACTCCACCTCGGCCGCCGGCAGCGTGCGGGTCGAAATACAAGACGCCGAGGGACGACCGATCCCCGGCTTCACGCTGGAAGATTGTCCCGAAATCATCGGCGACCAGATCGAGCGGACGGTAAGCTGGAAGCAAGGGCCGGACCTCGGCCTCTTGGCAGGCAAGCCGATCCGGCTGCGCTTCGTCCTGAAAGACGCCGACTTGTACGCCTTTCAATTCGTCGCGAAGTAACACCTTTTGTTGGGGTGGCAGTACAACTGCCACCCCAACATCTGCATCGAAAAAAACGGCGTTGGGAATCTTCTTTCACCCGACTTGTCATTCTGGATAGTCTGTGCGGCCCGGAACGCCGTCCCTCCCGGGGGGTTTCCAAGCAAGCCCTATCACAACGCCCCGTTGATTCGTAGAATCGAAGATGAAGAGTTGTCGTTGAAAGGGGACAGGTCCGATTTGCCGCGGAGCGGCCCGAAGGCGGGCACCATGCTTGCATGGTCGTTGCACAAATCGGACCTGTCCCCCTTGGGCCCTAATGGTGAATCCAAACCGTGCCGACGTTGTTTGTCATCCGCGGCGCCGACCAGGGCAGCCGCTTCGAGTTGATCGAACCCATCGAACGCTTGGGGCGCGACCCGTCCAGCACCATCCAGGTCCACGACACCGAGGTATCGCGCCACCACGTCGAAATCCGCCGCGTCGAAAACGATTACGAAATCTCGGACCTGAACAGCTCGAACGGGACATTCGTCAACGGTCAG
>JAUWPQ010000131.1 GCA_030611515.1 Planctomycetota bacterium | reverse complement strand
CGCTTGGGGCGCGACCCGTCCAGCACCATCCAGGTCCACGACACCGAGGTATCGCGCCACCACGTCGAAATCCGCCGCGTCGAAAACGATTACGAAATCTCGGACCTGAACAGCTCGAACGGGACATTCGTCAACGGTCAGCGGGTCGGCCGCCATAAACTCGCCAGCGGCGACCAGCTCCAGGTCGGCCGCACGTTGATGCTCTACACCGGTCCCGCCGAAGAGAGCCAAGAAGACCTGGCCGACGTGGTGAGCATCGGCCCGCCGTCCGAGTCGGGCGACCACTCGCGGATCGTCCGCTCGGTCACTCAGCAGGAGGGGAGCCGCATCTTCGACCTCCAGTCGGAACTACCGCAAAACTCCTGGCTCGCCCGGGCGCGGAGCAACTTGCAGGTGATGTACCGCACCGCCCTGGCGGTGAGCCACACGCTGGACATCGACCAGTTGTTGCAGCGGATCATGGAACTGATATTCGAGTGGGTGGAGGCCGATCGGGGTTGCATCATGCTGATGGACCCGGCCACGAAGGCGCTCAAGCCCAAAGTCCGCCGTACCCGCGAGGGCGTCCCCGCCGACGAGCGGATCACCATCAGCAAGACGATCCTCGACTACGTGATCGAGCGGAACGAAGGGGTGCTGACCAGCGACGCGCGGGAGGACGAACGTTGGGATCCCAACGGGAGCATCGTGCAGATGGGCGTCCGCGAGGCGATCTGCGTGCCCATGCAGGGCCGCTACGACGTGGTCGGCGCGATCTACATCGACACCTCGACTTCCGCCCAACAGTTGATCCAGCGGGGAGGGGTCAACCGCTTCACCGAGGACCATCTGAAGCTGATGATCGCCATCGGGCACCAGGCGGCCCTGGCCGTCGAGGACACCCGCTACTACTCCGCAATGGTCCAGGCCGAGCGGCTGGCGGCCGTAGGGCAAACCATCGCCACTCTTTCGCACCACATCAAAAACATCCTCCAGGGCATACGCGGCGGAAGCTATCTGATCGAAATGGGGCTTAAAGACCATGACGACGAGGTCACCCGGAAAGGATGGACAATCGTCGAGCGGAACCAGAACCGGATTTCCGCCCTGGTGCTGGACATGCTCACCTTCAGCAAGGAGCGCGAACCCGACCTTTGCACCGCCGATCTCAATGAAGTGGTCGCCGAGGTGATCGAGCTGATGCGCGTCCGGGCGGAAGAAACGCAGGTCGAGCTGATCTGGCGCCCCGGCGAGCCGATCCCTCCGCTGGTGTTCGATCCCGAGGGAATCCATCGCGCCGTGCTGAACGTGGTCACCAACGCCGTCGACGCGGTCGGCGACCGCGAGGAGCCCGGCCGGGTCGAGGTCGCCTCGCAGTACCTGCCCCAGGAAGCGATCGTGCGGATCACCATCGAGGACAACGGGCCGGGCATACCCGCCGACCAAATGGAGCATCTGTTCAGCCCGTTCGTTTCGTCGAAGAAGAGCCGGGGCACGGGCCTGGGGCTGCCGGTCAGCAAAAAAATCCTCGGCGAGCACGACGGCCGGATCCTCGTCCAGAGCGAGCCGGGGCAAGGTTGCCGCTTCACCCTCGAGCTGCCCGCCACGTTGCCGCGAGACGTTACGGAAACGATCATGCACAAGGGCGAAGGGAGGGAGGAGAAAGAAGAGGGGAGAGAGGAATCAATGCGGACAACGACCAAAAATCAGTGATGTCCCGTTTTCCGGGGAAGGATAAAGGGGCGAGGATAAAGTTCTTGGTGCAATCGTCGGTTAGCGGAAAAGACCCCTTTGGACTTCGTTTCGACTCCCCGGCTCTCTTGACAAGTCCTCGACGAACGGGATTATAGTATAGGTAGTCGATAGCGTTCAACGCGGTGGAAGGCCCGAGATAATGGTTGCTGATACCTTTTTCGCCCAATACAAGGAAGGCTAATCATGAAATCGCAGGAAAAGCCTCATGGAAATGCGTCATCAAACTCCCAAGAAGGGGCTGGTTATGACTGGCCAATGCTCAAACTTGGTATTCTTGTACTCCTGGTCGGTCCCTATTTGGGCGGCGGGTACATGCTTGCTGCTGTAATGAAGTTGGGACGCTGGCCATCGGATGATGCCCCAAGCGCCATACTCTTCATGCACTTGATCCTTCTGGTTCTTTTGCCGATAGGCATCTTGGTTTCTAGGGCCAAGAAGGGATCGTTCCTTGGCCTTACGACCGGCATGTGGATTGCCTTGCCCATCGTCGGTTACATCGGAGGGATGATTGCCGCATTCTGCATGTAACAGTAGGAATGCAATTCCGGGGAGAAAAGGGGAAAAAGTAGTAGACAAAATGGTTGGACCAGTCCTCCCATTGTGGCTCTGGGGAGTCGAAACGGAGTCGAAAGGGAGTCGAAAGGGAGTCGAAACGGGAGTCGAAACGGGAGTCGAAAAGGGAGTCGAAAAGGGAGTCGAAAAGGGAGTCGAAACGGGGACGCAGCTAGTATTGGCTAGTTAGGATGCGTTAAACTAGCTGCGTCCCCGTTTCGCGTTCCCGGAACACCTCTTCCGCCGGGATGCCCTGTACCTTTCCGCTGATCATCTCTTCAGCGCGCCGTTTCGCCAAATCAAGCCACTCCCGGCTCACCTCCGGCGTCTCGGTCTCATCCAGGCTGGCAAGCAACTGCTTGGCCAACAGCGCCCGGCTGGAGGCCGGAAGCCCGAGCAACTCAATCGCCAGCTTTTCCATCTGGGTTGACATCTCCGCTCCTCCTTCTTGGGCATGAATCGTCATATAAGTATTCTACCACTCGCGGGTGCATTCCGCACTTTGTAATGTGTAATGCTGTTTACGGTATGCGGTACATGCCAAAGAAATGGCTGAAAGCATCATGTTTCCTTGGGCCGAAGGCCCTCCGGTTCTCCCAGCCCAGGGCAACGCCCTGTGGAAGGGTGGGCGGCGCATCTGATTTTCCGGCCCAACGGGCCAACCGTTCCGCGTGGGAACCCTTGGCCCGTTGGGCCGACGAGCCGTTCTCGCTCTCCCGCCCCCCAGGGCGTTGCCCTGGGCTGGGTGAACGGCCGCCCCTTTGGGGCAACAAAACACGGATGTCACGTAATGGAGAATGAACCTCGAAACGGCCCTACAAAGTACGGAATGCACCTGGACATGGACGTCTTGAAGCCTCCGTGGGCCGGTGCTACGATTATGGACTCCTGGAGGAGCAATATCCATGCCCAAATATCAAGTGGCGGTGGTCCGCCGGCCGGACAAGTGGAAGCCCGAGTGCGCCGACGATGTCCCGCTGGAGCTAAAGGGGCCGGTCGAGGTGCTGGCCGAATCGGACGACCTGTTTGCGGCCGTGGACCGGGCGATCGAACACAACCAGAGCCAAAAGTCACAACAAGGAGGCCGCTGGGCGGTCGTGGTCGAGCCGGGCAGCGCGGGCCGCGCCTGGCCGGCCGCGCGAATCTGCACCCCGCTCACCTACAAAGTCGTCGCCTTATGGTGGCCCGACGGATGGGAACCCGGTTCTCCGCTGGACGTGCCGAATTGCGTCCGCCAATCCGAGGAGCAAGCCGACGGCCACTGGCTCGGCTATCCGCAGGCCGAGGCCACCGTGCTGGGCTTGAACCGGCAGTGCATGGACCATCCGGGCGCGACGTGGTACGTCGTCGTAGCCGTCGAGAACGAAGTGCTCTCGCGGACGGTTTCCTACGATTCGGCCGGTACGGAAACCGCCACGGAAGTTCGCCGCATGCACGTCATCCGACCGGCGGAAGGGGGCCGCGGCGATTGCTCGCTTTGCCCCGCCGGTTCGTTCCCATGCGCCGAGGCCGATTGGTTCAGCCGACCACAAACGGTCACCACCCGCCACAGCCGCCAATTCGGCACGCCGGCCAAGAGTTGACCCACATTTCTCACCACGGTGTGCCAATGTCCCCGAGTGGTGAAAAATGCGGGCTAGCCAACGGGCACCTCCAACCGCGTCACGAACAATTCCGAGTGCCCACGCCGTTCGATTTCCGACGGATCGGCCGTGTCGAGGAACAACGAGACGGCTTCGATGAGATTGCTCTTGGCTTCTTCCACCGTACTTCCCTGGCTGGCGATATCGAGTTCCGGACAGAGAGAGACGTAACCATCCCCCTCGCGCTCAATTAAAGCGGTAAACTCCCGCGTGGCGTTCATATTCCATTTTCCTCCGCAACGTTACACATTAACCCTCTTCACTATACTAAAGTCTAATGCTGTAGGCAATCCAGCTCATTTCCAATAAACGCCCGAGTTGCTACGCGCTCTTCCGCACCTTCAGTAGTTCGCCAAGCTCAGGCGGCATGGATAGCGCAAGGGCATCCGGCTCTCGACGAAGGGCATCGACGACCTGCTCGAGCTGTTCGACCGGATCGAGGTCGAGATCGAGGAAGAGTAGTTTTCGCCCTTTCAACTCACATCCGCCCCCGCCGCCACCGGCCAGCCACTCTTGGCGGACGGTGTAGCCGACCCGGGCGGCCACGTCGAGGGCTTGCTCCAATATCTCTACCGTGTGCATCCTTGCTTCTCCAAAGCGGAAAGGGCCGTTCCCGAGAACGCTGGCATAAGCTGCCGGTTTAGTATCGGTTGCGGAAATTTCTTGAAATGGGTGGCATGGGTAAGCGCAGCTTACCCGTGTGGCGTTACTGCAATTTCTGGCACACGGGTAAGCTGCGCTTACCCATGCCACCCACCATTTCGCCTCAACCGCGAAAAATCGCTTGCCCCGGGTGTATTCACCCAACTAAATGCCGGCGGCGGCGATTATAGCGGCTTCGATTACAGTTGGCGAGTCGAATTCGACGATACCGGCAACGAAGTAAGTGCTTTTCCGGGCTGGAGTTAAGACGCGGCGGCCCGGGGAAAAGGCGAGGACGCCGCCAATGGGTTAGTCGGGCGAAAGCGGCATTCTGCGCAGAATCTCGCGATTTGGAAAACTTCAGCAAGGTGGGGGAATAGAATCGTGGCTACCAATCGCATCAGGGATGAGCAAAACCTCCAGCAGCAAATCGACGTTCTCAAGCAACGGCTTGCTCAGGCACAGCGGCTGACCGCGTTGGGCGAATTGGTAAGCACCACCACCCACGAGTTCAACAACGTGCTGATGACCGTTCTCAACTACGCGAAGATGGGGATGCGCCACAAAGACGCCAAGACCCGCGACAAGTGCTTCAGTAAGATTTACGCCTCGGCCAATCGTGCGGCGACGATCACCAACACCGTCTTGGGAATGGCGCGGAACCGCTCCGCCGGCCTGGAACCGACCGATCTGGTAAAACTGGTGGACGACACGCTGCTGCTGTTGGAACGGGAGATGAACAAGTACCGGATAATGGTCGAGAAGAGCTATCAGCAGATTCCGCCGGCGATGGTCAACGGCAATCAGGTACAGCAGATTTTGCTGAACCTTCTGATCAACGCCCGGCAGGCGATGTCCGGCGGCGGGCGCCTTTGGATCAAGTTGCTTAACGACCCCGAGAACAACATGATCGACCTGGTGATCCGCGACAACGGCCGCGGTATTCCGGCCGACAAACTGCCGCGGATATTCGAGTCGTTCTATACGACAAAGGACGGCCCGGACGCCAGCGGCAAGGGCGGCACCGGCCTGGGGCTTTCGATGTGCCGGGAGATCATCGAGGCTCATCGCGGGCGGATTCGCGTCGATAGCACGATCGGCAAAGGGACCGCCTTCACGCTGAAATTCCCCGTTGCCTCGAAGCCCGCCCGAAAACTCCCGTCCGCCGTCTTATCGATTTCCATGCCCGTCGGCGCAGCCTCGCAACCGCCGGTGGGAAGTGGATAGTGGATAATCAGCGGGGCCTTCTGCGGGCCGAATAGAGTTGGAGTCGTTCGTCGAGCAGTTGGTGAGATATCCAGAAATCGGTTTGTTTCACTCGCGCGAAAGCATCGTGCAAGTCGAGCAATCCTTGCTCGGCCGCCAACTCAATCACTCCAATTGTGCCGGAGACGGGAATGTGGCGATCGGCCGCAGCTTTGCGCCCGTGTGCTTCGTCTATGAGCAACAAATCGGCCTTCAATTCTTGCGCAAGGCTGATAGCGGCAAGTTCACCGGCATGAAGTGCGGGAATCTCCTCGATGGCGGCAGGCACTCGTTCAAGAAGCCAACTGGGACAAGATGCCATGAAGTCGCGAACCGCTTGCGGTCGGTTGGATTGAAGCAATTCCGCGGAAACCTCGGTCGGAACAACCACTTGTCCGAAAAGTTTGGGCAATACGTTGATGTGTCCGATGCTTATCAGCACGATGAACGGCGAACTGTCGGCGACAACAATCATCGGCGGGCCTTGCGCATCACCCCCTCAAGCGTCCGTCGATCGGCTTCGATGTCCGCCATTGACGGCGAACCTTCAAAGACCTTGTGCTGCTTGAGATAAGCGTCGGTTGCGAAGCGATCAAGCCCCAATACCTGCGAAAGCTCGCCGTGGCTGAGTTTTCCGCGACGGAAAAGCTCCAAGGCGTAAGCCTCTTTCACGTCGGCGTTGAGGTCAGGGGTTTCCCGACGCAACTTTTCTTCTACTTCGGCGGGCAGGTCGAGAGTCACGTTCAGCGACATTTTTTCACCTCACTGCATCATCTACCGCTATTATATCCTCGGAGCCGCTATCGGACAATCATCGGCGTCCCGCCCTGCCCGCAACGGTTCAACAGGTGGGCGATGATGTGCTGCTCCATCGAGACGTCGCGCCCCTTGGCGATCCAACCTTCGGTGATCCGTCCGCCGATCTCGGGATTCTCGATCCCGCTCAGCGTACTGTCGTAACGGAAGGTGGCCGCGCCGGCGGTGGCATGTTCGGGCCGGACAACGTCTTCGAGTTCCTTGTATACCGCCACGTCGACCCAATGGCCACCCTGGGCGGGAATCACCCGGACCATCGCGCGGCGACGCATCGTTTGCAAAGTGTTCTCGATCCGTTGCTCCGTGTCGACCGTGTCGTGACGCCACGGCTCGAAGATCGTCGGACTGATCTCGGGCACCGTCGTGACGGTTCCCTCGGTCAGCATGTTGCCGACCAGCCGGACCGGCTCTTCACGCTCGATGCGGAAGTAGTCGTCGACAACGTCAACGACGTTCTCCCATGCACAGTGGGGGTCGGCGATGGGGATGAAGATCGGATTGGAATAAGAAACCACCGGCTGGGCGGGCAAAGCGCCTTGTCCGGGCGGACACTCCGGCGCATAGCTATACTCGGGCCCCACACTGCAACCAGCCGGAACCACCGCGATCAATAAAGATATCACCGCGTTTCGCATGGAAAAAAACGCAATCGTGGTCGTTTAGCCGTGGGACAGGTTGGCAACCTGTCCTACGATTTCCCCACGCGGGCTAAACAAAGGGGCGGTAGTTTCCTCGAAACCGTCGGCCGTGGCAAGGGCAGATGCGAGTGCGCATTATCGCGCAAAAGCCACCAAGTCCCTGCAGTTCGCCCGCTTTACCGCGCCAGCGCCAAACGTCGGTACGGCATCTTCTTTCGCGTGGCGCCGTTGGAGCCGAGCACTCGCTTGGCCTTGGCTCGATCGTTCACTTTGATCACGGCCAGCCCGCCACCCTTGGTCTTTCCACCATGATCGTAGGAGCAATAGGCGTAGTTGATGCTTAGGTGTTCGTCGGCGAGTCGTTCGCAGACCTTCTGGAATCCCCCCGATTGGGCAGAGATTTCCACCAACAACACTTCCGCGGCTTCATAGCCGACGTTGATCTTATCCAGAACCTCCCTGGCGGCTTCGTAGTTGTTCGGAATGAAACGGATGGTTCCGCGATGGCCGGTGTCCATGACCGCCAACGCCCGAAAATATACCTTTCCTTTGTTCAGTGCCACGAGCACGTCAGCAAGTCGCCCAGGTTTGTTGACCAACGAGACCGACAGTTGCTTGGCCGTCTGCATTTCGCCAATCCTTTCGTGGAGCTGGAGCTGGAGCTGGAGAGAAAAACCCTTCCCAGAGGGGGAGGGTAACGGAAAACGGACGCTTTGGAGAGCATGATAAGCACCTAATAGGATAATAGCAGTCTGGCGGAAAGCGTCAATCAAATTACATGGGATACGGCAAATTGGCGGTGGACTTTTCGCCCGGGTTTCCGCTTTTTCCAGCCAACACCCTACCGTGGTGGTAATACGGGGAACTATTCCCGGCGTCGAACCATCTCATTATTGTTGCGTAAACAATACGTTGCCGTTTCCCTTTGCGTTCGCCGGGAGAAATCGCCATGAACCGACGTCTGATCCAAGTTGCCGCGTTTCTGTTGCTGTTGTCTCCGGCGCTTGCCCGAGCGCAGGGACTGCTGGTGGTCGAGAACTCCGCTGAACGGGTCCGTTTGCCGCGTCCGATCATGATCTGGCCGCCGCACCGTCCGCATCCACCCCGTCCCGTTCCGCCACCGGTCAGTTACAAGATCAAGGAACTGGACGTTCAGGCGCGGCTGATCGATCAGGTGGCGCAGGTGCAGGTATCGCAGACGTTCGTCAACACCGGCAGACAGCAGATGGAGGTGTCGTTCGTCTTTCCGTTGCCCTACGACGGAGCGATCGAGCAGATGACTCTGTTGGTCGATGGGAAGGAATATCCGGCGAAGCTGTTGGACGCGAAGGAGGCCCGGCGGCTGTACGAGGAGATAGTGCGCCGCAACCGCGACCCGGCCTTGCTGGAATGGATGGGCACCGGCCTGTTCCGCACCAGCGTCTTTCCGGTGCCGGCCGGGGCGAGCCGCACCGTCTCGTTGCGCTACTCGCAACTTCTCCGCAAACAAGAGGGGCTGACCGATTTCCTCTTCCCGCTGAGCACCGCCAAGTATACGTCCAAGGCGCCCGAAAAAATATCGATCCGCGCGACGATCTCCAGCGGCGAGCCGATCAAGAACATTTATAGCCCGACGCACGCGGTGGAGATCAAGCGGCCTGACGACCGCCACGCGGTCGTCACCTTCACGAGCAAAAACAAGGTTCCCACAACAGATTTTCGCCTCTTTTACGACGTCGGCCGAGGGAAGCTCAGCACGCGGGTGTTGAGCTATCGACCCGACACCGGGCAGGACGGATACTTCCTGCTGTTGGCCAGCCCGGAGATCAAGTCCGATCGGCTGAAGCGGACCGAGAAAACCGTCCTGCTGGTGATTGACCGCTCGGGCAGCATGAGCGGCAAGAAGATCGAGCAAGTGCGGGGGGCGTTGAAGTACGTATTGAACAATCTGCGCCAAGGCGACCTGTTCAACATCATCGCCTACGACAGCGCGATCGAGACATTCAGGCCCGAGTTGCAGCGGTTCGACGAGAAAACCCACGCCGCCGCGTTGGGTTTCGTCGAGGGGCTTTACGCCGGCGGCAGCACGAATATCGACGCCGCGCTCCGCGTCGCCTTCGGCCAGTTGCAAGACTCCACGCGGCCGAGCTACGTGGTCTTTCTCACCGACGGGCTACCTACCGCCGGCGTGACGAACGAAATGCAGATCGTGGCCAACGCCAAGCAGTACAACAAGGTCCGTGCCCGGCTGTTCGCCTTCGGTGCGGGCTACGACGTGAACAGCCGGTTGCTCGACAAGCTCACCCGCGGAAACTTCGGCCAGAGCGAGTACGTTCGTCCCGACGAAGACATCGAGGACCGCGTCAGCAAGCTCTTCAACCGCATCGAGTCGCCGGTGATGACCAACGTGCGGCTCCAGTTCGTCTTCGACGAGACGAGGACCGAGTACGGCAACCCGATCAACCGCGTCTATCCGAAGGATTCCTTCGACCTCTTCGCCGGCGAGCAGTTGGTCTTGGTCGGGCGATACCGGAGAGCCGGCACGGCAAAGGTGACCGTCGAGGGCAAGGTGGGCGGAGACTTGCAAAAACTCGACTTCCCCGCCACCCTGGTCGAAAAGAGCGGCGACGATAGTTTCGGCTTCATCGAGAAACTTTGGGCCGTCCGCCGAGTGGGCGAAATCATCGACGAGTTGGACCTGAAGGGCAAAAACGACGAGTTGGTCAAGGAACTGGTCGAGTTGGCCACCCGGCACGGCATACTTACGCCCTACACCTCGTTCATGGCCGACGAGGGCGTAAACCTGCGCGACGTGGCGGGCAACGTAGGCCGCACTCGAAGGCGGTTGGAGGCTCTTGGCGAGTCGTCCGGGGCGGGTGGATTCGCCCAGAGGGCAATGAAAGGCGCGCTCCAGAACGCACAACGAGCGCCCAGCGCCCCTGCCGAGGAGATGTTCCGGTTCGACTCCCGCGCCGCGGCCGCTATTCCTTTCTTCGGCAAGGCCGACCGCGAGTCGAAGCAGGCCGCCCAAAACGTCCGCAACATCGGCAATCGGACCTTCTTCCGCCGCAACGGACAATGGGTCGATTCCCGGGTGACCAAGGAGCAAGAATCCAGCCTCCGACGGGTGAAGCAGTTCAGCGACGAGTATTTCGAGCTTGCCGGCACTCACGGTCGCCGACTCTCGCAATACATGGTCTTCGACGAGCCGGTCCTGCTGAACATCGACGACCGGGCGTACTTGATCGAGCCGTAGCCAGGCGATACCGCAATATCCTGGTTCCCACGCGGAGCGTGGGAACCAGGAGAAAACGCCCCACGACCGCAGTCGTGGGGCGTTTTTTTGAGGGTCTCTTTGACCAACCACCCAGGTGGCGGCTATTGTAAATAGGAGGAAAGCCCTTTAGATTATGTGAAGGTGTTCGGGAATAGTTCCAGTTAGCAGCCCGTTGAAAAAGGGTGCCACTGCTGGCTTGCCCAGCAGTGCGGGGAGAAACACCCGGGGAAACACTGCTGGACAAGCCAGCAGTGGCACCCGAACTCTCGGAAACCGACTTGTTCAACGGGCAGTGGTGGTTGGACGCACCAGACCGTGCCCCGGGTGTATTCACCCGGGGCTAAATAGCTGTTTGTGGAGTCAAAAATCTTTCCGGAGATAAAAGAAGTGGACGCGAGTAACCTGTTGCTGTTCGCCGTGGAGTCGACGTGGTTGAAGCCGCTGTGGGTGGTGGCCGTTGGGGCCTTGGGCGCCGCGGCAGTGCTGGCGGCCCTCGGCGCGCTGGCCCGCCAGATCGTGCCGAAGGTGGCCGCCATCGCCCGGGTCACCGCCAAGGAATCCATGTCTCAGCCGTTGTTCTACGTGCTGATGGCCATCGGCGTGGTCGGCCTGATCTTGTTCCCCTTTATCCCCTACAACACGTTGGGCGAAGACCTCAAGATGCTCAAGGACGAGGGCCTGACGCTGATCATGGTCCTCTCGATCGTCTTGGCGCTGTGGACTGCCAGCGTGTCGATCGCCGACGAGATCGAGGGGCGCACGGCGCTGACGCTGCTGTCAAAACCGGTCGGCCGGCGGCAATTCATCTTCGGCAAGTTCCTCGGCATCCTCATTCCAGTGGCGATAATGTTCATCGTCCTCGGCGCGATCTTCCTGGCCAGCGTCTCCTACAAGGTGGTCTACGACGTTCGGGAAACGGGCCGGCCGGCGGCGTCCGCGGCGGAATGCCTCGGTGAGATGCGGCAAATCGCCCCCGGCTTGGTGCTCTCGTTCATGGAGGCCGTGGTGCTGACGGCCATCAGCGTGGCGATTGCCACCCGGCTGCCGATGATGGCCAACCTGATCATCTGCTCGGCGATATACGTACTGGGCCACATGGTGCCCATACTGGCGAACTCGGCGGTGGGGAAAATAGAAATCGTGCGCTTCGTGGCCAATCTCTTGGCCGCGATCCTGCCGGTGCTCGACCACTTCAACATATCGGCCGGCATCTCGACCGGACAGCCGGTGCCGCTGATATACCTGGGCTGGGTCGCGCTGTATTGTTTCCTCTACTGTTGCGTGGCGATGCTGGTCGCGATGCTGCTGTTCGAGGACCGGGATTTGGCTTGA
>JAUWPQ010000246.1 GCA_030611515.1 Planctomycetota bacterium | reverse complement strand
GCGTGATCGAGAAAGTCGGCGAGCTTGCTCGAGCAGGAAGGCTGTTGCAGCTTGCGGAGCGCCTCGCATTCGATCTGGCGGATGCGTTCCCGAGTAACGGAGAAAACCTTGCCGACTTCGGAAAGGGTGTAGGAATATCCGTCGGAGAGGCCGTATCGCAAGCGGATGATTTCCCGCTCGCGGTAGTTGAGCGATCCTAACGCCTCGGCCACGCCGGTGCGAAGCGCGTCTTGGTTGAGGCCCAGCAGTGGATCGTTGAAGCGCTTGTCGGGGATCATCTCTCCGAGGCGGTTTTCTCCGTCGTCGCCCTTCGGATCGTCCAGCGAGATCATTCGCCGGTTTGCCCGCAGCGCGCGTCCGGTCACCGCGACCGAGAGTCCCGCAGCCTTGGCTGTCTCCTCCAGCGTGGGAGGGGCGGTTTGCTGTTGGGTCAATCGCCGGCCGGCGCCGATCACTTTTTCGACGGCGCTGAGCATGTGGACGGGAATGCGGATCGTGCGGCTGTGGTCGGCGATCGAGCGGCTGATCGCCTGGCGGATCCACCAGGTGGCGTAGGTCGAGAACTTGAATCCACGCGAGGCCTCGAACTTGTCGACCGCCCGCAACAAACCGGTGTTTCCCTCCTGAATCAAGTCGAGGAAGCTGATTCCGCGGTTGCGATAACGTTTGGCGATCGAGACCACCAGCCGCAAGTTGGCGGCGGCAAGTTTTTGGCGGGCGAGGTCGTTGGCGCGTTGCAGGACCGCGATGCGGTCCAAGCGGCGTCGAAGCCCGTCGGGCGTATCGCCGGCAATCCTCACCAAACGGTGCAACTCCTTGCGGACCGCGGTGATCCGCGGCGAAACGGCGCCGCTCTCGCTTTCCGTTTGTCGCAGGAAGGCCAGTTCTCGGACGGCGTCGTCTATATGTCGGCTGATTTCCCGAAGCCTCCGCAACACCACCTGAAGATGTTGCAGCCGAACCGGCGTCTCCTCTGCCAGACGGACCGCCTTGGCCCGGCGGAGCATCGACCGGCGGTGGATTTCACGGCGATCGGCGCGCGAGCGACGCTTGGACACGATGGCCGCGAAGTCACCGCAATTGCGCCGCAGCAGGTCGCGCATGGTGTGCAGGTTAGGACCGATCAGCGCCAGCAAACGTTGTTTTTTCCGACGGTCGGAGAGCGACGCCTCGCAGACCACATCGACGCGTATTTTTCCCAAGGCCGTCTTTTCCAACATGCCCGCGGCCGCCTGGAGCATATAGTCGCCGGAAAGGATTGCACGGCGGAGTTCCTTGCGCGTTCGGTCGATCCGCCGAGCCGCTTCGAGTTCTTCCCGACGGCCGAGCAACGGGGTGCTGCTCATCTGCGTCAGATAAAGCTGGACCGGATCGGTCTGGTTTCCACTCATTGTCGCCACCTCGTTCCGATTAGCCGAGAAGTGTTCGCCCCGACTTCCCGCTACACGTGGTACGGGAAGTATCGCCGTGTGGTTCGCCGCGAACACGACTCTCACTATCTATTGTAGACGTCCGAGCAAGGGATAAGTTGCGAAAAATTGCTTTGGCTACACTCGCAGGGCTTGTTGCCGCCCCCTCGTGGGTGTCATTGAATCCCCGCTATTCGCCGTAATTTAACAAATTCCGCCCTTCGACCCTCATATTTTCTCTATCGCCGGGTGTGCAATTAGAATTGATGTATACGGGGGTCGGCGAATATGGACACCAAGCGTCAGCCAGATTCGGTCGAGGCACGGCGAGTCGAGCAGTTCATGGCTCTCTACTCGAGCCATCAGCGGCGGCTCTATCTGTATGCGGTTACGCTGCTGCCCGATTCCGTCGACGCCGAGGACGTACTCCAAGAGGCGAATCTGGTGCTGTGGCGGAAGTTCGATCAATACCGGCAGGGCACTAATTTCTTCGCTTGGGCCTGCCAAATCATCCGCTACGAAGTGCTCAAGTATCGCGAGAAGCACGCCCGCTCCGCCAGCCTGTTGGACCCCGACGTGCTGGACCGGCTGGCCGAGGTGGCGGTGGCGGAAGTCGAACACCTTGACGAGTTCCACCGCAGGGCCTTGATCGATTGCATGTCTCGGCTCAGTCCCGGCGATCGGGAACTGATGCGTCAGCGTTACGCCGAGGCGATGGCCGTTCGGGCGATGGCCGCGGCCATGAACCGTTCGCCCAACGCCGTCTCCCAATCGTTGGGCCGCGTCCGGCGGCTGCTGTTGGACTGCATCAACAACAGCGTCCAGGACCAGGACCGGCAAGGAGATCGGCCATGAGCAACGCCTCCAACCGCTGGCACAATATCGATCAATTGTTGGACCGCGTCCTGGACGGCCTCCACTCAGAAGAAGACTCGCGGCAACTGAACGATATCCTCCGTACCGACGTGGAGGCCTGCCGGCGTTACGTCGCATACATGGAATTGCACGGCCGGCTCACCTGGGGCGACGGAATAAGGGCCGGGGCGGAACGAGGGACGAGTGGCGAGGAACTGGTCGGTGGTGGACGAGGGATGGCCGGTTCACCGGCCATTGATGGAGAGGAGGGGTTCGGGATTCGGGATTCGGGATTCGGGATTCAAAGTTCGGGATCTCTTTCTGTTGGTGCGGCGGTTGAACATCCCGTTGGTGCGGCAGTTGAACATCCCGTTGGTGCGGCAGTTGAACTGCCGAACCAACTCGATCCCGAACCTCAAATCCCCGAATCCCGAACCCCGAACCCCGAACCCCCCTTCCCCACTCTATCCACTACCCACTATCCACTACCCACTTCTGACTTTGTCGGCAGTTGGGCGTTTTCATGTATGGTCGCCACGGTAATCATGGGCGTGATGCTGCTGGTGTTCTGGGCGATGAAAGTCACCCATCACCAACATATCGCCGAGGCGCCGTCGCAGTCGGTTCCGTCTGAAACCATGCCGGAGATGGTGTTCTTCGGCCGGATCACCGGCATGGTCGATGTGAAGTGGTCGGACGATCCCTACTTCCTGCCTCCGCTGAGTTCACGGGCTTACGTCCCGCTGGGCCGCAAATACATCCTCAACTCCGGCCTGTTGGAAATCACTTACGACTCCGGGGCCAAGGTGATTCTCGAAGGCCCCTGCACCTACGAGGTGGAATCCACCGCCGGCGGCTACCTCGCGCTGGGCAAACTGACGGCAAAGGTAGAGGCGGTTAAAGGAAAAGGTTCAAGGTCCAAGGTTCAAGGTTCAAGGTCCAAGGCCGAGCCTTCATCCTTCATCCTTCATCCTTCATCCTTATTCTCCGTCCGCACTCCCACCGCCGTCATCACCGACCTGGGCACCGAGTTCGGCGTGGATGTGAGTGATGAGGGGAACACCGAGTCGCGCGTCTTCCGGGGTTCGGTGAAGGTGCAAGTGGTGGGTGGCACTGGCTTAGCCAGTGGCACTCCGCGCGAGGTGATTTTGCGCAAGAACGAATCGGCGCGGGTCGAAGGTGGCGACGAGCTTCGCATCACGATGCTTGTTGCGTCGGCCAAGACGGCCGATTTCACGCGCAGGATTCCCAAGGTGACGTACAAGATGCTGGATCTGGTCGACGTGGTGGCCGGCGGCGACGGCTTTTCCGGGCGGCGCAACCGGGGCATCGATCCGACCAACGGGCAAGCAGACGCGATGACGCCAAAGGATACGGGCCCCGAAGCATGGTTTCACGGCGACGGAAAGTATCATCGCGTCGAGGCACTGCCGCTGGTGGATGGCGTTTTCATCCCCGACGGCGGCAAGGACGCGGTGCAAGTCGATTCCGCCGGTAATACGTTCGCCGGCTTCCCCGATACTACCAGCAAAACGTGGAAGCCTGTATGGGCGGGCGGCAAGCTTCCCATCGACCAGTCGTCCAGGGCGACCTTGGGGGGCATCGACTATGCCGCGACTCCTCATTGCCTGTTGTTCATGCACGCCAACAACGGAATCACCTTCGACTTGGAGGCGATCCGGCGCGCGAACCCCGGCTGCAAGCTGCTTCGATTCCGCGCCGTGGCGGGCAACAGCAGCGAGGTAATGTACGATCCGAACGGCACGAGGGTGATCGCCGACCTTTGGGTGCTGGTCGACGGTCAAGTGCGTTTCGAGCGCCGCGAGATCAACGGCTACAGCGGCGCGTTTTCGGTCTCGATTTCAATCGGCGACAACGACCGCTTTCTGACGTTGGCAACCACCGACGGCGGGAACCAAGGAATGTATGGTGATTGGACCATGTTCGGCGATCCACGGCTGGATCTGATGCAGGTCGACGCGAACGAACCAAAGGACAAAAGAGGCGGCGATTAATATTGAAGTTAGGTCTTGCGGCCGTAACAACAACCGAGAAAGGAGGTAGCATTTTCCCCAAGTAGGGCAGACATTCCTGTCTGCCGAAGGTTGGGGTGGTGTGGAGTTGGGTAGGGTGGGATAAGCGCAGCGCAGTCCCACCATTTTAGGCCCTTTGATACGATTGGTGGGACTGCGCTGTGCTTGTTCCACCCTACATGTTTGCTTCGAGTGAGAGCCGCGACGCGGGATTAACTTTGGCGGCATGTCGCCGTCGGCCCGCCAGCGGAAAAGCGTGGTAGCGACTTTGACGTCACCGTTTGAGTCGCCTATCGAAAAAGGAAAGTACCATGTTTCGCGCTATTCAATTTGTGCTGGTTGCCGTCGTGCTGTTCGGGACGTGTGCGGTCGCCCAGGCCAGCCACATCCCGTTGCTCTACAACAACACTGACAGCCTTGTTGTCTTCGACGACGACTTCGAGGTTGTCGCTGGTCAAACTCACCACGACGTGGGGTATTTTGCGAATAGAGTCACGGTTCCGGCATTGGTAGGCAGTTGGTACGGTTATAACTATGAGAGCCCGACCAATGGATGCATACTCACCCAACTAGGAACCGGCACTTTCGACACTGACTTCGCCGCTAACGAAGGTAGTCAGTTCCTGAAGACGGCGCGTGACACCACGCGGAGTGGCTATATTTTGGGAACAGGCGTTGCAGCCAACAGCGGAGCCGACGATCAGATCACGTTTACGACCGCTTACCGCTACACTGGTCTTGCCGGCGATCAGTGTAGCCTCCGCATGAGGAACGGCACCACCACCCTTGCCCAACTTAGCGTAACTGGCACGGGGATCTACGTCTACGACGGCAGTTGGCAGCCTTTCGACCAGACCGGCCCCATTGACCAGTGGAATACGTTGGTTATTACCCGCACGAACGGGACCAACGCTTGGTCGGTCTCGGTCAACGGTCAGGCGTCTACAACCATAGCGTACGGAGGCACTGGTGACTGGAACGGCATTCATTTCCAATGCAACAATCGTCCGTCTGCCATTTACTTTGATGCGGTGGTGCCCGAACCCTCCACGTTGGCGCTGTTGGCCAGCGGGCTGCTCGGGCTGCTCTGCTACGCCTGGCGGAAGCGGAAATAGAGTTTAGTGGCCAGTGGCCGGTGGTCAGTGGCCAACTGTTGGGGTGGCAGTTAAACTGCCACCCCAACAAGGATAGAAAAACTCCCCTCTCCCTTTGGGAAAGGGGCCGGGGGTGAGGGCGGTTGGCGGCGCGGATGAACGTGCCGAACGCCGCCCTCACCCTAACCCTCTCCCACAGGGAGAAGGGACATAGGGATGTTGGATGTGACGACAAGTCACTCCACCATCCAAAATCCGTCGTCCGACAATAAGGTAATAGAGGAATGTGGAATGTAGGGTGGGACAAGCGCAGCGCAGTCCCACCATCTTGCTTGAACGAATCCTTGTGGTGGGGCGGCGCGGGCTGCTCTGCTACGCCTGGCGGACGCGTAAATAGAGTTTCGTGGCCAGGGGCCGGTGGTCAGTGGCCAACTGTTGGGGGGGCAGTTAAACTGCCACCCCAACAAGGATAGAAAAACTCCCCTCTCCCTTTGGGAAAGGGGC
>JAUWPQ010000160.1 GCA_030611515.1 Planctomycetota bacterium | reverse complement strand
CGCCGGCTACGGCGTTTGGCGGCGGCGACGGGCCTGCCTGAGAACGACAAACTACACGGTTGGGGTGGCAGTTCAACTGCCACCCCGACATTGAACAACTACAATCCGAAAGCCAATCAAAGGGCCTCCCACGCGGGCGGCTCTTTTTTTATTTTGCGCCCTTGTTGTCGCCCGCTGATCGAGAACATACTAGCCGATGGGCTTCAACTGGTGTTTGAGGAATGCCGCAAGCTTGTCGATGGCCGCGGAATCCAGCGCGGTGGCACCCGCCAGAAACTCCGCAAGCGCCTTGGGCGAGAGCCCGGTTTGATCTGCTAGTTCTCGATGGTTCATTCCGCTTTCAGAAATGGCGCGGCGCAGTTGCCCACTGACGGTCGGCTCTCGCATGGCCGAGGCGCGCCTCTGGCGTTCAGTCCGGGTCGCTTGCCGACGCAGTTCCGGCAAGTCCTTCTCGACCTGCCGGCAGTACCCCTGCACCTTTTGGCGTTCTTCGGCAGTCGCCGGCCGTCGTGCTGCGACGTTCTTTCGATCGTTCATGGAACCGCCTCCGGGGTACAACGACGCGGCCTTCAAGGTTCGTTGACCCCGTAGGCCGTCACGGGGAACACCGTCGTTTCATCCAACATTTTGTAGACTGCAATAAAGTATCGGCCGTCCTCGGTGTAGCCAAAGGCGACCGGCAATTCCGAAGAGCGACTCTTGCCGACGCCTATCGGCCGACAAACCACGGTTTCAAAATCCTCAGGAGAGATATCGTGTTCGTCAAGATGCTCGATTGCCTCATCGGTCCAAATGAATTCGTAAGAAGGCATTGCGGGATCTCTGGACGTCCTTGTCCACCAATTTTATTATACCGGCTATTGTGTTCGGCAACAAGTGCCGTGTGCGGCAAGATTTTCTGGCGACCTCAAGTGGTTGGGGCGACTGGATTACGGGGCGGAATTGACGCCCCGAAGGAGCCACGTTCTCCCAGCCCTGGGCGTTGCCCAGGGCTGGGAGAATGGCTGGCCCGCATTTCTCACCATGCGGGGACATTGGCCAACAGTGTGCCACTGCTTCGCAGAAACAGTGCCGGGTGTAACCCGTTGTCCCAACACTGCTTGTTCCAAGCAGTGGCACACCGTGGTGAGAAATGCGGGCTGGGCCTTCGGTCCGTTTGCCGGCAACTGCCCCCTTCTGCTGGCAAGTTCGGTCATTCTGAGCGCAGCGAAGAATCTCGCCGACGCTGCCGGAAAAGCGAGATTCTTCGCTTCCGCTCAGAATGACGAGGGAGCGACGATGCTTCCCGAAATAGAAACTAATTATGGCCGTTGACCGCCCCGGCTCGGTTGAATATACTTAAATGGACGGACTGGTCCGTCCGTGATATACCCCCCGCTACGGAACTATTAAAATGGCTAGTCAGAACGGCTCTTGCTCCGAAGACCCCGGCAAGCGGCAGGCCATCCTCGAACAAGCCATCCGCACCTTCGCCGAACTCGGCTTTCGCGGCGCCGACGTACAGATAATCGCCGACCGGGCCGGCGTGGGCAAAGGGACCGTCTATCGCTATTTCAAGAGCAAGGGGGATCTCTTCTGGGCTACTACCTACGAAGTCATGCTGCGTCTGGATCGGCACGTTTTCCAGGCGATGGAGGGAGTCGAGGGGGCCTGCGCCAAGCTCCGGGCGTCGGCGGTGGCCTATTCCCATTTCTTCGTGGACGATCCGCGGTATCTCGCGCTGTTTCTCCAAGACATCGCGGAGTTCCGTGGCTCGGGGCCCGAGTCACATCGCGAGCATCGCGAGAAGATGATTCACAAGATGGGAGAACTGCTGCAACAAGGAATCGAAGCGGGGGAGCTGCGCCCGGTCGATACGCGGCAGACCACGCTGGCACTGGGTAGCCTGCTGTTCGGTGCGACCGCTCTCGGGAGTCATCTGAAGTTGATGCCGGTCGCACGGATGACCGAGTACGCCGTGGACATTTTCTTACGGGGAATCCGCTCCGACGTTTCTCTCGAAGCGGAACCCTCGTGTTTGATGGAGAGTCGGAAACAATGAACACCACGCTGGTCGAACGGTCCAATGTAGACATGAATCCATTACATCTAAAGCATATCGGCGATAAGGAGCAAGTTGAAAAAGTGCCGGCCACCGGATCGCCGCCACCCCGGCGGCGGCGTTGGCCGATGATCGTACTGGCGGTCGCGGTTGCCTGCGGGGGCGGCGCCTGGTACGCCCATGCCTGGCTCGGCGCGGCCGGCAACGGCAAGGCGACTCTCGGGTTCGTCTCGAAGGACGGCGCGGACATGAACGATATGGCGGCGCCGGCGGCAAGCATCGCCACGGTGCCGGTCGAGGTGATTCCCCGCAGCGATATCCTTAGGCTGACCGGCAGCCTGGCGGCAGACGAGCGGTCGTCGGTGGCGAGCAACACCAGCGGCATCGTGGCCGAGGTGCAGGTCGACCGCGGCAGCCGGGTACGGAAAGGGGACGTGATGGTGCAGATCGACCCGACCGACGCAAAGAACGAATTGGCCGAGGGCCAAGCGAGGCTCGAAGAACTGAAGGCGCGGCTTGGGTTGGACGGAAACGTCGAAGATTTCAATCCCCAGGACCAGCCGGAAGTGCGGCTGGCCAAGGCCTCGGCCGATCTGGCCGCCGCGAACCTCCACCGCGCCAAGGAGTTGATCGCCAAGAAGGTCATTTCGGACGAGGTCTACGATCAAACGGAGACGGAGTTTGAGATGGCCAACCAGCGCTACCGCCAATCGCTGTTGCTGATCAAGCAGGCATACGCGGTATGCAAGACGGCGATGGCGAAGCTGGCCATCCTCGAAAAGGCGGTGGCCGACACTACCATCCGCGCGCCGTTTGACGGCTGGGTGGCCGAGAAACTGGTGGCCGTGGGAGAGCAGATATCCTCCGGCATGCAGGCGACCGAGGTGGTCACGCTGGTGCGGATCAATCCGCTACGGCTGTCGCTGATTGTTCCGCAGCAGGACATCGGGTGCATCGAACCGGGGCAAAAGGTGTACTTCCACGTCGATAGCTTTCCCGACAAGACGTTCGAGGCCCAGGTGCGGTTCATCGCTCCGGTGGTGAACGACACCCGCTCGATGGTGGTCGAGGCGGTGGCGCCGAATCCCGACGGCCTGTTGCGTCCCGGTTTGTTCGCCACGGCTGAGTTGGAGCTTAGGAAGCAGCGTCCGGTGATATTCGCGCCTATCGGCGCCGTGCAGAAAAACGGCGAAGTGGGTCGGGTGTTCGTCGTCCGCGACGGAGTGGCCCGCGAACAGATTGTCGCTCTCGGTGAACAGGCCGGCGGCAAGATAGAGATCCGCTCGGGGTTGACCGGCAAGGAGCGGCTGGTCGCCCGTCCCGAGTTGGTTAAAGACGGAGACAAGGTAAGGCCATGAAGCAACTTGCGGAACTCTGCGTCAAACGTCCGGTGTTCGCCACGGTGCTGATCTTGGTGCTGGTGGTGTTAGGCATTTTCAGTTATTTCAAGCTTGGCATCGACCGCTTTCCGAAGATCGACTTTCCGATCATCACGGTTACGACCCATCAACCCGGTTCGGCCCCGGAAGACATCGAAACGGAGATCACCGACAAGATCGAAGGGGCCGTAAGCACGGTCAACGGAATCGAGGAATTACGATCGATTTCCTCGGAAGGTATTTCGCAGGTCTTTGTCCAGTTCGTGTTGGAAAAGGACGTCGACATTGCCGCGCAGGACATTCGCGACAAGATCAACGGCATTCTACCGGAGTTGCCCGAGGACATTGAGCAACCGGTGGTTACGAAACTCGACCCGGACGCGGTTCCGATGCTTACGATCGCGGTTTGGGCCTCTCCTCCCACGACGCTTCGCGATATCACCGAATATTGCGACAAAGTGCTGCGACGGCAATTGGAGTCGATCAACGGGGTCGGTCAGGCGATGATCGTCGGCGGCCAGGCCCGGCAAATCAACGTCGAATTGGATCCGCTACGGCTGCGCGCCTACAAGTTGACGGTGGTCGACGTGGCCCGCGCGCTGGCGACGCAAAACATGCAAATGCCCAGCGGCTCAATGAAGATCGGCGCGACGGAGTACACGCTGCGCACACTGGGCCGGGTGGAAAGCATGTCTGAAATGGAGGCCATCGCCGTGGCCAACCGAGACGGGCGGACCATCACCATCGGAGACCTTGGACGCGTTGAAGATTCGACCGAGGAAATGAAAAGCGTTTCGTTGCGGAACGACACGCCCTGCGTGCAGTTGAATATTCGCAAGCAGTCGGGCACGAACACCGTGGCGGTCGCCAGCAGGTTGAAGGAGCAACTCAAAACGCTGAAAAAGATCGCCCCCGAGGGATACATCATCGAGGTTGTCCGCGACCAGTCGATTTTTATCGAGGCCTCGGTCCACGCTGTAGAGGAACACCTGATGCTGGGCGGCGTTCTGGCGGCCCTGGTGGTTTTCATCTTTCTTAGCAATGTGAGGGCGACGATTATCGCCGCCCTCGCGATTCCCTCCTCGATTATCGCCGCCTTCGCCATTATCAACTTCATGGGCTTCACGCTCAACAGCATGACGCTGCTGGCGTTGACGCTTTCGGTGGGTATCGTGATCGACGACGCCATTGTGGTGATGGAGAATATCTTCCGCTACATAGAAGAGAAGAAACAACCTCCGAAGCGGGCCGCCGTTGCGGCCACCGGCGAGATAGCCTTGGCCGTGTTGGCGATTACCATCTCGCTGATAGCGGTGTTCCTGCCGATCGCCATGATGGAAGGGATCGTCGGCCGGTTTCTTTTCTGCTTTGGCATCACCATGGCCGGCACCATCGCGGTGAGCATGTTGGTCAGCTTCACCTTGACGCCGATGCTGGCCTCGCGATGGTTCAAGGCGGCGACCAATTCCCCTTCCACCGCCGGAAAAGAGCGGAAGGGCAAGGGCGACGGCTCGAAAAGCCAGCCTTTCTACCATGCCATCGAGAGCGTCTATCTATCGATACTGAGGTTCTCGCTACGGCATCGTTGGGTGGTCGTGCTGTCGTCGGTGGCTTGCCTCATCTCCATTTGGCCGTTGTTGATGATCGTGCCGGTCAATTTCCTACCCGACGACGATTCTTCCGAGTTTCAGGTGAACCTTCAGGCGCCGGAGGGCACCGCGCTGGAGGCCACGCAAGTGCTGGTCGCGCGGATCGCCCGCGATATTCGTCAACTCGACGGGGTGAAATACACGATCGCCAGCGTGGCCGACACCGAGCAACGCAATTCGCACCAGGGAACCGTCTACGTGCGGCTGGTCGATATTGCCGACCGTGACTATGACCAGTTCAAGATGATGGACTTCGTGCGGAAGGAGATTCTGAAGAAGCCGGAATACACCTCCGAGAATCTGCGGCTGAGCGTCGCCCCGGTTGCGCTGTTTTCCTTCGGCGGAGTCAGCGCCGACGTGCAATACATGATTAGCGGCCCTGACATGAATAAACTGGAGCAGTACGCCAAGACCGTCATGGCCGGCCTGCGTAAAGTGCCGGGCGCGGAGGATGTGGATTCGTCGCTCTCGTCGGGAAAACCGCAGTATGGCATCAAGCCAGATCGTCCCAAGGCAGCTGAACTGGGTGTTTCGATCGCCGACATAGCCAACACTCTGCGGCTCTTGGTGGCCGGCGACAAAGTCTCCGACTACAACGAAAAGGGCGAGCAATACGAGGTCCACGTCCGTTCGATAGCCGATGTCCGCAACAATCTCGATGAACTGAAGATGATTACCGTTCCTTCGAGCAAGTTCGGCACTGTTCCCTTGGCCGACGTGGTACGCTTCGAGAAGGGGACCGGTCCGGCGCAGATCAACCGGCTGGCCCGCAAGCGCCAGGTCACCATCAACACCAATCTGGCCCCCGGCACGTCGCAAAAAGCGGTGCAGGATGAAATCCAGAAAATCGTCGACCAACTCAACCTTGGCCCGGAATATCGAACTAGCTATCTGGGTAAGTCGAAGGAAATGTACAAGATGCTCCGCGCGTTCGGCATCGCTTTCCTCATGGCTTTTATTTTCGTTTACCTCTGCATCGCCGCTCAATTTGAATCTTGGCTACATCCAATCACCATCCTGTTGTCGCTACCGCTGACTCTGCCCTTCGCACTCGTTTCACTGTTTATCTTCGGTCTATCAATCAACATTTTCTCGCTGTTGGGTATCCTCGTTCTCTTCGCTGTGGTCAAGAAGAACTCGATCTTGCAGATCGACCATACAATCCAGCTTCGCGCGGCCGGCATGCCACGGTTCGAGGCGATCATTCAGGCCAACCGCGACCGGTTGCGGCCGATCTTGATGACCACCGCGGCCTTTGTGGCCGGAATGATTCCCGCGCTTGTTTCCAACGCCGAAGGGGCCGCCGTGAACAGAGCCATCAGCGGCGTGATCGTAGGTGGCCAAACCTTCTCGCTGCTGCTGACCTTGTTGGCGGTTCCGGTGGCCTACTCGCTGTTCGACGACCTGGGCAACTTCTTCTGGCGGGTGTTCGGCCACAAGGAAACCGGGACCATCGAGGAATCGACCTCCTTGACGCGAGAAGAATCCACAAACGCCGCCGGCAGAAACAACGACACGTTCATTTCCGAACAGACCAACGAGACGGTCGTCGTGCGCCGCGAGCCGTCGCACTCGCTTCCCGACGACGTTCCGGCCCGGCATACTTAGGTATCGCGTCAGAATAACTTGATGATTATTGGGTGCCACTGCTGGCTTGTCCAGCAGTGTTTTTCCGGGTGTTATCTCCCCGCACTGCTGGACAAGCCAGCAGTGGCACCCTTTTTCAACGGACTGCTAAGCCAACCGGTACTTGGCGAGTTTGTCGCGAAAGGTGGAGAGTTTCATCCCCAGCGCGGCGGCGGCGGCCGACTTGTTCCCCTGGGCTTCTTCCAACGCGCCTTGCAAAAGTTCCCGTTCGGTCTTTTCGATGGTCTCCTGGAACGGGCCGGAGAGGACGCGCCGTTTTTTTGCCGCCGCGTGGAGTTCCTTCAGCAGCAGGTTTCCGGTGATCGCGCCGGCGCCGACCAGATAGGCGCGTTGCAGCAGATGGGCCAACTCGCGGACGTTGCCGGGCCAGTCGTGCCGCTTGAGTATCTCGATGGCCGACGGCTCGAGCCGCGCGGGGCCGTCCTTGGCGAACCGTTTCAAGAGGTGGTCGGTCAGCAAGGGGATGTCGTCGCGCCGTTCGCGCAGGGGCGGCACGTTTACCCGCAGAACGTCCAGCCGATAATAGAGGTCCTGGCGGAATTCGCCGGCGGCGATCTTTTGTAAAAGGTCTCTTTTCGTCGAGGCGACGATCCGCACGTTGGCCTTCATCTCCGAGGTGGCGCCGACCCGCTCGAAGATCTTTTCGTCGATCGCGCGGAGCAGTTTGGTTTGGTGTTCGAGCGGGATGTCGTCAACGTCGTCCAGATAGAGCGTACCTCCTTCGGCCACCTCGAATCGGCCGAGGCGGCGCTGCTCCGCGCCGGTGAAGGATCCTTTTTCGTGGCCGTACAGTTCGCTCTCGATCAACTGGCTGGGAAATAGCGCACAGCCGACCTTGACGAAGGGGAAGGTGCGACGGGTGGAAGTGCGATGAATGGTCGAGGCGATCAGGTCCTTTCCCACGCCGGTCTCGCCGCAGAGCAAGACGTTGGCGTCGGAGCGGGCGCAGATTTCGATCAAACGGCGGACCGAGCGAATGGCGACCGACCGGCCAATCACCGCCTGATCGATTTTTCCGATGGTCGTTTCGACCGGTTCGACGGCCACGGGCGCCTTGCCTCGCCGGGCGGATTCTATCCGGGCCAACAGCGGAAAGATGTCTTCGTTGTGGAACGGTTTGGTCAGGAAGTCGAAGGCCCCGAGTTTTCCCGCCTCGACAGCCAAGGGGATGCTGCCGTAAGCCGTCATGATGATTACCTCGGCGCCCGCGAGGCGGTCCTGCTTGATGCGTTTCAGAAGCTCGATTCCGTCGACCTTGGGCATCTTTAGATCGGTCACCACAACGTCGAAACGGTCGGCGGCGAGTTTTTCCAGGGCCTCGGCGCCGTCGCTCGCCGTGACCACGTCGTGCCCCTGGGCAGCCAGGTCGTTGGCCAGCGTGACCCGTTTGATCTTTTCGTCGTCGGCGACTAGGATTTTCATGTTTCGTTGGTTAAGCAACACGACTTGTTTAGCAGCCGCCGGAACGGCGGCTTATTACGCAACGGGACCGCCGTACCGGCGGCCGCTAAACTGACGTTTGTGTACTTTTTCAAACACTGTTTTTCCGAATGTCGCTGGTTTCCGCTGGATTGAGCACGACGGTAAATACGGTCCCTTGCTTCGGCGCGCTTCGGACTTCGATCCGCCCGCCCATTTCGCTGATCAACATGCGGCACAGCCCCAGCCCCAAGCCGGTGCCGCCGCCCTCGGGCCGGGTGGTGAAAAACGGCTCGAAGATTTTCTCCAGGTGGATGCGCGGTATGCCCTCGCCCGTGTCGGCAACCTCGACCGCCACCGAATCCATCTGATCGTCGTCGCTGCCGCCGAGCGTCCGAGTGCGGAGCGTCAAGGTCCCCCCGTCGGGCATGGCGGCGAAGGCGTTCGTGCAGAGGTTGAACAACACCTCCTGAAGCGTGTAGGGATCGCCCTTGACCGGCGGCACTCGCCCCAACTCGTTGCAAACGCGCACGTTTTGGTCGCGGGCGTTTTCCAACAGCGGCAAGGTCGCCTTCACCACCGAGTTGACGTCCGTGTTCGTCAGAGTGATGCCCCTCGGCAGCGCGAACGACTGTACGCGCTTCGCCGTCCGTTCGATCCGCTCCAGCGCCGCGGTCATCATCCGCACGTATTCGGCCGACTGGGGATCGTCCCTGACGGCGTCGCCGATCTCGCGCAGACAGTTTTGCGCGCCGTCGAGCGGATTGGCTATCTGATGGGCGATGCCGGCCACCAACTGGCCGATTCCCAGCAATTTTTCCTTCTGGCGGAGTTCGGCGTGGGCGCGGTCGACGTAGCGGCGGATGGCCGTGGTAAAGTAGACGGCGATCCACAACGTGCTACCCAGCGCCGCGAACACGGTCAGCGCGTACAGGCCGTCGATCGGCCGCGCCCCGGCCGGTTCGCCCTGGAAATGGAGCGGGAAGCTGGGGATCAGCTCCAGATATTCCAACAGCATCACGCCGCCGACCAACGACGTGGCTACGGTCGCCACCACGTAGGGCAGATTGCCGCGAAGGTACATCCCCGCGATTATCATGTGGAAGACGAAATAGGAAAGGAACGGGTTCCGAGGCAGGTCGGCGAAATACAAGAGCGTGGTCAGCGCGACCAGATCGAAGATGATTTGCAGGAAGATGATCCTTTCCACGCCCTGCCCGCTGACGGCCCAATCGCGCTCGCTGATCTTGAACAAGAGGTTGTAGACCAGCACGACTCCGCCGACCAAGTACAAGGGCAACGGCTTCGGCAGCACGCCCAGTGCCCAGGCGACGGTTGTCACCGTGAAGACCGCCGCGCAGGCCCCGAAGCGGAGCGTTACGAGCCAGCGTGCGCCTTCGGGCGGAAGTCTCATGCTTACTCCCCCATAAAGCCGCGGCCGGCGGTCGCGACGTGCTTTCCGCATCATTTAGCCCGCCGTGAATACACGGCGGGGAAAGGTGGTTGCACACAACACGCTCAGCCTCGGGTGTATTCACCTCGTTGTTCTACACAAGTCTTGGCTACTTCGACCCGTAGGGTCGTTTGGCAATAGCCCAGCGATTTACAGGATTATGCAAGTGCTAGCATGTGTTCTGCACTTTCTGAAAAACGGTGATAATTGGTATCCACTAAAAAAGGCTCTTCCGTCATGCTATCGTTGCAAAACAAACCGCACAACGGAGGAGCCAAGGATGGCAAATTCGAAATGTCAGTGGGAATGTCCCCAACA
>JAUWPQ010000198.1 GCA_030611515.1 Planctomycetota bacterium | reverse complement strand
GGAAACGTCGCCCGGTGTTCCGTCTCCCGTCGGGATATTCCGGGGTATGGCGGACAGTATGTCGTGGGAGTGGACCCGCGCGTATTTGTCGGCGACGGTGATTCTAGGTCTGTTTCTGCTGGCCGCTTCGTTCATTTACGTCTCCCATACCGCGCCGATCGACCGGGCCGGGCAATTGGCCGAGAACAAGGCCGCGCCGCCCACGGTGGAGTTTGTCGGCCGCATCACCGGCATGGTCGATGTGAAATGGTCCGACGATCCCCGCTATCTGCCCCCGCCGGGATTTGCATACGTCCCCTTGGGCCGCAAATACATCCTCTCTTCCGGGCTGTTGGAAATCACCTACGACTCCGGGGCAAAGGTCATTCTCGAAGGCCCCTGCACCTACGAGGTCGAATCCACCGCCGGCGGCTATCTTTCGCTGGGCAAGTTGACGGCGCGAGTGGGGGAAGACAAGGAAACAAGGAGACAAGGAGACAAGGAGAAAAAGGCCGATGCCGCGTCTCCCCATCTCCTTGTCTCCCCATCTCCCGGTCTCCCTGTCTCTCCCCTCTTCTCCGTCCGCACTCCCACCGCCATCGTCACCGACCTGGGCACCGAGTTCGGCGTGGAAGTCAGCGACGAGGGAACCACCGAGTCGCGCGTCTTCCGCGGTTCTGTTAGGGTGCACGTGGTGGGTGGCACTGGCGTAGCCAGTGCCACGCCGCAGGACATGGTATTGCGCGAGAACGAGTCGGCGCGAGTCGAAGGTGGCGACGAGCCTCGCATCACGGTGCTTGGTGCGTCGGCCAAGACGGCCGATTTCACGCGCAGGATTCCCAAGCGAACGATCAAGACGCTGGACCTGGTCGACGTGGTGGCCGGCGGCGATGGTTTTTCCGGCCGGCGCGACCGCGGCATCGATCCGACCAACGGCCGGATAGTAGACGCAGTGCCGTGCCGGGGCATGACGGGCGCTCAGATGACGGGCGACGGACAATACCATCGCGTGGCGGGAATGTCGTTTATCGACGGCGCGTTCATTCCCGACGGCGGCCAAGGCGGGGTGCAAGTCGATTCCGCCGGCCACGTCTTCGACGGGTTTCGAGACACTGCCAATACCACATGGCTGTACATTTGGGCGGGCGGCGCCTTCCCCGATCAAGTGTATCCGTCGAAGTTCGGCGGCGTCGATTATGCTTCGCCCGGTCACGGGCTGGTGCTGCTGTGCGCCAACAACGCGATCACCTTCGATCTGGAGGCGATTCGGCGGGCGAACCCCGGCTCGAGGCTGCTGCGATTTCGCGCCGTGGCCGCCAATACCGGGGCCGAGGCTGGACTCCAATACTACGCCGATGTCTGGGTGTTGGTCGACGGACAGCGGCGGCTTCAACGTCGGCTGCTCAACAACGACCAAGACGTAGCGTCGGTCCTGGTTCCAATTTACGACGGGGATCGTTTTCTGACATTGGCCGCCACCGACGCCGGAGACGGAATCAGTCAGGATTGGATCATTTTCGGCGATCCTCGACTGGAGCTGTTGCTGGTCGAAGCGAACGAACAAAAGCACAAAGGAGATCAAATCATGAATGGTCCATAGAGTCAATGTAGTCCGCACACGCCGTGTGCGGGATCTTGTGGTGCGAAACCACAAGCGAACGGATGGCGCTGCCGGCATGGCCAGCAGTATTTGGAGTGTGTTGATCGGTGTTTTTAGGTGTTTCACGTTTTTCAATTTTCGACTTCTCTTGAAAGGGAAAAGACATGTCTTCCAAAACTCATTCAGCGATTTTGGTTCTCGTGGTGGCGGCGTTGGCGGTGGCGGCTTGCAGCCCCGCGACGGCCGGGGTAATTTTTTACGACGAGTTCGATGGGACGCTCGCCAATTGGGACACAACGCAGTCCGCGAATTCCAGCTATGGCAGCAACTTCTGGGGTGGGTCGGATCATAGTATTGTCCCCACCATTGTCGGCAGCGAAGTGAAGTTTACGGGCACCGTCGGCGGTAGTGGGGCTTGGATATACGGCCCCGCGCTCGTCAGCAAAACGGCGTTCGCCTTTCCCACCTCCGGCTACCGTGAGTTCACTGCCGACCTCACTACCTGGGCTCGGACCGGAGGAGCTGGCGGTTATGACAATACCTTTATCGGACTGGCGGACTCGAACTACGCGAGTTCCTACAAAATCCTGGAGCTTCAAAATGACAACCTCACCGGAACGTATGGGCGGTATACGGTGCAGGAGGATAGAGGAACCTATAACGACTGGTATATGGTCGACAGCGGAGCCTATTCGGTGTCGGACGTTCCACGGACGCTTGGCTTGCGGTTATACTCGGACAACAAGTTTGAAGTCTTGATCGACGGCACCTCGGTAGTCGGACCGACTGCGTTGGGCTCAACCTGGGGGCCGACCTTCAAGCTCGTCATTTTCGCGGGGGGGCAGCCGGTGCAAAGCATTGATACCCGCTATGGCTACGCCCAACTGTCTGAGAGCATCCCCGAGCCGTCGAGCATCGTGCTGTTGGCCTGCGGCCTGATCGGTTTGCTCTGCTACGCATGGAGGAAGCGGAAGTAATAACAACCCCCCTCTCACCCTGGGAGAGGGGACAGGTGATTTGGGATTTTTAGTTTGGCGATTTTCAACGTCGTCACGAGACGTTCTCGTGGCGGCGTTAGGATCGCCGGTCGCTTACCGATCATTAGGGAAGCAACGCATTACTCTGATGAGAACCAACGATTTTAACGAAGGGAAATCACAGCTATGAGGAGAGTAGGAATGTTTCTTGGTGTGGGCGCAGTGGTGCTGGGCCTGTTGGCCGTCTTAGGCGTCAGGCCGGCCGCGGCCGGCGACACGTCCCGGCCCATCGAAGTCCGCAACCCGCTCAAGTTGCCCGCCAGCTTGCCCGCCGATCGGACATCGATGACTCCGGTGGACGCGAACTACAGCTACAAGCCAACCCTGGCGATGCTGCCCAACGGCGAACTGGTACTGATGGCGTTTTATTGGTCGGGATCGTACTCCGAGGGGGCCTACCACGAGTGGTCCACGATGTGGCGATCGACCGACTACGGAAAGAGTTGGGCGACTGGGGTCAGGGCGAAGCGGACCGACGGGCAGGACTTGGCCGGACGCGAGCATTGGCTCACCGCGATCGACGACGGGACCGAACACGGCATTCTATTTACCACGGCGGCCATCATGCCAAGAGACTCGGCGAATCCGCAGCCGAAAACCTGGCGCAGCTCCATCAACCGTTCGACCGACGGCGGGGTCACCTGGCAACAGATCTGGTTGCCGACTACGTGGTGGGAAATCAGTCGAAACGTGGTTGAGATGCCCGACGGTAAATTGCAGTTTGGCATGAGCGCCGACCCTTCCGACCCTTCCGACCCTTCTACCTACAACGACGTCTGGTTCACCTCGACCGACAAGGGCCTCAATTGGACCGCCGGCCCAAAGATAACGCCGCTTCCCAGCTACGTGAACTTCCAAGGGACGTCGATACCATACAACGGCGGGGGCGGCTTCTTCGTGGAGGCTTACACCCATCGGGACACTAAGGGGAACCTCCGGCAATTTGTGCGCAACGGTCCGGGCAACCCGATGTATCCGATGGACGCCAACCCGCCCGGCGGGACCGACGAAATCGATCGGACATTGATGACCACGTCGGCCGACGGTGGCACGACCTGGAGCACTCTGCAAGACATAGGCGACTACGGCCAGCACTATACGCGAGTGACCCGCCTCAAAGACGGCCGGCTGCTGATGACCTTCACCCAGCGGGGCATCACCGAACCTTTCGGGCTGCGGGCGATATTGAGTTACGATGACGGCAAGACGTGGGACTTTGGCAGGGACCAGATCATCCTCGACGACAACACGCCGTCGGGGTGGACCTCGGGTGGCGGCTTCGGCAACACGATCCAGTTGCCCGATGGTTCCCTTATCTCCGCCTATTCCTATCCGACCACTGCCGCCGGATACCAGTACCCGCGTACGAAGGTGGTCCGTTGGTCGCTGCCGTCGGATTCCCCCGAGCCGTCGACCACTGGTGCCGTTGGGTGTCGGGGCGTTGTACCTAACTAATAGGCTGGAGGAAGCGGAGGTAAGTGTAATCCGCACACTCCGTGTGCGGAACCGTTTGGATGGCGGATGGTGGATGTGCCTGAATAGGCAGGGGCGCGTCCACCATCCAAAATCCACCGTTCGGATTTTTCAACTCGCGTAGGTTACGCTAGAGCGTAACCTACGCGGCTAGTGACCAGGAGGATATCATGATCTCAAATCCACCATCCACCATCCGAAATCCGAGATTGCCGCGCGCCCCCCGTGCCTTCACGCTCGTGGAGCTTTTGGTGGTGATCACGATCATCGGGATTTTGATCGCGCTGTTGCTACCGGCGGTGCAGGCGGCCCGCGAGGCGGCCCGGCAAGTACAGTGCAAAAACCACCTCAAGCAGCTTGCTCTGGGATGCTTGAATCACGAGTATGTGCATGAATTCTTTCCCACGGGCGGCTGGGGAGACGCCTGGATGGCCGATCCCGATCAGGGATTCACCAAGGAGCAACCCGGCGGCTGGCTGTTCACCGTGTTGCCGTACATCGAGCAGCAGAGCTTGTTCGAGATGGGCGCGACGGGGAGTCACAACCAGTGGCCCGTTCCCGCAACCAAGAAGGCCATGATGGACCATAGGAACCAGACCCTGGTGTCCGCGTTCTATTGCCCGACGCGCCGGAAGCCCCTGGTGACCCCCAACACGCGCGGGTGGTTTTACAACGCCAACAATCCACCCACCCTGAACCGCGCCGACTATGCGATGAATGCCGGCGGCGTTTACGACCTGGACGTGCCAAATCTCCCGCCGGGTTACAACGGCTACGTCAACACCACGTACCCGACCGCCAACGACAGCCTTTGGCCTCCGACGGGCGGGTACGACGGCATCGGGGCCCCGCGCAGCATGGTCAAGGTCGTGGACATTACCGACGGACTGTCGAACACCTACTTGGTGGGCGAGAAATACTTGAACCCCGACGCTTATTATGGCGCCGTAATCGACGATGGCGACGATGAAGGCGCCTTCGCCGGCTTCAACGGCGACCAGTACCGTTTCACCTGTTACAAACCAGCCAACTTATCGTGGTCGGCCTTCTTCCAGCCAATGCAAGACACGCCCGGATACGCCATCACCCTCGCTTTTGGCAGTGCTCATGCAAACGGTTTCCACGTGACCATGTGCGACGGCTCGGTGCAAATGATCAACTACACGATCGACCGACAAATCCACCGCCAGCTAGGCAGCCGCAGAGACGGCATGATAATCGACGGGAAAAAATTCTAACTTGCACATTACGAAAGGATATTCCATCCATGTCACATTGCACAAACATGCTCTCCATCAATCGGCTGCGAATGTTGCTCGGCTCCATGCTTTTTATGGCTCTTATGGCGACGGCCTGCCACGGAGCGCAGGCCCAGGAGACCCGGCCCACCGGCAAGACAGTGGAGGATCAAAAGCGGAACGCCGTTCTGTTGGGCGGCTACAACTACAAAAAATACTCGACAGCGCTGACCGGTTACACGGGCCAGGACCGGCAGCGGGTAGGCTTTTTGCAGTACCGACACGCAGTGCGAACCCGCGTCGGTCCCCGCGGCAGCTACAAGGCCGGGATGGCACTGCTGGCCGACGGCAAACTGGTCTTGGCCGCCTGCCGCCTACCGAAACAAGGCTCCCGACAGTTTTCGATCCACGTCTATCAGTCGGCCGACCAGGGGCTTACTTGGGAGGAAATCGGCACAACGCCGCTCTGGGGCAAAGAGCCATGTCTTACGGTCTTTCCTGACGGCTCGCTGTTGCTAACCGCACAGAAGATGGCCGGGCCTTCCTGCCCCTACGCGATGTACCTTTTCCGCTCGTCCGACGGCGGGCGGACGTGGGAAACCAATGTCCTGCCCAGCGAGGACTATCCGAGGAGTTTGGCGGTCGAGCCGGACGGCGGTGCCTTGATGATTCGCGCCGCCTCGTTTGTGGGGACGGAGGCAGAGAGGAGGAAAAGCCCAAATCTCAACCTTGGACGCACCCAGAACGGCGGAAAAACGTGGCAGTTTTCGGAAGGACTTGTTGATTGGAACGAGACGAGCTTCGCGGAAGTGGCCGCGCTACGGCTCAAGGACGGCCGGCTGCTGGCCGCCTTGCGCAGCCAGATACCCGGAACCCAAGAAGAGGGTTTTGGACACACGGTCCTCACGGAGTCGTCCGATGGCGGCAAGCATTGGTCGAAGCCCCGGGAGATGCTCAACTCGGCCGAGGTCCACGCGCATCTGACCGAGCTCGACGATGGGAGGATTCTGGCCACCTACTCCAACTACCATCTGCCTTGGGGCGTCTACGCGGTCGTGAGCGCCGACGGCGGCAAGACGTGGAACCTCGACCACCCGATAGAATTGGCCCTCTCGGCTGATATCTACGTCGGCTGGCCGGTGACAGTGCAACTGGCGGATCACAGCCTGGTGACCTGTTATGCGATCACCGCCTACTCGAAAGAACCGCCACGGCACGTCGTCACCGAAGTCGTCCGCTGGAAGCTGCCCTGACGCCAGTGAACCGGCCCAACGCAATTGCTGCGGCCGGTTTCCCTGACGCGGCTTTCCTCGTGGCCGCCAAAGCCGTACAATGGGGTGCTAGGCAGAATCTTCAAACACAAACAAACGAAAGCAACGGAGACAAACAACCATGAGAAGTTGCTTCCCTCGGCCATTGGCCTCGATACGTTTGCTGGTCCTATTGACCTTGGCGATATCGTTCCCGGTGATTGGCATGCGGAATGTCAGAGCGGACGAGGCCGATCAGCCGGCGGTTTGTGTCGTGGTCGGCGAGGACGCCCCAAAACTAGAACAGTTCGCCGCCGAGGAACTTTGCCGCTATTTGGATCGCTTGTACGGGCTGAAAGTCCAGCCGACGACGGCACCGGTGAAATCCGCCGAGGCGACGCTACTGGTGGGCGGTCCGACGACCAATCCCGCCACGCGGACGGCATTGGGGCCGGACGGCTGGCCCGACGTCACCGATCAAGGCATCGTTCTGAAACGCGCCAAGCTGGACGGCAAGCCGGCGCTGGTGATCGGTGGCGGCAGTCCGAAGGCGACACTCTGGGCGGTGTACGAATTGGTCGAACGCTGGGGCGTCCGCTATCTGTTGCACGGTGACGTGTTGCCGGAAAAAAGGGGACAGTCCCCATTTGTGCGAAGCACCCTCCGGGCCGTTCCGGCAAATGGGGACTGTCCCCTTTTTTCCAAGCTGCCCGACCGGGACGTCGTGCTGGAGCCGCTGCTGCGCGTCCGTCAATGGCGCGTGGTCAACGACTTCGCCAACGGAACGGAGGCCTGGGGTATGGCCGAGTACCGCCCCTTCCTCGATCAGTTGACCAAACTCAAGTTCAATCGGATACTGATTGGCGTTTGGCCGTATCAGCCGTTTCTGGACCTCAAAGTCCGGGGGATCGAGCGACAATCGGCAACGCTGTGGTTTGGCTTCCGACTGCCGATCACTACTGACATGATCGGACGCGAGTTGTTCGGAGACGCCAAGGAGTTTTGGAACCCCGATCTGCCGGAGGCCAAGGATTATAAAGCCTTCGCGGCGGCGGGTGAAAAGCTGTTGCACAATCTGATGGACTACGCGCGCCGGCGGGGTATGGAGTGCGTGATGACCGCCACGCTCAGTGATTTCCCGCCGGAGTTCGCGCCCCTGTTGAAGAACTCGCGGAAAATCAAACAACTGGGCGGGTTGTCGATCGTGCCCGACCCGGACACGCCCCCGGAAGACCCGGCGCTTACGGAGCTTGCCGCCGCCGTGCTGCAAACGACCGTGAATACCTACCCCGAGTTGGATTATATCTCTCTCGGCGTGCCGGAGTTTCGGCAATGGGTGGGTCGGTACGAGCAGGCGTGGCAAGCGCTGGACGCCAAGTATGGGATCGGCAAAATCCGCTCGCTGGCGGAAGTGCTGGCCGCTGCCCAGCGGCGCAAGGACTATCCCGGCGGGGCCAAGCGCGCCGTGGCCGAGGTGAAAGGCGATCTGGTGACGCTCTATTTCTACGATCGCCTGCTCAATCAGTCGCAGGTGCTGC
>JAUWPQ010000059.1 GCA_030611515.1 Planctomycetota bacterium | reverse complement strand
TCTCTCTTCTCTCTTCTCTCTTCTCTCTTCGTTGCCGTCGCCGCTTGTAAACGTGAAAGAAACTCGTGGGCTTCCTCGACGATCGTCAGGTCGGCGCCGAAATCGGTGTCGAACACGCGGTCGAATCCCAAACGCTTCAGCGCGGTAATCATCTGTCCGGTGGCCGGAGTGCCGGGCGGCAGGCCGAAACCCTCGCCGATGGCCGCGCGGATCGAAGGGGCGGTTTGCACCACTACGTGCATCTCCGTGTCGGCCAGCGCGTCCCAGACCGGCCCCGCGCCGCGCTTCTCGACGAAGGCGGCCGTGGGACATACGTTGATGCACTGACCGCACTGGATACAGACCGAGTCGTCCATGTTCTTCAAGTGGGCTGGTCCGACGACGGTGTGGAACCCGCGGCCGTGCTGGCTGAGGTTGAAGACGCCCTGGATTTCGGCACATACCCGCACACAGCGGCCGCAGAGCACGCACTTCTCGCTGTCGCGGACCACGGAATGGCTGGACAGTTCGATGGGGAACCGCTTCCGCCGGCCCTCGAAGTGTCTGGCCCTAACGCCGAGCGAATAGGCCAGGTTTTGCAACTCGCAGCGGCCGTCGCGCTCGCAGGTCTGGCAGTCCATCGGATGGTTGTCGATCAGCAGTTCGACGATGTCGCGCCGGGCCTGACGGATTTCGGGCGAGTTGGTCTGGACCTCCATCCCCTCCCAGACCTCGGAACTACAGGCGGCCATGTAGTAGCCCATCCCTTTTACATCGACGATACACACCCGGCACGAACCGGCCAGACTCAGGTCGGGGTGGTAGCAGAGCCGCGGGATGCGGATTCCCAACTGCTCTGCCGCGTGCATGATCGTGGTCCCCGCGTCGACCTGGAGGGAAGTTTCGTCGATGGTCAGGGAGATTTTCTTTTTCTGTTTGGACATGAGACTTTTCTTGTAACGCTTTCAATAGCCGGCGGCTAACAGCCGCCGGTTGTTTGATGGTCAGCTTGAGTTGGACATTGCTGCCTCGGACGGAACCCGTACTTGTACAGGTAAACCAAGATGCTCGGCCAGAACAAAAGCATCAGAATTGTCCAGGTCACTTTTGTGTTTGGATTCGGAAAGGTCCGTTTGTAAATGTCGCGGAAGACGATAATCAGCATCGGAATGCCAATCGCCATGCCAAAGAAGTGGAATGGAAGAATGAAATAATCATATTGCGGCATGAACAGGATGAAACACGGAATGTAAACAAGCCCATAGACAAAATAGAAAATCACGAATCCTTTCTCAAAACGATTCATGGCAACTCCTCCTCCGGCGGCTGTTAGCCGCCGGCTATTTTTCTAATCCCTAATCCCCAATCCCCAATCCCTCCATTACATCCGTTTCACCGCCTCGAACTTGCAAACCTCGAAACAGCGGCCGCACTTGATGCAATGCGATTGGTCGATCAGATGCGGCTCCTTGCGCTCGCCGGAAATGCACGCGACCGGGCAGTTCCGCGCGCAAACCGTGCAGCCGACGCACTTTTCGGGGTCGATCTCGTAGTGAATCAACGCCTTGCATTTATGGGCCGGACAACGCCGCTCGACAACGTGGGCCTCATACTCGTCACGGTAATGTTCGAGCGTGCTGAGGATCGGGTTGGCGGCCGCGCGGCCCAGCCCGCAGAGCGAGGCGCGTTTCATCAGCAGCCCGAGCCGCTTCAATTTGTCGAGGTCTTCCGGCGTGCCGCCTCCCGAGGTGATCCGCTCGAGGATTTCCAGCATCCTCGTGGTCCCTTCGCGGCAGGGGGTGCATTTGCCGCACGACTCGTCCTGCGAGAAGGTCATGAAATACTTGGCGATATCGACCATGCAGTCGTCTTCGTCGAGGATGATCATCCCGCCGCTGCCCATGATCGAGCCGGCTTTTATGAGGCTGTCGAAATCGACGTCCAGGTCGATCCACTTGGCGGGAATGCAGCCGCCGGCCGGTCCGCCGGTCTGGATCGCCTTTAGTTGCTTGCCGCCGGCCACACCGCCGCCGATCTCCTCGACGACCGTCCGCAGCGTTGTGCCCATCGGCACCTCGACCAGGCCGGTGTGCTGGACCTTTCCGGCCAGGGCGAAGACTTTCGTGCCGCCGCTTTTCTCGCTGCCGATCCGGGCGAACCATTCGGCCCCGTAATTGACGATCGCGGTGACGTTGGCGAAGGTCTCGACGTTGTTTATCACGGTCGGCTTGCCCCACAGCCCCTTTTCGGTCGGATACGGCGGGCGGACCCTCGGCTGGCCGCGCTGGCCCTCGATCGAGTGGATCAGCGCCGTCTCCTCGCCGCAGACGAAGGCCCCGGCGCCGAGGCGGATTTCCAGGTCGAAGTCGAACCCCGAGCCGAGGATGTTCTTGCCCAAAAGTCCCCATTGATGGCACAGTTCTATCGCCCGTTCGATCCGCTCGATGGCCATCGGATACTCGGCCCTGACGTAGAAGAATCCCTGGCTGGCGCCGATGGCGAATCCGCCGATAATCATTCCCTCGACCACGTTCAGCGGGTCGCTCTCCAACATGCTGCGGTCCATGAACGCGCCGGGATCGCCCTCGTCGGCGTTGCAGATGAGGTATCGGATCCGACCGGCGGCCTCGTTGCCCATCTTCCACTTCAATCCGGTGGGGTATCCGCCGCCGCCGCGGCCGCGGAGTTTTGAACGGGTAATCTTGTCGATCACCCATCGCGGGTCGTTCTTCTGGAGCACCTTGGCCAGCGCCTGGAAACCGTGGTAGTGAAAATATTCCTCGATGCTCTCGGGGTCGATCACGCCGTTGTGGCGCAGTGCCACGCGACTCTGCCGGTTGAAGAAGGCCACGTCGCCGTAGAGTTCGAGGAAATTTCCGCCGACCGTTTTGCCCGGCATCCTCAACCGCTCGACCGGCCGGCCGCCAACAAGGTGTTCGCGGATAATTTCGTCCAGCTCGGCCTCGTCCTTGACGCGATACAACACCCGGTCCGGCTGGATCATCAGGTGGGAGAAGTGGCCGGCCTCTTTCGCGTTGCAAGCACCGAAGCAATGCGCCCGGGTAACGTGGACGTCCTCGTCCGCCAAGCCCGCGACGCGGAGTTTTTCAGCCAGCACTTCGTCGAACGGCCGCGGTCCCTTCCACCCACAACGCACACTGCCGCAGATAAGCACCTCGTGCCGGGCGATTCTTGCGATGGGACCGTCCAGCACGTGTTCCAATACCGGTTGGCCGTGCAGCACGTGTTGGGTAAATATCTCGTGGACCAACTGCCGATCCACCCGCTCGTACTTAATCGGCATTTGGCCGGGGACCATCACCCCGACGATCGGCTCGCGGCTGCATCGGCCGGTGCAGCCGGTCTGGTGCAGGAGGATGTCGTCGCGTCCGGCGGCGGCGAGGTGCTTGCGGAATTCGTCCAAGACGTCCCGGCTGCCGGCGGCGTGTTCGCAGGTGGCCGATCCGACCTGAATGCGTATTTTGTCTGCGGTTGCCCGCTGCCTGAGGATTTCTTCCGCCCGATTTGCCAGTGCTTCGTACTGTCGGACAACCTTCGTGGTCACGGATGCCCCCCTCGATTTAGCCCGCCGTGAATACACGGCGGGGAGCAGTGTTTTCAGTTGCCGCGCGTTGCCCCGGGTGTATTCACCCGGGGCTAAATAGCGGTAGTCGCGATCCTTATACGCGGGCCATTTCACCAGAAACCGCCCCGTGTGTAAAGCCGACGGACGGCGGGGCGGCCTCACGGCGGGGGGATTTCATCGACCGCTTCCGCCGGCCGGTCGATCCACACGATGCCGAAGATTGTCAGGCAGACCCCCAGCAACAGCCAAACGGTGGACGGCTCGGCGAACAACGCCATCCCGGCCACGGCCGCCATCGCCACCTGCGAGGCGTTCACCGCGTTGGCATGGACTACCGTGATCCGCTGCAAACCGTGAATAATCGCTAAAAACGCGACGAGATTGAAAACGCCGGCGGCGATCATCAAAATAATCTGATCGACGGGCGTCTCCAGCAGTGCCGGAACGCCGAGCCGGTAAACGCAAATCGGCCCCAGACTGACGACGCCCATCAGCGTGACCAGGAAGGCCGCCGCGGCCGGCGTTGTGTTTCGAGTCACGCTCCGGCGGATCACCGCGCTGAGCAGAGCGTACACCGTTCCAGCCAGTCCGGCCGCGGCCACCGCCAGAACCATTAACAGTGGATTAGGCGTTACGGCTTTGGCTTCGGCGATGGAGCAGCCCGCCGCCTCGGCGCCGACGCCCAGCAGGGCCAGCGATCCGAGGAGCATTGCGATAGCCATTATCGACCGGCCGGAGACCCGCTCGCCGAGCCAGACCCGGCCGATCACTGCCCCGCCGGTAATCATTGCGCCGAACATGGCGGGTATTGTGACGGCCAGTCCCACGACGCCGAGCGACCACTGGACGCAGACGTTGCCCGCCACCTGGATCAGCAGTCCCACGAGCAGGAGCAGTCCCAACTCGCGGCCCGCCGGCAACGTCGAAAGGGGACAGGTCCGATTTGCCGCGGAGCGGCCCGAAGGGTGCTTTGCACAAATCGGACCTGTCCCCTTTAGGCGAACCGCCCGACGCAGCAACCACACCCCGACGACTACCGTCGTGACCAGTTCCCGATTGAAAACCGCCCAGAACGTATCGCAATGCACGGCGGTCAACTGCCGCATGCAGATGTTCGAGGCGGTATAGCCCAGTGCCGAGAGGAGGCAAAAGGCTACGCCACCCAGAGCGTTACGATTTCCGAGCAATGTGGACAATGGGAGCAGAGGTCAGAGGTCAGAGGTCAGAGGTCAGGGTGCAAGTTTAGCCCCCGCGTCCACGCGGGGCAAGGGTTCTCGGGGGCACCCCCTCGCCAAAAACCGCCCCGGCCGGTAAGATCAACCATCGCGGCGGGGGAACAAGCGGCCCCCGTGAAACGCCTCGGCTGTGCGAAACGGATCACACGGCTAACAGCCCGTTGAAAAAGTCGGTTTTCGAGAATTCGGGTGCCACTGCTGGCTTGTCCAGCAGTGTTTTTCCGGGTGTTTCTCCCCGCACTGCTGGACAAGCCAGCAGTGGCACCCTTTTTCAACAGGCTGCTAAACGAATATTGCATTCCGAGCGGAATCGCGGTACACATATACACAAGTTCACATTGCACATTAGCCCCAATAAACCAAAGCGAGATACCCGATGGCCAAAAAAACCACTCCATCCGCCAAAGCCGCCGCCGGCAAAAGCAGTGTGCCGACCATCCTCGACTCCAACCCGACGCTGAAAAACACCGTCGCCCAGATCGAAAAGACGTTCGGCGAAGGGGCCATCATGCCGCTGGGCATCGGCGCCGCCACACCGATCCGCGGCATCCCGACCGGCAGCCTGTCATTGGACATAGCCCTGGGCGGACAGGGCATTCCCTGCGGAAGGGTGGCCGAAATCTTCGGCCCTGAATCGAGCGGCAAGACGACCCTCGCACTACACGTGATAGCCAGCGCCCAACGCCTCGGAGGCATCGCCGCCTTCATCGACGCCGAACACGCACTGGACCCAACCTGGGCGAAAAAACTCGGCGTCGAATTGGAGACACTCTTGGTAAGCCAGCCGGGCTGCGGCGAGGAGGCAATGCAAATCACCGAAATGCTCATCAAGAGCAACGCCGTGGACGTGATTGTCATTGACTCGGTGGCGGCCTTGGTCCCCAAGAGGGAACTGGACGGCGAGATCGGCGACTCGCACATCGGACTACAGGCCCGGCTGATGAGCCAGTCGTTGCGGATACTGACCAGCGTGATCTCCAAGTCGAGGACCTCGGTGATCTTCATCAACCAGATCCGCGAGAAGATCGGCGTGATGTTCGGCAACCCGGAGACCACGCCCGGCGGTCGGGCGCTGAAGTTCTACTCCTCCTGCCGGATCGACGTGCGGCGGATCAGCCAGATCAAGAACGGCGACGAGGTGATCGGCCAGCGTGTCCGGGCGAAGGTGGTCAAAAACAAGGTGGCCCCGCCCTTCCGCATCGCCGAGTTCGATATGATGCACACCGACGGCATCAGCTACGAGACCGACATTTTGGACATGGCGTTGTCGGAAAAGTTGGTCAACCGCGTCGGGGCATGGTTCCGCTACGGCGACGTGCAACTCGGCCAAGGCCGCGAGAAGGTCCGCGAATATCTCAAGGAGAACCCCGAGTTGGTCGAGGAACTCCGCCAAAAGATACTCGTCGCCGGCGGCCTGGCGGCCCCCGCCGAGACGGACGGCGCTGCGGAGTGACATTATTATTTTTGCCCCCGAAGGGGCGGCTGGTTCGCCCAGCCCAGGGCAACGCCATGGGAACCGTGGACGCGACCTTAACAGCCCGTAGGAAATAGTCTACTCAACTTCAGGATGAATCGCGAGACGCCATTTTGGGAGCGATTCTGAGCAATCAAGACGGGCGGAGATGGGGCGGAACACGCGGGGTGTAAGGCGGACGCCGGTCTCGTGGACGCAGTCCAGCAGATGCACGAACGAAGCTACGTCATGTCATCGTCTTGGCCCATTCGAGAGCTTTTTCGACCAGAATGCCGGCATCGAACCCCCGCCTTGCCAATCTCGGGAACGGATATTAGTATAGAGGTATCATTCCCCGATAGCTCAATTGGTAGAGCGAGCGGCTGTTAACCGCTAGGTCCAAGGTTCGAGTCCTTGTCGGGGAGCCTTTCGGTTTTCTACGAAACCGACCGACTGTCATGGTCCAAGGACTCTTGATAACCGAGTGGAATGAGGGTTGTTCCCCTCAGAATGGCGGCAACAGCGTGCAAGAATGGGCGCTGTCCTGCCGACGAAGCCAAACGGTTCTGCATAGACGTTCGCCGGAAGTTTTAGCTATTACGATCTTCCTGACGACATTGTCTTGCGGTCAATAATGAACCGTCGCAAGCGGCCTAACGCCTAGTCTGGCTGAAGGCAGCCAAGCAGGACGCCAAGGAATATCTGCGGCGGGGCGAGAGCGATTTCTTGAGCAATAAGAACCACGAGGGGGAGCTCCTCGACTTCCACAGTCTTCGGCACACCTGCGGAGCCTGGCTGGCGATGGCCGGCGCCCACCCCAAGGCGGTGCAATCGGTGATGCGGCACTCGACGATCACGCTGACGATGGATACCTACGGGCACCTGTTCCCGGGTCAGGACGCCGCCACGGTGGCCCGGTTGCCGAATATGCTGGCTAGCGAGCCAATCGCGTTGCGGGCGACAGGAACGGACGGAGCGGCTGCATTCCGGTTGCCACTAGAAAATGGGGGTTTCGATCCAGAGTCGGCCCAGAAAAGCGCAGCGCATGCGCAGCAGTCAGGGCGCGTTTTGGCGCCGGACGACGCGACGGGGTGCGACGAAGAAGACCCGGCGCCAAGAAATGGCACAAGCCCTAACCCTTTACGAGTTTCGGGCTTGTGCGAAGACGTGCGAGACCATACGAAGCGGAGGGCAAGGGACTCGAACCCTCAACGGCTTACGCCGCACCTGATTTCGAGTTTGTAATGGGGGGTGTTTTTCCTGATTAACGGCCATTGATACCCCTTTACTATTCCAAGACTTACGGCTACGCTATCCTTATTGTGCTACGCTGAAAATTAACCTAAATTAACGGTTGCCGTAGCACCAACGTAGCACCGACTTCGCCCGCTAAAATCAGGAGTGGGTAGAAAAGCGCCTGATTCGCGCAGCACGGCGTAGCACCGCGTAGCACCGCCTTGGTGCTACGCAAACAATCAGGGGAAAGTCTGCCATGCCCAAACCATTTTCGTTTACCGAGGCCAGGGTAAAGGCCCTGTCCCCGCCGACCACCGGCCGCGTCTACCACAAGGACGCCAAGTGCCCCGGCTTGCAATTGTGCGTTACGCCGGCCGGATCGAAGACATACTACTACGTCCGTCGGATCGACGGAAAGCCGACCCGAGTGATACTCGGCAAGGCGACACAGCTATCGGTTGACGACGCGCGGGATGTGGCGATGAAGCAAGCCGGAAAGATTGCCGACGGCCTGAATCCCCAAACCGAACGGCGACGGAAGCGCGAGGAACCGACGATCCAACAACTATGGGACCACTGGTTGCTCTATGCCGAGGCGCACAAGAAGCCGGATAGCGTCTACGAGGACAAGCTAAAGTTCAACAAGTTCCTGAAACCGTGGGCGAATCGGAAGCTATCGACGATCCGCAAGATCGACGTGCAATCCCTTCATTCCCGCGTGGGCAGGGAAAACGGCGTCTACCAGGCCAATCGGTTGCTTGCCCTCATCAGGGCCATGTACAACAAGGCCGACGAATTAGGCTACCGCGGCGACAATCCCGGCCGGAAAATCAAGCTGTTCAAGGAACAATCGAGGGATCGGTTCTTGCAACCGGGTGAGCTAAAGGATTTTTTCACCGCCTTGGAGGGCGAGGACGATATTGTCCGCGATTTCTACATGATGCTCCTACTAACTGGCGCGAGAAGGTCCAACGTGGAAGCAATGCAGTGGGCGGACGTTGATCTCCAAGCCGCCTACTGGCGGATACCCGAGACAAAGGCCGGGATGCCGGTTGTGGTTCCCCTTGTATCTCCCGCTCTTGCGATTCTGATTGCCCGAACGGAAGTTGCCAATGGTTCCCCCTGGGTATTCCCCGGCCGCAATGGGAAGCATCTGGCGAATCCCAAGGGGGCATGGGTGCGGATTGTCCAACAGGCCGGACTTACAGACGTGCGGCCTCACGACATTAGACGTACTCTTGGGTCATGGATGGCCGGCCAAAATGTCAGCTTGCCGATCATCGGTCGGGCGCTGGGGCACAAGACCGCCGTCGCCACGATGGTCTACAGCCGCCTATCACTCGATCCTGTCCGCGAAGCCGTAGACCGCGCCACACAAGCCATGCTGGCCGCCGGCGGGCTTACGCGGTTACTGGAGCCGCCGGAGAAGGGAGGCGATGATGAAGCGCACGGTTGAGAATGCTGATGGTATCTATCCACGGACGATGATACCGCTTACCGATAATATGCCTCCTGAGGACGTGGCACTCATCATAGAGAGTTTTCGGCCCGAAACCCTCGATAGTCGACTTTCGCAGATCAAGGACACGATCAAACCCCTTATCGCAAATCTGACCGACCAATACAGCACTGATAGACAGGAGGCGGCCCGCGAACTGGACATGAGGATCGACAGACTCTTAGCGATTCTCCCCGACTGTGACCCGCGCGAAGCCGCGCGACAGGGAATTAACATCGGCGTGTTGGCCGAAAAGGTCCATGCGATGGAGTTTGAGCCGAAGGTGATCCACGCGAGCAGGGTGCAGCGGGGACTCGGCAAAGGGCGCGACAAGAAGGCCCGAGCGACGGAAGAGCGCCGGAAAAAAATCGTGGCCGCCGTCAAAGCACGCATGGACAAAAACAGGAAGGATTCGCTCACGTCCGCGCGCGAATACGTTGCCGCTCAACTCGGCATATCGTTTTACTCCGTGAAACGCGCCACGGGCAAAATGAAACCCCGCAAAAAAACGAAAAAGTAGTTGGGCGCTTCTGTACAGTGCCGCCTTTGACGGCAGTTTTTTGACCCCGTAAGATTCAGGTTGTTCACGAAATACAACCTCTTACGGAGTCAGTCTCATGCAAACCGCAGTTGCTTCCCGCCCCTCTCCGCTCGTTGACGAAAAAGTCGCAGCGGAGATTCTCGGACTCGCCGACGGCACCCTAAGCGTTTGGCGATGTGTCAAAAGGTATCCAGAACTCGCCTATGTGAGAGTAGGCAGAAGTATCAGATACCGCCTTTCGGACATCGAGAAGTTCATCGAATCCCGCCGCGTCGGCGGTGCCCAAGAGTAGGAGGCCGTCCGATGAACACGCAAGAACTACTTCCGCGATTCCAGTCCGTCCGAAAAGTTGCCGGCGGTTGGTCGGCGCGATGTCCAGCACACGAAGATGGAACCGCGAGCCTGAGCATAGCGATCGGCGACGATGGCCGGACGCTGTTGCACTGCCATGCGGGCTGCGAACTAAACGCGATTCTCGGCAAGGCGGGGTTGACCGCACGTGACCTTTTTTCTGCCAATGGCAACGGCAGAGCGCCGACCGGCAAGTGCGAAATCGTCGCCACTTACGATTACCGCGACGAGCGCGACGGCTTGCTTTTTCAGGTTTGCCGTTTCGCCCCGAAAGATTTTAGACAACGCGCTCCGAAGCCCGACGGCGGATGGGAGTGGAAACTCGGCAACACTCGCCGCGTGCCCTACCGTCTGCCCGAACTGTTGGCCGCCGATCCGGCCATGATCGTCTGCGTTACGGAAGGCGAGAAGGACGTCGACCGACTTCGCGCGATGGGACTAATTGCAACTACCTGCCCCGGTGGCGCGGGAAAGTGGCGCGCAGAATACAACGTCCACTTGGCCGGCCGGCACGTAGTGATCCTACCCGACAACGATGAACCCGGCCGCGCGCACGCCCGACAGGTCGTCGCCGCATTGCACGGCGTGGCCGCGAGCGTCAGAGTTCTTGAACTGCCCGGCCTGGCCGAAAAAGGCGACGTTTCGGACTGGCTCGACGCAGGCCACACCGCCGACGAATTGCCGGAGTTGGTGAAGGCGGCGCCGGAATGGACGCCGCCGGAAACGACCGACAAAGAAACGGCTGACCGCCGGAAAATCATCGTCGGCACAGACGAACCTCGCGTAGTAGATGAAGCCGTGGCCGCCTTGGCGACCTGCCCAAACATTTACCAGCGCGGCGGTTGTCTCGTCCACATAGTTGAGGGGGCCAGCCCGCCGCATGGTATTGCCCGGCCGAAAGACTCGCCGCGAATCGTGCCGATGAAACAAGCACGCATCCGCGAGCTTCTTGCTGATGAGGCGACGTGGCTTCGACCAGCCGGCGACGAAAAAATGGAACGGATACATCCACCCGACTGGTGCGTCAAGGCAATCGACGCGCGCGGCCAGTGGGAGGGAATCCGCCGCCTGGAAGCGATAGTGGAATCGCCAATACTTCGCGCCGATGGATCGGTCCTACAAACGCCCGGCTACGATCCGCAAACCGGAATCATGTATCGGTCACAATGCGATTTTCCGGCGGTCCCCGAAAAGCCAACGGCCGCCGACGCGGCCAAGGCGGTTGTCGCGCTGGCGGAGACCATCGAGGACTTTCCATTTTCATCCGAGGCGCACCGCGCCGCGTGGCTTGCGGGCGTGTTGACGCCGTTGGCCCGCTATGCTTTTCATGGTCCCGCCCCGATGTTTCTCTACGATGCCAATGTGCGTGGTTGCGGGAAGTCGTTACTGACCGACGCGACGGCAATCATCACTACCGGCCGCGCGATGGCGAGGATGAGTCTGCCCCGCGATGATAACGAACAACGAAAACGAATCACCGCGCTTGCCGTCGCCGCCGAACCGCTCATTTTAATCGACAACGTAGCCGGGAGCTTGGGAACTCCGAGTCTTGACGCGGCGCTCACGGCGACCTCTTGGAGCGATCGAATCCTCGGACAGACCGCGATGGTGTCGGGCGTGCCGCTTTACGCGACGTGGTATGCAACCGGGAACAATGTAGTTCTTGCCGGCGACACCGCCCGGCGCGTGGTCCATATCCGGCTGGAATCGCCGCTTGAAAATCCCGAGGAACGCATCGGCTTTCACCATTCCGACTTACTGGCCTGGGTGCGTCAAGAGCGCCCAAAACTGGCAATGGCGGCAATCACTATTCTTGCTGGTTATTGCGCCGCCGGCCGGCCCGACATGAAGCTGACGCCCTGGGGCAGCTTTGAGGCATGGTCCGCACTGGTCCGCAATGCCGTCGCGTGGTGCGGCCTACCCGACCCCGGGGCGACCCGGACGGAGTTGAACACGCAAGCCGACCGTGAGGCTGTCGCCTTACGGCAACTAATCGCTGGGTGGGAAGAGGCGGACCCCGACGGCTTTGGAATGACCGTCGCCGAAATCATGCGGACCCTGGCTGAACATCCCCACGATTACGATACGCTGCGGAGCGCTCTCTTGGAACTTGTCCCACCACGCGACGGAAAGACGCTGAATCCGCGCGGTGTGGCAATGAAGCTGCATCACCTCCGCCGTCGTGTTGTCGGTGGGAAGTTTATGGACCGAAAAAACGACCGCGATCACGCCGCCCTGTGGATCGTGAATGGCGGGAACTAAGGGAAGTACGGGAAGTAAATACAACCGTTCGCCGGTTACACGCACATGCGCACCGGCGCGCCCGCGAAGGATAGAGTTTACTTCCCGTACTTCCCGTACTCCCCGTGAACAAAGCGAAACTAGAGAAGATAGGTAAACCTATGAGCCAATTACAACTCAAGTTCGACGTTTGGCCGCCGCTGGAGTTCTGCTTGCCCAACCTGGATCGGCTAGAGGAAATCTCGCGGGGTACGTTGCTCCCTGAACCACCGGCCAAGCCGAGGGACCAGTCGAAGGAAGCCCGGGTAGCTCGGCTCACGGACCTGCCAGGCGTGACGATGGCCGACACCCTACCCCGGGGGGTGTAGGTTCTTTTGGGAAACACGTACCCCCCAAGGGATGAGGGAACTATTTGGGGAAGCAACTCTTTCCTGATGTTACAAACTCGAATAAAAAGAAACCGCAGCATGAACAAAACTAATACCACCACTCTGATAGATGTCCTGGCGAGGACCGACGCCATTTTTCGTCCGATGCGAAAAGCGGACTGGGTGCCCCCGGCCCCGTCGAATCTGTGGGAGGCCCGGCGGCGGTTCTCGTCGGCCGGTGTTTTGTGGCGGGTCGGCGGAGGGGGAGCGAATCGGCTGGCAGGCGAGCGGGAATTAGTTGGTTTGCAAGAGATGAGTTTGCTCGTGCTCTGTGGCAAGGCGAAGCGGTCGGGCGTCCGGCTCAGCGAGACAGCAGAAATCGGAGTCAGAGCGTTGTGCGGCCTTCCGCTCGACGCCCACGCGGCATTGTGCCGGGTCGTGTTGCTGACGGAAGAGCGAGAAGGGCTTTGTTCCGAGTTGTGGATTGCGGAATTGGACGAATACGCCGACACCGACGATTGCCGAAACGCGCTCTGGGAAACCATGCTGCTTGTACTTCCTGCTTTGGTTCGCGGTTGGGTTGCCAGCAATTCCGACGTTCAAGGCGCGGTCTATTACTACCCGACGCCAGCCGGACTTGCGGCGGCGCAGCTACCCGCTCCGGCCTTGCCCACCAACTCGCCAAAATGGTCCGAACCCATTGGCCGGTTTTACCACGATCAAACGATTGCAGCGCGGCAACGACTACGAACATCCAAGCCGAGCAGCCCTTCGGAAATCGGCGAGTGCCCGCTTTCGGCGAGTTTGGACTTGCGGCGGCCGCGGCGGCGGAAAGGAGCGACGACATAATGCGCAAGGAACTCCGCCAAACAATCGAATCGACTTGCCAAGTGCTCCTACCTGGTCGTCCGGTTTACGTTCTGCTCGGATCCGAAGTTCCTGAAAACTTCCGACCAAAGGGCGCGGTGGCGTTGGTCGGGCGCGGGCTGGACCTTGTTCTCCGCGACACAATCGGCAGCCGATGGAACGGTCGTGGCGTAGTGATTTTGCTAAACGATGGTGAAATCAGAGATTACACGCTCGCGGCATATCGTGGCGGCCCTATGCGGATTCACACGCGGCGGGAAGCGTGGAAAGCGGCCGGGCATGAAGTTGCGCACCTGGCTTTGCGGGAGGTCTTGCCAAGCGAACTCGACGAAAATCCCAACCCGATTTTGACTTCCGCGTTTGCTGATAATTTGACGGAGTTCTGCACTACAACTCCGCTTGCGGTTGAGCAGCCGGTTCCGTGGATCGGACACGATGGAGTTTTCATCCGCACCCTTTTTCACGTCGCACACCGTGTTCGCGAACTGGCCAGCGAATGGCTTCCGTGCAACACCTGGATTGCTCCGCGTCAATACGCCCTGCCGAGCCGCGAAGATCAATACTACTCCACAATTGACAACGAACCGTCCCTCCTGGCCGACGTGCCACTGACAGAAATCGCAAACATTCCACCCCCGAAAAAGTTTACAGAACTCTGGCGAGGCGACGTGCGAACGTGGTTTGCTTCTATTGAAAATCCAACCAATTTACAAACGACCGCGCTGGTGCGCGGTTTACGAATGTTCCCCCCAATTCCTGAAAGGAATACCCCTGATGAACAGCGAAAACCACGAAAAGGAACTCCAAGCGGCCGCGACGGGATTCCAAAAAGCGTCTGAGGTTTGGCGAAAATCGCGGCCAGAATACGCAAAAATGATCGCCGGCGTCAAGTCTGAAAAGGGCGACGGCGACATGAATTTATTGGCGGCATCGGCCGGCTCGCCGGCAAACGAAGTCCCCGACCTTCGGAGCTTCCGACAGCGCGCGGCGAATATGCGAAAACGGGCCGCTGACTATCCGGAATCGCAAAAGCTCGCCGATAAATTGGAAAAAAATCTTCGGCAGCTCGAACTTCGACGAGACCGGGCCAGCACGATCGGCGAGGGCGAGGCGCTGTTCGCTCAAATCGCCGAACTCGCCGACCAGCATCAGCAAGCAAAACGGGAAGCCGATGAAACGCGATTTCTGGCGTCGCAAATCGAGCTGGGCGTGACGATGGGTTTACTGTAAAAGAGCGTACCGAACCTTTTGGGTGAGGCCCTTTGGGCCGACTTTGGGCCTGCCGGCGGAATCATTTCCGCCGGCAGGTTTTCCACAATGAACGATCCATTTTCCAACCTGAATTGCATCGACCTGGACGGCCTCCAGCCGGTTTTTGACGAGCTTGTCGGTTTGGAAAAAGACGCCGGCCGCGAGTGGGTCGGCGACCGTCGTCACGTTCGGCGCACCGATAAAGCGGTCATGCTCGACGCCAGGCGATTGCAGAACGCCGTCGAGCATATCGGCCGGTTGCCGGAACCAGGCGAAGCCTTCCACCTTGTTACGGCCAAACGATACAGCCTATGGCACGTGGTCAAGTCGGTGCTCCACTTCGCAGCCCCCGAGACAATCGCGTATCTCGGTATTGCAACGCTGGGGTTCAGCAAGACGAACCTGGACGAACTGTTGGTCGAGATCGACATCGGCCGGATCGGGAAGGTCGATTTCCTCTTCTCTGTCTACTTCAAGTCCAACGAACGGGAATCATGCGAACGGCTGGCGCATGAGTTGACCACCAGGGGACAGCGGGTGGTGGCGATGCTCACCCATGCCAAAGTGCTGCTGCTGGAGTTGACGGACGGCCGTAGCTACGTGGTGGAAAGTTCAGCTAATCTCAGGTCATGCAGCAGCATCGAGCAGATCGTCCTGATTCACGACGTCGACCTACTCGACTTCCACCGTCAATGGATCGACGAAATTATGAGGGCCAAAAAATGAACATCCCCGAACACCTCGACGAGCAGGCCGTCGCCAAGTGGGCCGAGCTTGCCCCTACACTCGACGCGACGCAGCCGGGGACCGCCGACGCGCTGGCCGCCTACTGTGTCGCCTACAGCCGTTGGACGGCAGCAGAGGCGAAGGTTTCGGAACTGGGGGCCGTGATAAAATCCGCCGCCGGATTCGCCGTCCAGTCACCATACGTTGCGCATGGACGAGGACGCGGCATGAATGGCGCAACCGCCTACAAGCGATTCTGACGCACGCAGTTGACGAAGGTATCGGAACACCACTTGGCCCGCTCGGACGCAACAGGGCGCAACGTGGCGGGCCATTATTCGGACTGAGAGGGCATGAACCAGTGGAATACACCGTTTCGACCGATTCGACGTGCATCTTGTGCCACAAGGCAGAAGGCAAAGGCCAATGGCGACTTTGCCCGACGTGTCGATCCCGCCTCGCCCGACGGACGGCACACCACGTCGCCACGGCCCGGCCTCCACGCTGCTACGGCTGCGGCACACCACGACCTTCTCACTCGACATCGACGGGCTGCTATTGCCGGAGTTGCCGGCGGCGATTCTTGGCCGCCGGAACTTGACGGCCGAGCGGCTGGGGGAAATGCCGGCGGAAACCATCGAGCGGGGAAGACCCGGAAAAGGTAACGCGATGTTACCTTTATTATCCGACCTCGGTATATCCAAGATGCTCTGGCCTACGTCTTATCGAAGAATCTCCACCGCCGCCACATGGCACCCTCTCAGCTTAGTCTTGTGGCAGGCAAGGCGCGGGAGTTCTACGACGAGGCGGCCAAGGAAAGGCAGAAGGCGGGAGGTGGCGGAGACCATACGACAGATGCAGGCAAAGCGCTTATGCCCAAAAGAGCACAAGCGCTCAAGACTACACAATCTCTTGCTTCCGAGCAAGCTGGCGCGGCCCTAAACGTATCGCGGCAGAGCGTGGACCGGGCGAGGGTGGTTATCGAGCATGGTACGCCCGAACTGGTCAACCAGCTTGGCCTTGTGGCAGGCCGGGCGCCGGAACCTTGCCAAGTTCGCGGGCGTGCGATTCCGGTAGCGGCTCAGTGGGAACAATTGTTCCCACCTGCTGGCTGATTTTAGCGGCCTGAATCAGCCGATTCGCGTGTTGCTTAGAGTAGCCAAACTCTTCTTCGCAGCATTTTGCCCACGTTGCATAGCCGAGCGCAACCCGACCCTCCCGAGCCGGTTCCGGCAGCCGGCAAAAAATCTTGCGCCCGTAGCACCGGCGTAGCACCAAGCCGATAGCCACTTATGGGTGGCAGGCGATCAAAGAAAAAAGCCTTGCGTAACTCTTTGCCACGCAAGGCTTTATCAGCGGAGGGCAAGGGACTCGAACCCTCAACGGCTTACGCCGCACCTGATTTCGAGTCAGGCCGCTAACCAATTCGCATACCCTCCGACCGCTTACTAATAATTTATCTCATCGGCCGTCTGCCGACAAGAAGGGATATCGTCTTAATAGCCGGTAATAGCCCGACAGGCGTTACAACGCATAATTTCAGCAGATTCCGGCAAGGTGATCGTATGATTGCACGGCAGAACCCATTAGTTCCCACTTCGTGATAGGTTCTGGAAATCGGGTGGTAGCGACAATGGCCGCGGTGCGCAATCTGACGGTTTGTAGGGATGCTCGTGCTGTGTCGGCGCAAGCAGATTGTCTACGTTTGCCGGCTCGGGACTGCCGATACCGCCGAATGATGGTGGAGGCGCATCGGCCTCGGCCAGAACCTCAACCCCGACTACCGTGCAACACGGTCTCGAAACAACAAGGAACACAACTTATGGATAAAGACACCTATCGCGTGGTCACTCGGGGGGCCGATGGGCAAATCCGCATCCGCGACTACGACAACAGCGAGGCGCTGCTAAAGCGGCATTGCCAAGTGGGCGTGGACGATTGCAGCACGGACCTGGGGTTGCGGGGACTGCCGGTGTTCCGCGGCTTGATTGGGCCGATGCCCGAGGGAAAGAACGTCATCCGATACGAATCGCCGGAAGTATTCGAGACCCTGACGAAGGACTGGAGTACGGCGGCGCCTCCCCGTCGCCGCTCGCGCAGCAAGACGCCGGCCGTATAGCAGGCGGTTAAAAAAGTCGGTTTCCGAGAGTTCGGGTGCCACTGCTGGCTTGTCCAGCAGTGTGTTCCCGGGTGTTTCTCCCCACACTGCTGGGCAAGCCAGCAGTGGCACCCTTTTTCAACGGGCCGTATAGCAGGCGGTTGAACTGCTATTGACGCGATTACAGGAGGCAACTCGTCGCTTTGGATCGATCGGCGGGCTTGCAAATTCGTGCAATATCGGCCATCCTGGAGCGATTGATATTCTCCACCGATTCGAGCGCGTACTCCGATGATCGACGAAAAACTGCTTCCGATCCTTGCCTGTCCAACCGACCACACCCCGCTCGGCGTTGCCGACGAAGGGACTATCGCTCGGCTCAACCGGGCGATCGCGGCGGGGCGGGTGAAAAACCGTTCCGGACAGCAAGTCGAGCAGCCGCTGGACGGCGGCCTGCTACGCGCCGACAAAACCATCTTGTATCCGATCCGAGACGGCATACCCGTGTTGTTGGTCGACGAGGCCATCCCGCTATCGCAGATCGAATAGCGAGTTCCGTAGGCCGGGTCGTGCCCCGGCATGTTCGGGTAGTGATTGCGAATAACCGCCGGGTTGCAACCCGGCCTACTTCTCTATCCGTCTTTTTCCCGTCCAAACCGAAACGGGGCGGCCAGCGCCAAGCCGGTGAAGTAGACCAGCCCGCCAGACCAAAGTACGTCGCTGGGAAAGTGGCAGCCGACGGCCATCCGCGCCAGACCGATCACGGCGCCGCCGGTTAGTCCCAGCAGCAGGAACGACGCAGCCAGCCGCCGCCGGCGTCGATAGAGGACAAACGCCGGGGCCATCAGATAGAAGCCCGTCGCCGCGTGCCCGCTGGGGAACGAAGCGTCCGACGCGACGCAGCCTCGTTGCCCAACCGGGATGAAGTCGCGCTGGCCGCCGAACGGCGCGGTATCGTGTGGACGGGGCCGTTGCCAGAAGGGTTTGCAGACCTCGTTGACGAGTATTCCCGGACCAACGATCAGCAGCAGGGCGTAGAAAAGCCCTGGATCGCGCCAGCGTTCGATTCTCGCCCAGAAGAAACTCGCAATCCAGACGATCAGACCGCCGCCGCCGAGAATCCAGGCGGGATACACGCCCCAGTCGTAAAGTGCTTGCCAGGGTTGCGCGTGCATCTGCGGCCAACGCGCGCATCGAGTTTGGCCAATCGCATCATCCGAGAAGAATGGACGCAACAACGCGACGTCGAGGTCCGTCGTCCAGAAAATGGTCGTCCCCGCCGCCAGCACCGCCGCCGGAATCCACACGGCTGGCCGGCGGAGGGCGGAAACCACGTCGGCCGCTGTCTTTCTCAAAAAATTCACGAGGATTAGGGATTGGGGATTAGGAAAAAGGGGTTGGCGAGCGGTTGGAAGTAGTGGCTAGTGGTCGGTGCGAAACCGCAAGTGGCCGGCTTTCCCCAATCCCTACTTTCTAATCCCCAATCCCTTCCTATTGCTCTCCCAGCACGTCGTTCAGCACGTCTTCGTTCACGAAGATCGGCAGCATCGGGTCGCATGTGACTGCCACGGCGATGGCGTCCGAAGGCCGGGCGTCGATCTCGATCAGCTCGCCGTCGTGGCGTACCCGCAGCCGGGCGAAATACGTGTGGTCCTTCAACTCGCATATCATCACGTCCTGAAACTCGCCCCCGAGGTTCTCGACCACGTTGACGATCAGATCGTGCGTCAGCGGCCGCGGCGACGGATAGCCCTTCACCCGCCGGTCGATGCTCGTGGCTTCAAAGATGCCGATCAGGATCGGAAAAGACCGTTCGCCGTCGATCTCCTTCAGGTAGATTACCTGCTGGTCGTTGATTTCGCTGATAATAATCCGGGAAAGTTCCATGGGGACAGGCATAGCCGCACCTTCCACACT
>JAUWPQ010000006.1 GCA_030611515.1 Planctomycetota bacterium | reverse complement strand
TGAAATGGTTTGACTTAACCGCGATGCTAAAGCTAGGCGTCAAACAACGCCACCTCTCTATTTCACCCATCTTTACCGGCAATTACTATCTACCCACTAACCACTACCCACTATCCACTATCCACTACTCCAACCCCAATTGCACCATGCGTCGATATAGCCGCGGGCGGGTAACGCCGAGCAAGCGTGCCGTGCGGGCCTTGTTCCCTTTCGACCGCGCCAGGGCGCGGCGGATCAGCTCGCGCTCGACCCGGCCGAGAAACTCGTCCAGTACGATGGTCTCCTCGACGCGGCGCGGTTGAGCGGCGGCTTGGGCCGCCAATCGCAATCGCTCGGGAAGGTCCCCGGGGCCGATCTCCCGGCCGGCGGCACGGCGGTGCGATTCGGCCACCACCTCGGCCAGTTCGTCGAGGTTGCCCGGCCAGTGGTATGCGTCGAGCCGATCGAGCGCGGTCTGCGAAAAACCGCCGATCTGCCGCGGCCCCGCCGCGTTGCGCTCCTCGATAAACATTTGAGCCAGCAACGGGATGTCTTCGCGGCGCTGGACCAGCGGCGGCAGTCCAATGGCGATCGTGCTCAGCATCGCGGCTAGATCGGCGTGGAACTTGCCCCGCTTGGACAACTCGCCGAGCGGTTCGGCCGCCGTGGCCGCCAGCCGCCAACCCGACAATCGGTTGGAAAGAAAATCGGCCAACTGGACCTGCACGTCTGCCGGAAGCTCGTCCGCTCGGTGTAGCAGCAAGGTTTCAGTCGCGGCTTCCAAGCCCCGCGCGGTTGCTTTTGCGGCGGCCGAGGAGAGCGCTTCCAGCAAATCGGCGCCCAACAGCGAGCAATCCAAAGTCACCAGCGTTCCTTCCCCCACCCCTTTTCCCCCAGCGCCGAAATGAATGGCGGCGGCCAGTCGTCGCCGGCCGCTTCCCGGCGGACCGACAAGCAGCACGCTCGACCGGTTGCCCGCGGCCAATTCGACTTGACGGCGAGCCAGCCGCATGGCGGGACCGCTGCCGATCAACCGATCGGCCCGATACCGCGCGGCGATCTCGTTGCGGAAGCGGCGAATGTGTTCGTGCAGGGCGATTGCCCCGGCTTCGGCCGAATCGGCGCCGCTATCGCCATCGACGGCATCCGGCAATCGGTCTTCCGCGTCAAGAACGGCGACGATCGCAATTAGTTCGTCCTTGTCCCCGCCCAAAGGTATAAACCGGGCCATGCGTTCCGCGAATTTTTCGCCCTCGGCGCCCCGGCAGACCGTTGCCTCGACGATCTCGCCCGAGAGAACCCGAGGCGGCGGACACAGACCGGCGGCGACGGGGCCGGGGGACTTGGGTTCGGAATGATACGCACATCGTTGGCCCACAAGCCCCTCGGTGGACGTGCCCAACCACTCCCGGCACGCCCGATTGAGGAACACGATGGTCAATTCCTCGTCCAACACGTAGACGGGCCGGGTGGCCGAATCGAGCAGTTTGGCGAGTTCGGCGGCGTTGGTGCGTCGTGGAGACATCGGCGACTACCTCGGTAGACTTTTACGCAGTAGACTTTTACGCATGCACGGGTTCACTTAAATATGATATGACAACTGGTTGTCACCCTAGTCTGCGATAATACCAGCGTCCGGCGAATATGGTAAGCATTTGGGGTAGAAACTTTTTTTGTCGCCGCCATTCCAAACTGTGGGGCAGATTGGGGTGGCGGCGGATTTTTTTGACGGCCGAAGGGCGGGGAGTGGTGTTTAGCCCCCGCGTCCACGCGGGGCAATTGTTGGTCGCAAAAGTTCCCCGCCCTCATCAGCGGGCCGGGATATATCCCGATGCCGACGACCAGCAACGCACAAGCCACGGCGGACATCCATGCGCCGCGGCCGCCTCGCGCGGGTGGAGTGGCCAGGGGAATGCGAAAGTACATCACGGCCACGATCCGCAGGTAGTATGCCGCGGCCACGGCGGCGTTCAATACGCCGACGACCGCCGCCGCGGTAAACCACCATCCAGCCGTTCCCGAAGTATCGACGCTTAGCGCGCCGCCGAAGACCAGCAGTTTCCCCCAAAAACCGGCCAGCGGCGGAACGCCCGCCAAAGAGAACATGCAGACGGCCATCACCGCGGCCGCGGCGGGGCGAGTGCGGCCCAAGCCGGCCAAATCGTCCACCGAATCCAACCGGCGCTCGGCGCGGCCGAGATATTCCATTGTGGCGAAGGCCCCGATCGTGGCCGCCGCGTAGGTCGCCAGATAGAACCATAGCGCCACGATGCCGTTCCACGCGCCGGGCGCGTCTCGCGCGGCCAACCCCACGGCCAAGGCCAGGAGTATGTAGCCGGTCTGCGCGATCGACGAGTAGGCCAACAGCCGGCGGAAGTCGTCTTGCCAGAGGGCCATCACGTTGCCGAAAGTCATCGTCAGAACCGCGACGGCCAGGACCACTCCCCAGGAGTACGGTTCCATGCCCGGGATGGCCGCCACGAGAATCCGCGCCATTACGACAAACCCCGCCGCCTTGGGCACGACCGACAGCAACGCCGCGTTGGCGTGGGTGGTCCCCTGATAAACGTCGGGGGCGTAGAAGTGGAACGGCACGGCGGCCACCTTGAAACACAGGCCCGCGAAGACCAGCACCATCGCCAGCCGGGCAAAGACGGCGAACCCGGGCGGCAGGATTGTTGTGCCGTCCAGCGCCGCCCGTATCTCGGAAAACGCGGTCGAGCCCGTCGCCCCGTAGAGGAAACTGAATCCGTACAAGAGGATCGCCGAGGCCAGCACGCCGAGGAAGAAATACTTGGCGGCCGATTCCTGGCTCTCCGCGTCGTCGCGGCCAAGATAGAGCAGCACGTAGGTGGGAATCGAAATCAACTCCAGCGCGACGAACATCAGCACGATATCCTCGGCGGCGGCGACGAGCATCAGCCCCGCGACGGTCAATAGCAACGAGCCGACGTATTCCGGCGTGCCGTCGAAGCGCAGCGGCCTGGAGGCGAGCGAGACCAGCAGCGCGCCCGCGGCGAGCGCGAACCATTGGACGTATCGGGCCAATGCGTCGCAGCCGAGCGATCCGCCGTCGGCCGACGGGTTTTGGGACCAGAGCGCGACCGCCGCCAGCAGCAGCGCGGCAGCGGCGATCCAACTCCACGCTCGGCGCGCCGTCGAGAACGCCCCGCCCAGGTATATCGTCACCGCGGCGGCGATCAGCACGATCTCGGGCACAAGCAGGCGTAGGTCGGCGGCGGTCATTGGAGGGGGGGTTCGGGGTTCGGGGATTCGGGATTCGGGATTCGGTCGGCTGTCGGAAGATCGCTTGCGGTTTCGCAGGCCCGTGTCACCGGGGCGATCAGATCGTCGAGCGTCGGTCTCATGCGGTCGAGAAAGAACCCGGGTTGCAAACCGATCCAGAAAATCATCACCACCAGCGGCGTTAGGCAACAAATCTCGCGGGGTGAGAGGTCGCGTATCGTCCCCTCTCCCTTTGGGAAATGGTAAGGGCCGGCGGTATGGGGATCGGGATTCGGGATTCGGGGATCGGGATTCGTGGATAAGGAACCAGAAATTTGTTGATGTGGGATTTGGGATTTGGGATTTGAGATGTCCAAGGCTTCATAACCCGATCCCCGATCCCCGATCCCCGATCCCCGGTTTTTATCTCCCGTCCGCTCGGGTCCGAAAAACACCCGCTGATACATCCACAGCATGTACCACGCGCCCAACACCACTCCGGCGAGGCTCAGCACGGCGATTGCGCGGAGTTGCAGGGCGTGGGGGGCAGCGTCCCCGGCCCAGCCGCGTTGAAAAACGCCCACCAACAGCGGAAACTCGCCGGCGAATCCGGCCAGACCCGGCAGGGCGATGCTCGATAGAGTCAAGACGAGCGTGAAGAACGCCAGCCGGGGAAACCGCCGGGCAAGTCCGCCGAAGTCGGCGATCTCTCGGGTGTGAAACCGCTCGTAGAGCATCCCCACCACGGCGAACAGTCCGCCGGTGGCCAGCCCGTGATTGACCATTTGCAGCACGCCACCCGCGACGCTCAGTCGGTTGGCCGCGAAGATACCCAGCGTGCAGAAGCCGAGGTGGCTGACGCTGGAATAGGCAATCAGCCGTTTGATGTCGCTCTGGGCCAGCGCGACCAGCGCCCCGTAGATCACGCCGGCCAGCGATATCCACAACAGCCAGGGCATCAGCGTGGCGGCGGCCTGCGGCAGCATGGGTAGGCTGAACCGCGCGAAGCCGTAAACGCCCACCTTCAGCAATACGCCGGCCAGCAAGACGCTTCCCGCCGTGGGCGCCTCGACGTGGGCCAGCGGAAGCCACGTGTGCAGCGGCCACAGCGGCGCCTTGACGGCAAAGCCGGCGAAGAGCGCCAGGAATATCCAGATTTGCATCGTCGGGTCCATCGGGCGATCGCCGAGCGCCGCGGTCAGTTCGGCGATGGAAAACGTCATTCGCCCCGAGGCCGCCTCTGGGGCCGGATGATAGTAGACCCAAAGCACGACGGCCAGCAGACCGAGGAACGTCAGCACACTGCCGGCAAGTGTGAAGAGGAAGAATTTCATCGCCGCCCAGCGCCTCTGCCGGCCTCCCCAGATGCCGATCAGGAAAAAGAGCGGGATCAGCGTGAACTCGAAGAAAACGTAGAAAAGGATGATGTCGCGGGCGACGAAAACGCCCAACATCCCGGTCTCCAAGGCCATCAGCAAGCGGTAATACAGCGGCGCCTGTTCCTTGATCGCTTCCCAGCCGACCAACACCGCCACGACCATCAGCAGCGCGGTCAGGGCGAACAGCCATAGGCTCAAACCATCCAGGGCAACACTGAAGCGGACGTCGATCGGCGCGGCGGTCCAATCGAGCCAAGGCCAATCCGTGGAGGCAAAGGGGGCCGTGCCGCCGGGGTAACGCGCCACCAGCACGACCGCGATGCCCAACACCGCCAGCGCGATCGCCAGCGCTCCCCAGCGTGCCCAATTCCGGTCGCCGCCGAGCAGCAACGCCCCGGCCAAGGGGAGGAACAGCGTTGTCAGTAGTAGTACGTCCATAAATCCGACGGTCGCTAAACCGTGAAACTACATCAACATAATCCCCAACAACACCAACACTCCGAAAACCATCGCCAGGGCGTAAAACTGGACCAGACCGTTTTGCGCCGGACGCAACGCGGCGCCGGCCAGCTTGGGTATCCGGCCGCAACGGTCCACCAGGGAGTCGATCGCCATGCAATCGAACCACGCCGCCAATCGCGCGACGCTCAACAGCGGCCACACCACTAGAACATTGTAGATCGGATCGAAGAAGAACTTGCCGTAAGAGAGACTGTAAAGGCCGAAGACGTTCATCGCTCGGGCGAGCCGCGCGACGGCTTTCCCACTGCCCAGATACAGCATCGCCGCCGCCGCGATGCCGATCGCCGTAAGCACGGAACCAATCGTAGCGACGCGCCACTTGTCGGCCGTGTCGATCGCGGCATGTCCGGATTGGGCAAGACACTCAAACGACGGCGTGAACGACAGAAAATGGGCAAATCCGTGCGTCCACTCGAAGTACGCCCCGACGACAACCGACCCGAACGCCAACACCACCAGCGGCGCGGTCATCGACCCCGGCGACTCATGCAGGTGATCGCCCGCCTCGGGCGGAATCTTTTCTTGGCCGTGGAACACGAGGAAGAGCGGGCGGAACATGTAGAAGTCGATCAACACGACGCCGAGCAGCGTGGTGAGATATAGAATCTCGAACAGCCCGCCTCCGAACAGACCCGAGCGGTCGTGCAAGGAAAGCAAAATGGCGTCCTTGCTCCAAAAGCCGGCCAACGGCACAACGCCCACGATCGACAGACAGCCGGCCAGGAACGTCCAATACGTGACGGGCAATCGGCGTCGCAGGCCGCCGAGCCGCCGGATGTCGATCACGCCCCCGGCGGCGTGCATGACGCTCCCCGCCCCGAGAAACAGCAGTGCCTTGAAAAACGCATGGGTAATCAGGTGGAACATGCCGGCCGTAATACCCAGCAGTGTGCCGGTGCCCAGCGCCACGAACATGTAGCCGAGATGGCTGATCGTCGAATAGGCCAGAATTCGCTTCAGGTCAGTCTGGGTGATGGCAATGACCGCGCCGAGCAGCGCCGTAATGCCGCCGATGAGGGCCACCGCGTATTGGGCGTCCGGCGCGGCGGCAAACAGCGGCGTGCAGCGGGCGATCATGTACACGCCCGCCGTGACCATCGTCGCCGCGTGGATCAAGGCGCTCACCGGCGTAGGGCCTTCCATCGCGTCGGGCAACCAGACGTGCAGCGGAAATTGGGCGCTCTTGCCGCACGCACCGAGCAGCAGCAACAGACAAATGGCCGTCACGCGCCAGTCGCCTGCGTGCTGACCAACCGATTGAAAGACGCCGCCGAAATCGAGCGTGCCGAAGGTCGTCCAGATCAAGAAGATACCCAGCACGAAGCCGACGTCGCCTATGCGATTGACCAGGAACGCCTTCTTTCCGGCCGCCGCCGCCGCGGGCCGTTCATACCAGAAGCCGATCAAAAGATAGCTGCACAAGCCGACCAATTCCCAAAATACGTAGAGCAACAAGAAATTGCTCGCCGAGACCAACATGGTCATCGAGAAGACGAACAGGCCGACGTAGGCGAAGAACCGCCAGTAGCCCGGGTCGCCGCGCATGTAGCCGATCGAGTAGATCGCCACCAGCATGGAAATGCAGGTGACCATGGCCAGCATGACGGCCGTAAGCGGATCGGCCCGAAGCGAGACTTCGATGTTGAAATTGCCCCAGCCCGGCGTCTCGGCGCGTCCATCGACGGGATGCGGCATGGCGTCGGGGACGTTGATCCAACTCCAGCGAGCGACCACCTCCTCGACGCCGGCGGCTCGGCTCGATCCAGGCTGCGCTGCACGCTCGTCGATCCGCTCCTGCAACTGGAACACCAGCAGTATGCTAGCCACAAAACTCAGCGCGATGGCGGTCACCACCGGTACGTGGCTCCGTCCGCGCAGCAACCGCGTGCCGAGCGCGGCGGTAGCCAACGCCGCCGCCAACGGCAGAACGGGAATCAGGATCAACAGCGTTTGTACGTCAAACATGGATCACTAAAAATGACGAATGTCGAAATTCAAATGTCGAATGAATACGTCGGCATTCCGGTTTTCGACATTCGTCATTCGTCATTCATTCGACATTTGAATTTCGACATTCGTCATTCCCTCAAACTCTCGGCCTATATTTATCCTTTTCCCCGAACGTCTCCGGGCGCACGCCGGCGGGCGGCAAACGGGGCCACGGCTCGCGCCGCTCGGCTGGCTCCTCAGGCAAAGGCACATCCCTGAACGGCGGTTGGTTGGCCTCGCGCAAAAAGTGCCAGGCGGCGATATCAAGGCTGCACCGGCGATGGAACAACGTCAGTATCAGCGCCAGCGCGATGGCCGCCTCGCAGGCCGCCACGGCGATAATAAACAACACCAACGTCTGGCCGCCGAAGTCGTTGTGGAACCGCCCCCAAGCCGCCAGACTCAACGACACCCCCTGCAACATGATCTCGACCGACAGGAACATCACGATCATGTTCCGCCGGCTCACGAAACCGATCAGCCCGACGCCGAACAGCGCGGCCCCGACGAGCAGAAAGTCGTTCAACAGTGCGATTTCGGGATGCATGGCGGCCGCTAAACGGTTTTTTGTTGGCCGTCGTGCCGACGGCCGCTAAACTGATTGACGATAACCGCCGCGCCAACCAGCGCGGCCAACAACAACGTTCCAGCAACTTCGACCGCTATCAGCCGGCGGCCGAACAATTCGTCGCCCAATCGGGCCACCTGATGCGGATCGAGGACGCCGGCGGCCAATTCTTCTTGCGTCGGAGGCGCGATCGGCGGCATGGCGGGACACGAAGGCGCAAGGATCCCGCCGATGGCGACCGAAAGAACGCCCACCATCGCAATCCCCGCCGCGGCCGAAACACCAGCTTCCCAACTCATCTGATCGCAGGACGCTTTCCCTTCGGGCTGGGCAACCATCAGCACGAACAGAAACATAACCAGGATCGCGCCGGCGTATACCAGCACGGTGGCCACGGCGATAAACTGGGCGCCTGCCAGCAACAGCAACCCGGCGGTGCCCAGCAGCGACAGGCCGAACCAAATCGCGCAGTAGACCGGATTGCGGGACGTTACCGCGCCGACGGCCGCCACGACGGCTATGGCCGCGAGCACGAAGAACATGCCGTCGGCCGTCCATTGGCCGAGTCCGTGAAACTGCGAGAACCATAATCCCAGAGCGACAATACCCAGCACGGTTCCCACCGCGCGCCCCCGAGCGCCGCCGCGCGGCAGCATCAGCCAAAGCCCCACGGCGCCGAGCAACACGGCGAGAGTCAGGATGTGTTGGTGATTGGTCATAACCTGTCAGCAATCGGCAGTGCGAAACCGCAAGCGGTTCATTCCCCGTCCCCCGCCCCTCGCCCCTCGCCCCTACTCGTTCTCATCGGCTTGGCGTCCTTCGTCCGATCGTAAACGCTCAACAGCTTTTCCTTGTCGAAGACCATCTCCTCGCGGCTCTTGCCCGATAGGTCGTAGAGACTCGTCAGTTCGATGGCATCGACCGGGCATGCCTCTTCGCACATCCCGCAAAAGATACACCGAAGCTCGTCGATCGTGAAGGACTGGGGATATTTCTCGCGGTCCGTCCAGGGACTTTCGGCCGCCACGATGTCGATGCAATTGGCCGGACAGGCCGTGGCGCAAAGGAAGCAGGCAACGCATTTCACCCGGCCCCGCTGGTCCCGATTCAGCCGATGCACGCCGCGGTAGATCGACGGATCGGGAATCTCGTGTCGCTGCTCGGGCGATTGGACCGTCTTTTTGCGGCTGAAAAAATGTCGCAGCGTGGTGGTCAGCCCTTGAACGAACAACAGCAGGTACGATCGGCCAGCCAGTCCCAATCGCGGTTCTTGCACCCAGTTGATGTTCCGGTCGTCTGATTTCATGGTTGTTCGTTGGGTGGCATGGGTAAGCATGGCTTACCCGTGTCCTGTTGTGGAACTTATTGTCACGGGTAAGCTTCGCTTACCCATGGCACCCACGCAGTCGCGGGGCGTTTATTGTCTATTCCGAACAATTATCATTTACCGACAAATCGCGTCGCGGGCGGTTGCCCGACGCGGTGGGGTCGATAATCGTGGTCGCCAGCCAGCAAAGCAACAAGACTCCCCAGCCGACGATGGCCATGCCTTGCGCGGCGGAAAGGTTCCACGGTCTTGCCAGTTGGACACCGTACTCCATCCACGTGGCTACCACGACCACGTTTATCAACCCCCAGGGGATCATCACCTTCCAGGCGACTTCCATCAACTGATCGTATCGAAATCGGGGCCAACTCCAGCGGGCAAGCATGAAGAACAGGATTACGCCCATCACTTTCGCCAGCAGCACGACCACCCGTAGCAAGGCCACCGGCCAGGAGACCGCCTCGGCCGAGCCGGTCAGGCCCCAGAAATGCCAGCCGCCAAGGAACAGGATCACGATCAGAAACGCCGCCAGGATCATGTGCAGGAACTCGGAGACCATGAACAGCATCAGTTTGACGCCAAGATACTCGGTATGGTATCCGCCGACGAGTTCCTGCTCGGCCTCGGGCAGGTCGAAGGGCAATCGGCCGGCCTCGGCGAACGCCGCCACGCAGAAAACCACGAACCCCAACGGCTGGACGAACACGTTCCACGTACCCGATCGCGCCTGCTCGACGATGATGTTGTCGAGCCTCAACGATCCGGTCGCCAATATCACGCCGAGAATGCCGAGTCCCAGCGGCAACTCGTAGGAGATCAACTGGGCGCTGCTGCGGACTGCGCCGAAGAAGCTGTACTTGTTGTTGCTGGCCCAGCCGCCGAGGACCACGCCGTAGACGGCCACGCTGCCGACGGCGAAGATGTAGAGCATACCCACGTCCAACCCCGGCGCGACGGCCAGCCGGACCGGTCCGTCGAAGCCCCACGAGGCCGGCAACACGACGCTGCCCAGCGGGACCACCGCGAATGCCGCCATCGCGGCGACGAAAATCGCCACCGGCGCGACGAAGTACAAAATCTTGTCCACTTGTCCGGGTGTGAACTCCCCCTTGGTCAGAAACTTCACTCCGTCGGCCACCGGCTGGCCCAGTCCGAACAGCCGGATTTTCGTCAGCGGCACTCCCACCCGGTTCGGCCCCAAGCGGTCCTGCACCCAAGCCGCGATCCAACGCTCGACCAGCACCAAATATGCCGCCGCAGTCATCAGACCGCCGACCAGCACGGCAATCTTCAGCAGTGATTCGAGAACTGGCGGCATAGTGGGTAATGGGTAGTGGATAGTGGGTAGTGGATAGTGGGTAGTGGATAGTGGGTAGTGGATAGTGGGTAGTGAATGAAACTGAGAAAACCGCTTGCGGTTTCGCAGCCAACATTGCTTTCAATCTCTCTTCTCTCTTCTCCCCTCCCTCTTCTCTCTTCTCCCCTCCCTCTTCTCTCTTCTCCCCTCTCTCTTCTCTCTTCTCCCCTCTCTCTTCTCTCTTCTCTCTTCTCCCTTCTCTCTTCCCTCTTCTTCTCGACCTCACCCGGCCAACAAATTCGCCTTCAAATCAATCCCCATCTCCGGCGCCGGCTCGACGGCGACGGAAAAATACAACATCTCTCGGGCGATCTCGTCGAGCGCCGCCCTGGCATTATACAAACCTTTCCGACCGAGCAACTCCCAGCAGAGGCTCCCTTCGGTCCTGACGCCGGCCGGGGGGCGAATCGCTCGGCGGACCGATTGCAGCCGATCGGCACAGTTGACGTACGAACCTTCGCGCTCGGGATAAGCCGCGCCGGGAAGCAGGTAAGTCGCCCGCTCGGACAACGGCGAGGGGAACAGGTCTTGCACGACCAGCAGCTTCAGCCGCTCGAACCGCGCGGCGGTCGCCTGGCCGATCCACTCGTGCTTGTACCCACCGGAGACCCAAACGCCCTGCACCGCGTCCTGGTCCAATTCGGCGAGGAGTTCGTCGAAAGTGGCCACACGTCGAGCGAAATGGGCAATCACCGCCTCCACGCCGCGGCGGTTGGGACATTTTTCCGCCCGAATCGTGAACCCGCCGGGGAACCGCTCGTCCTCGCCCACCTCCGGCACGGGGCCTATGGCCAGCGGCGCTTCGGCGTCGATGCCGCGGATCAGCTTGCAGAGCAAGTACGCCTCTTCGACCGTCAGGAAAGGCGAGAGCACCGCAGCCAGCCGGCCGGCCTCGCCGAGCGACCGATTCAGTTCGTTCGGCAGAGCGGTCCAGTCGATTGCCAAGCCGTCGCGGCCGGTCGGCTGCGTCAGCCGGCGGGGGTCGTGGACGTGCGGATAGTCGTACCGCCCGTCGTTGCAGATCCACCACTTGTTGACCAACGGGTTTTCACGCGGCTTGATCCGCCAGACGCGGTCCTGGTTCTCCTCGATCCAGATCGAGCAGCCGGTCGAACAGCCGGTGCAAACGCCCCGATGCCGCCGCAGATACCAGACCCGTTGCCGATATAAAAAATCCTTGTCGCCGAGCGCGCCGACCGGACAGAGATCGACGACGTTGCCCGAGAGTTTGTTGTTCAATGGATAGCCGGCCACGACTTCAATTTCCGCTCGGGCGCCGCGGCCGGTTACCATCAACTCGCTCGTTCCGCTGATTTCCCGGGCGAAGCGGACGCATCGGCCGCACATCACGCAACGATCGACGAACAGCGTCACGTCGCCCAGATCGCGCCGCCGGCTGGTAAAGGGCCGGATGTCGGCCCGCCGCTCGGGTTGGCCGTACTCGAAGTGATAATCCTGCAATAGGCACTCGCCCGCCTTGTCGCAGATAGGGCAGTCGATCGGATGGCGCAGCAGCAGGTCTTCCTCGACCATCGCTCTGGCCCGGGCCACCTTTTCGCTGTTGGTAACCAGCACCATGTTGTCGGCGACGATTGTGTTGCAGGCGGGCACCAGCTTCGGCTGCATCTCGATCTCGCCCGTTTTCGGGTCGCGCGTACCGACCTCGACCAGACACATGCGGCAACTTCCCGCCACCGACAGGCCCGGATGCCAGCAGTAGTGCGGGATCTCGACGCCCGCGAGCCGCGCGGCCTCGATGCCGTTCAGCCGGCGTCCGGCGGGAATTTCGAGCTCGCGGTTGTCGATGATGACAGTCGGCATGGGAGCTAGTGGATAGTGGGTAGTGGGTAGTAAGTAAGCCGCTTGCGGTTTCGCATTAAACGCCAACCAGCGCCTCCACCGGTTCCGTTTCCATGTATCCGTTGGGATTGGTACGCATAATATATTCCTCAAACTCGTCGCGGAACTTGCTCAGCGCGGTCTTGATCGGCCAGGCGGCGCCGTCGGCCAGCCCGCAAATCGTCGTGCCGGGCATGATCCCGATCGACTCGCCGATCTCCCGAAGCAAGTCGAGATCGCGCAGCCGTCCCCGGCCGGCCTTGATCCGCTCCATCATTTGCAAGGCCCAATACGTCCCCTCGCGGCAGGGCGTACACTGGCCGCAGCTCTCGTGGGCAAAGAAACGGCAACTGTTGTGCAGGAAATCGACCATCGAGTAGGTCTCGTCCAGCACGACAACGCCGCCGGTGCCAAGCCCCGGACATCCTACCCGCATCGGCGCGGCGAAGTCCAGCGGGGTGTCGAACTCCGCAGTCGCGACCACGCCGGTGCTCAGTCCGCCGAGCACGGCCGCCTTCGCCTTCCGCCCCTTCCAAACGCCGCCGCCGAACTGCTCGATCAGTTGACCGACGCTGATACCCAGCGGGGCCTCGTAGCACCCCGGGCGGTTGACGTGCCCTGAAAGTCCGAACAGTTTCGGGCCAAAGCTGCCGGGGTCGCGGGGATTGTTCGGCTCGGGCGGAGTGCCCATCGAACGGAACCACCCCGCGCCCCGATCGACGATGTGCTTCACACAGGCGAGCGTCTCGACGTTGTGTACCACGGTCGGCTTTCGGAAAAGCCCCTCGACGGCCGGGAACGGCGGTTTGATCCGCGGCCAGGCCCGACGGCCTTCGATGCTCTCGATCAGGCCGGTCTCCTCGCCGCAGACGTAGGCACCCGCGCCGACGTGGATGTAAACGTCCAGCGAGAAATCGCTGCCGAGTATGTTGGACCCCAAGTATCCGGCGGCGCAACACTCGTCGATGGCCGCCTGCATCCGCCGCCGGCACAAAGGATATTCGTAGCGGAGGTAGACGTAGGCGGTCGTTGCGCGGGTGGCGTAGCAACTGAGGATGGTCCCTTCGAGTACCTGATGCGGATCGAGTTCCATTTGTACGCGGTTGACGAAAGTTCCCGGCTCGCTTTCGTCGGCGTTGACACAGAAATAGATCGGTCCGGGATGTTTCTCGGGCAGGAAGGACCATTTCATTCCGGCGGGAAACCCCGCCCCGCCTCGGCCGCGCAGCCCGCTCTGCTTGACCAGTTCGACCACGTCCTCGGGCGACATTTCTTTCAACGCCCGGCGCAGACCACGATACCCGCCGCCGGCCTCGTACACGGCCAGCGTGTGGCTGTCTTTTTTTTCGACGTTCGCCAGTAGGACGGGTTCGTGGGTCATAATTTTCAATTTCCAATGTCCAATGACCAATGTTTATGAATCTGCATTGGACATTGAACATTGGTCATTGGACATTTGATCTACTAATTCATCAATCTTTTCCACCGTCATATTCCCATGCAGCGTATCGTTCACCAGAATCGCCGGGGCCACGTCGCAGGCCCCGAGACACTCGGCGTATTCCAGCGAAACGCGGCCGTCGGCGGTCGTTTCGCCCAGGCGGACGTTCAGCTTATCACACAGGTATTCCAGCAGTTCCTCCCCGCCGCGGGCAGCGCAACCGATCGAGCGGCAGACCCACAGGCGATATTTTCCTTGCGGTTTGTCTTGCTTGAAGAATTCATAGAAGCTGAGCGTATCTTGCACCTGAGCGGGGGCAAGTTCAAGCAGTTCCGCGATCTCGACCACCGCCCTCGGCGGCACGTATCCCAGCCGATCGTTCACCAGATGCAGCGCCGGGAGCATGGCCGCTTGTTTGGTCGGATATCGTCCGAGGCAACTTTCGATATTTTTGCGGACTTCCGCGTCCAAAACATTCATTACCGATCCAACTCCGCCGCGATTATGTTCAGACTACCCAGCACCGCCACCACGTCGCCGATCGTGTGGCCGCGGATCAAATGCGGAAACAGGGCGAAGTGAACGAACGACGGCCCGCGGCAACGGGCGCGATACGCCCGCGACGTGCCGTCACCGACGATGTAAAATCCCAATTCTCCGTTCGGCGCCTCGGTGGCGCAGTATATCTCCTCGCAAGGCGTCTGGAAGCCCCGGTTGGTCATCACCAGCTCGAAGTGCGAAATCAAACCCTCGATGGTCGAAGCGACCGCTTCCTTGTCGGGCAAAATCACTCTGGGGACTGTCCCGATTTTCGCGGCGCCGACGGCGTTGTTTTGTCGATCGTCGTCGACGCCGCGAAAATGGGACTGTCCCCTTCCAGTCCCCGCAACGTGTACCGGCCCGGCCGGCAGGTTCTCGACCGCCTGATGGATAATTTTGAGGCTCTCGCGGATCTCGGCCAGACGGACGAGGTATCGGGCGTAGCAGTCGCCCCCTTCGGCGCAGCAGACGTTGAAATCGAAATCGCGGTAGTTCAGATACGGCTCGTCCTTGCGCAGGTCGCGGGCGACTCCGCTGGCGCGGGCAATCGGGCCGGAGCAGCCGCGGTTGATCGCCTCGGCCTTGCTCAACACGCCCACCCCCTTCATGCGGTCGACGAATATCCGGTTGCGGTTCATCAGCCGCTCCAGGTCGGAAAGCGTTTTGGGGAGTTGCTTGAGAAAATCGCGAATCATCTCGATGGCCTTCGGCGAGGCGTCGCGCATCAGTCCGCCGACCCGCGTGTAGCTGTTCGTGAACCGCGCCCCGCAAAGGGCCTCGAAAATGTCGGAAATCTGCTCCCGCGGGTTGAAGGCGTAGATGAAATGGGTGAGGGCCCCGGTGTCCAGCCCCATCGCACCCAGACACAGCAGATGGTCGGAGATGCGGGCCAGCTCGGCGACGATCACCCGGATCGATTGGCAGCGGGGCGGCGTCTCGATACCCAGCAACTTCTCCACCGCCAGATGCCAGCCCACGTTGTTGGCCATCGGCGAGACGTAGTTCATCCGGTCGGTGACGGTAACGTACTGGTTATAGTCGAGATGTTCGCCGAGTTTCTCGAAGCCGGAGTGGAGAAAGCCGATGTCCGGCATGGCGTCGACCACCCGTTCGCCGTCGAGCTTCAGCACCAGTCGCAAGGTGGTGTGCGTGGCGGGATGTTGCGGCCCGAAGTTCATCGTCCACAGGTACGGCCGCGACTCGTCGTGGGCAAGATCGCCGAGATGTGGAACGGAGGTTAGTGGCATTTGGGTAAAATGATGAATGATGAATGATGAATGAAAACGGTTCGCCTCCAAGCGTGAAAAAGCATTCGATGTTGCTTCATCGTTCCTCCATTGATAATTCATCATTCATCATTCATCATTCCTTCTTCTAACCTTCTGCTCGCGTAATCACCGGGAAATTATGCCGTTCGCCTCGGCCCTGCAAGGGGTAGTCTTTCCGCAATGGATGGGCCGTGAACTCCTCAGGCAGGAGAATCCGCCGCAGGTCGGGGTGTCCGTCGAAACAGACGCCGAACATGTCCCACACCTCCCGCTCGAGCCAGTTGGCCCCCGTCCACAGCCCGACGACCGATGGCACGGTCGGGTCCGTGTCGTTCACAAAACACCGCACCGTGATCCGCCGGCCGGTCTCCGCGTTGGCAAGCAGATACACCAGTCCGAAACGGTCCTCGGCGTCGGGGTAGTAGAGGTAATCGACGCAAGTAATATCGACCAACAGATCGAAAGCGAATTTCTCTTTGAGTGCTTCGAGCACTTCATGGACCGACTCGACCGGCGCCACTACCCGCGTCTGGCCGCGAAACTCGCTTGCGGTCAGATCGGGAAAGGCGGTTTGTAGTTGCTGGATGATCCGTGAATCCATCATGCAGAGGAATATGTTACGTGAAAGAAAAGGAAGAACGAATGTTCAATGTCCAATGATCAATGTCCAATGATCAACGTTCAATGATCAGTGGAGTATTTTGTCATTGAACATTGGACATTGAACATTGGTCATTTGACATTTAGTTATGTAGTGGTTTGCGAAGCCGCAAGCGGTTGATTTTCATGCCCCTCGCCCCTTCTCCCGCAGCGCCCGGGGCAACTGCTGCCGCGAGGGGGCGTCGAACTCGCGGCAGAATATCGTATCTTCGCGCTGAATCTTCTCCTGCAAATCGATAATCGACTGAATCAATTGCTCGGGCCGGGGCGGACAACCGGGCGTGTACACGTCGACGGGCAAGAAGCGGTCGATCCCTTGCACCACGCTGTAGGTGTCGAACACGCCGCCGGTCGAGGCACAGGCACCCATCGAAATGCACCACTTCGGCTCGGGCATCTGCTGCCAAATCCGCTGCAACACCGGCAGCATCTTCATCACCACCCGACCGGCGACGATCATCAGGTCGCACTGGCGGGGACTGAACCTGAATACCTCGGCCCCGAACCGCGCCAGGTCGTGGCGGCTCGCCCCGGTTGCCATCAACTCGATCCCGCAACAGGCGGTGGCAAAGGGCATCGGCCAAAGGCTGTTCTTCCGGCACCAACCGACCAGTTCGTCGAGCTTGGTAACCGCCACGCCCTCGGGCAACTCGACGATTGTGGCACAGCCGCCCTCGGCTGTGTCTAACGACTCACACGGCCGAGGGCGGCCGTGCCACGAACCTCTCACCGCCATTGAAACACCCCCTTGCGCCAGTCGTAAACGAATCCAAGAACCAACAAGGCGATGAACGTCATCGCGCCGGCGAACACCATGTGCCGGTTGGTTGTGGGGACGGGGGACGGGGGGCGGGGGACGGGGGAATGATGAATGTAGAATGATGAATGATGAATGTCGGCGGCGAGATTGGATAAAGTTCCAGCCGGTAATTCATCATTCATCATTCTACATTCATCATTCCTTCCCGCCACCGCCCAGGGATAGAGGAACAGCAATTCAACGTCGAAGACCAGAAAGGCGATTGCCAGCAGAAAGAAGCGGACGTCGAAGCGGCGTCGAGCGTCGTGGATCGGGTCCATGCCGCTCTCGTAAGGCATCTGCTTGACGGCCCCCGGCCGGGCCGGATTGAGAACTTGGCCCACGATGAGCAACCCAACCGCCAGCCCGATCACGCAGGCCACCAGCAAAACGATCGGAATGATCGGCAAAATCGAAAGATCCATCCGTCGATGTCCTTTTTGCCGTGGAAAAGCAAAACACCGCTACATTCTAGGGACATCGCCGGAAATGGTCAATCTCCCGGAAGACCACCCTCACGGTGCGGTGGGCGAGTTGAGACAACAAAAAACCCTTCGCAGGTGGGGCAGGAACCTGCGAAGGGCGAACTCAGTGGAGGAATAATTGCCCCCACGTTTATGGATTATGGAACGCGATTTGCGGAAACGCAACCCCCCGAAAGGTGCAAGAACGTGGTTTTCACGGTCTGCAACGCGGGAGCTAGTGGTCCACCAAGTTGGGTTTGACAGGTTGGGTGCCACTGCTGACTTGTCCAGCAGTGATTTCCGGAAACATCTCCCATGCACTGCTGGACAAGCCAGCAGTGGCACCCTTTTTCAACAGGCTGCTTAGAACACGTCGGCGATGAAATGATGCCCCTGGTGGTATCTCACGCCCGTGTGACGCTGGCCCGAAAACATCGGAAAGAATTGATGCTGTTTGGATCGCGGGTCGCTGCGATGCTGGGGATAATAGTTTTGCCACTGCTTGTGGTAGACCGGGACTCGCATTTCCGGCGGATAGCGATAGTAGAGGTCTTCGCTGCTGCGATAGTAATCCGCGCCCCAGAAGTTTTGCGGATAGTATACATACGGATAGTGATACATCCGGTTCCAGTCTTGGGTACTGTAACTGTGGCCCCACTGGCGACCGTAGGATTGTTGAGCTTGGGCGTCGGCAACGCAGAAAACGGACGCTATGAAAGCTGCGGCGAGCAGCACGAAAACGATCCGGCGGATCATGGTATCCCCCCTTTATTCGTGTCGATATGTGCAGGCACAGCCCTGCCGGTAATCTGGGTCAGCTACAAAAAGCATCGACACACGGCACTATCCGCATTGAGTGAATATCCCGCATAAACGGCAAATAATGAATGATGAATGTAGAATGATGAATGTAGAACATGGGGGGCATGTTCTGCCAGGCAATTCATCATTCATCATTCTCCAGATATCCTCGAAGTATGATCTGGGCGGCGAGCATGTCGAGCCGCTTCTTGCGACGTTTTCGCGTCAGGTCGGCGTCCAGTAAGACCCGTTCGGCTTCGTGACTGGTCAGCCGTTCGTCGAAATACTCGACCGGCATGCCGGTCGTCTCGGCCAGCCAATCGCCAAACCGTCGCGCCTCGAGCGATTTTTCGCTCTCGCGGCCGTCCATGTGGAGCGGCAACCCCACGACGAACAGAACCACCTCGTGTTCATCGACCAGCCGCCGGAACCATCGTGCGTCCTGCTCCGTCCCGCGGCGGGTGTAGTTTTCCAGCGGACTGGCGATCTTCCGGTCGGCGTCGCTGATGGCGATTCCGATCCGCACCGTGCCGAAATCAACGCCGGCCACGCGCCCGGCGGCCGGAAATTGGCGGTTCATGGCTGTTTCTCCAACGGTTGCCGTTTTGGCTCGGAAACGAAGTAGCCGTGTCGCAGGAAAGAGAGCACGTACCGCTGGACCTGAACTTTGTCCATGACGAACGAGTGCAAGCTGGGAACGACGATGAAATCGCGTGCCCCGGCGAGTTTCGCCGTTTCGACGGAGATCACGCCGTCGTTGTCGCCGGCGAGCAACGGGTTGTAGCCCTTGCCGTTGTTTTTCCCTCCGGCGATGATGCCGAACTGGAAGCCGGGCGTGGTCAGGCGTTTTTCCAACTCGGGCCATTGGCGGCCGAGTTGTTGGCCCGCCTCGCCGGTGATCTGCTTGAACAAAACGTTGTTGGCGAGAATGGAGGCCAGCCGCGCGCCCTGGTTGGGCGGGGCGAGCATAACGAACCGGCCAAAACGAGCGACTGCCCGGCGGTCCGCCTCGGCCAGGTCGCCCAGGTAGTGGCGGACCACGATGTTGCCCATGCTGTGGCCGACGAAGTTGATCTCCTCGATTCCGTCGAGGTTGTCGATTAGCCGGCGGAGCGTCTGGGCTTGCTCGGCCATGTCGTATTGCGTGCTCGGATACCCGACGCTGAAGACCCGATAGCCCCCCTTTTCTCGCAGATGCTTGCAAAGCGAGTTCATCGACGACCGGCTGCGTCCCAGGCCGTGGAGCACGACCACCGCCTTGCCGGTCATCGGCGGCAGGCCGCGATCGCGTTTGATCCGCTCCAGCACCGCGCGGCAATGGTCGAATGTGCCCGAGGCGTGCCGCCAGTTCCGCTCGTCCAACAGCCGGCAGTGTTTGCTCAGCACGTTCCGTTGAATCCGCCACTGATGGAAGAACAACTCGTCGGCCCAGAACTGTTTGCCACCCAGGGTGGGCATTGGAATCTGATCGGGGTTGTCCACGTCCATCTCCCGGCTGGCTGGTCGGACTGCAAAGACCGCCGATGCGGCCAAAATCAACAAGATGGTACAAAATACGCGGTAATGCGTTGTCATGTTCACAATCGTGCGATCGGCGGTTGGGGCTGCCACCCCAGCACATAGGCGTCGTTCCGGGCATTATGCAACGCCGTCCAGATCATTATAATGAGATTTTTACACGTCGAAACCCGGCTTCGGACCCATGAGCCGCACCATTGCCATCGGCGACATCCACGGCTGCCTGCCCGCGCTGGACACCCTGCTGGCGGCGATCCGGCCTCGACCGGACGATACGATCGTCGCCCTGGGCGATTACGTCGACCGCGGCCCCCGGAGCCGCGAGGTGATCGAGCGGCTCCTGGAGTTGCGGCATCAATGCCGGTTGATCCCCCTGCTGGGAAACCACGAAGAGATGATGTTGCAGGTCATCGACGGGCAATCGCAACTATACGTCGATTGGCTCCTGTTCGGCGGCGAAGCCACGTTGCAGTCATACGGCACGGTACGGCCCGAGGACGTGCCCTCCTCGCACGTCGATTTCCTGCGGAACTGCCGGCTGCTTCACGAGTCCCAGCGGTACTTCTACGTTCACGGCGGCTACCTTGCCGATCGGCCGCTCGACGATCAGCCGCGGGATGTGCTGCTTTGGGACTCGATCAAAAAGCGTTTACCCGGCCCTCATTGCTCGGGCAAGACGGCGATCGTCGGCCACGCCTCGCAACACAACGGCGAAATCCGCGACCTCGGCTATCTGAAGTGCATCGACACCTGGTGCTACGGCGTCGGCTGGCTCACGGCCCTGGACGTTGAGAGCGGCCAGGTTTGGCAGGCGGACAAGAACGGAGGGATGAGGGGCGAGGGGTGAGGGGCGAGGAATTGAGCGTTGGCAATGTGCGTTTAGCCGCCGCGTCCACGCGGCGCGTGGATACCATGTATATGCGTTACTTGCTCGTTTCGCCTAGATCATACCCCGGCCCAAGCACTCAAGCCGTTGCTGCCCGGCGGATGCTTAATGGGACCGTGTTCCGGCAGGATTGCCCGCGCCTGCGGCTGCAATTCGGCGTCGCAAGAGTCGATCAGCGATTGCAACTCGGCGTCGGGATCGGGCGAGATCGCCCGAACGGCGTAGGCGAGATAGTCGATTGCCCCGTCGCCGCGACCGAGTTCATCCTTCAGACGCGACAACAATAGCGGCAGAGTCGGCTCGGCGGCCGGCCCGAATTGCGCCAACGCCCAGGCCACGGTGTCGATCATCGTGGGATCGTCCAATCGGTCGGCAAGCTCCGGCAGTACCGTCTCCGGCCGGAGGCGCAGTTTTCCGAGCGCGTATGCGGCGGCCATGCGCACCTCATCCTCCCCATCATCCAAGGCATCGATGAGTTCGGCAATCGCCGGCTCGGCCGCCGGTCCCCATGCGGCCAACGTGCGAGCCGCTTCGGCGCGAAGAACGACTCGACGATCGGCGAGGCAATCGGCTACGGCCCGCACGGACTCGACAGAAACGGAACCGCACCGGGCAAGTTCCCACAGCGCCCAGACGCGGGCGGAGTCCGAGCCGCGTTCCAGCCGATCGAGCAGTTTGCCGAGCGAAGGGTTTTGGTCCCAGGAGCGGATGCTGTAGGGACACAGCAGCGAATCCTCGGTTCCGCTCAGGAAGCGCATAGCTCGATCGAACGCTTCCGCCGCGTCGCGCCGCAGATAGCCGGTCCAGGCGGGACGCTCGTCGCCCCGCAGCCAGGCGTGAAGGGCCATCGCATAGGCCGTCACGCGGGCAGGCAAGCAACTCATCCGGTCGACGGACCACGCGCTCCTTCGCCCCATCCGTTTGTAAGACTCGGATACGGTTGCGTTGGCGGTGAATATACCCAACCCAAAAATCACGGGCGTCAGATCGGCCACCAACTCGCGGTCCGGCTCGTTCGCCGGCAAATGTCGTTGGCTCAACACGTGGCGGGACAACTGTCGGGCCAGCGTCGCCACCAGTGCGAGCGGGTCCGCAAGCTGCGCGTCGGTCGCGCGGACAACGCCCGGCTCGTCGGAACCAACTGTCTCGATCGAGCTATTCTCCAAGGGAATTTGAAGACTGACCTGCGACGAAGGAACATCCATGTATTGGCACAGCCGATCGAACAGCCGCCGGGCGGACTCGGGCTTCCCATCCCAGGCACCGGGAAAATACTCCTCGGTCGGCAGGATCATCTCGCAGCGGGTGAGCCGTCTGGTTCCGAACTGCTCACCCAGCCACCGCATCCGCAATTCGACCCAGGCCTTTTCTCGAATCCCCACCGGGCAATCAGGCTTTGTCCAACCAAACAGCGGCATATTTCATTCTAAAAGGCCAAGGGAAACGGACGCCGATCCAATCTTACTGCGCGAGACACACTTGACCATCACGGATCGCTTTAGAACTGCAACTGGTACTTCTGGGTCATCTTGCGGCGGATGTCGGTCGTGGCGGCAATGACCCCTTGGCGAAGCTGCCCGACGTCGGTGGCCGCGACACCCTTTTCCTGGGCGCGGATAGTGCGGCGCTGGGCCTCGACGTTCTTCATTTCCGCCCTCTGGCCGTACACGCCGTAGCCGCCGTACACGCCATAGCTGCTCACTCCGCCATAGCCGCCGTACCGGCCGTAGCGACCCCAGCGGGTCGTGCCGACCACATACGGACCGGCATTCGAGGAAGTTATCTGCGCCGTGCGCGCACCGCCCCGAATTCCCATGGTCTTCACCGTCTGCGACGCCTGGCGCATTTGGCCGGCGACAAACCCGCTGTAATCGAGAACTTCATTATCCACGTTGTGCATCGGTAGTCGTTCGATTCTTCTCGCATACTTATCGAACCACAGCGAAGTCGAGGCAAGATTTTTGGAGTTCCTCATGTCTTCTTTCAGATCGCCGAACATCCTCACAACCGCGCGGAAATAGTCGCGCGAAGCTTTCGCCCGAATCGCCGGCAACTCACCGGGGCTGATCGGCGCCTTCGCGCCGGTGTGCTCGTTGGCCACGGGCGAATCAATCACGCTCAACAGCCGCCGCAAGCCGCTGTTGGTCAGACGGCCGGACAGCGAAATCTCGTTTCCCTTGGCTTGTGCTGTCCAGGATTGCATTTCGTTAATCGACGTGCCCAGGTCGGACATTATCTGTAAGACCAGCGGTTTGGCGTAGGAGGCGATCCCAGAGGCGTCGTCCCGCAGATCGATAACGATCCTGGCCGACGGTTTCTCGCCGATCCGCACGCCAATGCGGATTCCCCGCACGTTGCAGAGCAGTTTCGTCAGTTCGAGCAGATTCGCGTTCCACTCGTCGAGGCGTTTCTGCTTCGATTTCAGGTATTTGCCGATGCGTTCAAACGACATCGCGCCGTCGAGATCCACTGCCATGATGACCTGGCTTCCGGTGTCGTCGGAGAAAACGGCTGCCTGCTGCAAATAGGCCGAGAGCGGCGGCGGCGACGGTTTCCGCACGTCGCGAATCCAACGTACAACAGCCTGACGGTTAGCCGGACCCATCGCACCCAGCGTCTTGGGTCCGAATTGCACGATGTACGTGTCGTTCGACAGCACCAGCGCCGGCAGATTCTCGATGGTATCGATCACGCCTCCGCGCCGTTTGGCAATTTGCTCGATAGATATTTCCTCGTCGAGGTCGACAATCGCGGCCTCCCAGAGCGGCTCCATGAATTCCAAGTCGATTTGCGACGCCAGCACGAAACGCGTCGCTTGCGGCGGCACGCGGATCATCCCCGCCTCGAATGCCTTCTCGATGTTCGCCCTCCAGTTCTCTCGAAGACCCATCGGGCTGTCCTTCGCTTTCTCCACGTTCAGCAACACGATCGCGTTTGACGAACGCGGAACCAGACGAACCAACTCCTGGAACTCGTCGGCCGCAAACAGGTTGCAGCTTGAAAGCACAAACATCGCCAGGGGAACAAAAAGACACTTTCGGATCACGGGTCCGCCCAACAACCGAGTCGAAGATTCAAGTTGTGTTTTCATGGATTCAATCCTTCGTGAAAAAGATAGGCGCGTGTGTTTAATTTGCCAAACTGACCGAAGAAGACAAAGGCGTGGAGTTGCAGCCTCCCATCAACAAGCGAACTGCTCTTGGCGATACACCGGGAGAACGCCCCCACGACACCCCCCCCCTCTGGTCCCGCCGGTTCGTAGGTATTCCCATCGGAAGATTATACCAAGCCGTACCCCTCGGAAGCAACCACTTGACGGACAACTTCAACAAGGTGCGCTGCGGATGACGATCATACCCCTCACTGTTCCATCTCGTACGACGTGAACCCGCCCGAGAGGTTGCGGACGTTGAAACCGTGCTGGGTGAGCAAGCGGACGGCGTAGTAGGACATTTGACCGAAGCCGCAGTGGACCCAAATTTCGCGGTCGCGGGGTAGCTCGTCGAGCCGGGAACGTAATTCGCCCAGCGGAATGCGGATCGTACTGGGAATCGAGGCAGTGGCCACGTCCGTCGCCGGACGGACGTCGAGCGTGACCGGCGCGTCGTCGGCCGCCTCGCGCCGCTTCCACTCCGACCAGTGGACGACCCGCACGTCTCCGTGGAGGATGTTGGCCGCCGTGAACCCGGCCATGTTCACCGGGTCTTTGGCTGAGCCGTACTGTGGGGCGTAGCAGAGGTCCGCCTCTTCGAGATCGAACACCGTGGCCCCGTTCTGGATTGCCATTGCGATTGCGTCGATCCGTTTTTCGACGCCGGCCTTGCCGACTGCCTGCGCGCCCAGCAGGCGGCCCTTTTCGGGATCAAACAGCAGCTTCATCGAGATCCGCTCGGCCCCGGGGTAATACGAGGCGTGATGGAAAGAGTGCGTGTACGACTTCTCGAAGGGGATGCCGGCCTTTCGCAGCGCCTTCTCGGTCGCCCCGGTCATGGCCAACGTCATATCGAACACTCCAACCACGGCGGTCCCCTGCGAGCCTCGGTAGCGCGACTGCCGACCGCAGATCGCGTCGGCGGCGATCCGCCCCTGACGGTTGGCCGGTCCGGCCAACGGCAAGAGCGCCGGCTGGCCGGTGACGAAATCGCGGACCTCGACCGCGTCGCCGACCGCGAAGATGTGCGGATCGCTGGTCCGCATCCGGTCGTCGACGCGGATGCCTCCGGTCGAGCCGATCTCCAGGCCCGCTTGCCAGGCAAGGTGCGTTTCCGGCTTGACGCCGACGGCCAGCACAACCAACTCGACCGCGATCCGTTCGTCGTGCTGGACCACCACGCCGATCGTGTCTTTCGGCCCCGGCTCCAGCGCTACCATGACGTTGCCGAGCCGGAGATCGACGCCCTGACGCTCGAGTTCCAGTTGGATCGGCGCGGCCATTTCGGGATCGACCGGCGACATAACCTGATCGGCTATCTCCAGGAGCGTGACAGTGACGCCTCGGCGGCTGAGATTTTCGGCCATTTCCAGGCCGATGAATCCGGCCCCCACGACCACTGCACGGTCCACGTTGCGACGGTCGATCCAGGCGTGTATTTGATCGACGTCGTCGAGGTTGCGGAGGATGAACGCGCCCGGCATGTCGATGCCCGGCAGGGGCGGACGCAACGGCGCGGCGCCGGGGGCCAGCACCAGCACGTCGTACGATTCCCGGGCAACGTCGCCGGTCTGAAGATTTTTCACCTCGATGGTTTTGCTGTCGCGGTCGATCCGCGTTACTTCGTGTCGGGTACGGACCTCGACGTTGAAGAGGTCGCGGAATTGTTCGGACGAGGAGACCAGCAGTTGTCCCCGGTCGGCGATCGCGCCACCAATATAATAGGGTAAACCGCAGTTGGCGAAGGAAACGTCTCCGGTGCGCTCGAAGATGAAGATTTCGGCATGTTCATCCAGGCGGCGGAGCCGCGCGGCGCACGAAGCGCCCCCGGCCACGCCGCCGACAATCAATACTCGTTTGGTGGTCATGGTGTTGTGGTTGGTGGTTAGTGGAGAATGAATGTCGGGAGTGCAGGTTCCTCAAGCTATGGGCCGCGACCCGTGGGCTTCGCCCCTGTTGCCGCCATCAATGCACGAGCAAGGTCGCAATGCCAGCGACGAGCGCAGAGCACCAACCAAACCAGCAAAGGGTACTGAGCGCTGTGCTGAATGGAACGACTTTCCACCTAAACCGCCCGCCCCGAAACATGGGGAAAAGGCCTAACAGCGGAATCAGTAGAATGAGCCAGCCTTGGTGATTCATTGTTTCACTACGACCGGTAACCGAGGAAAATACAATTGGTGGGGGGTTATGCTCGTTATTTCACTTCGGTCTTCGCCATGACTTGCTCAAACGCACACAGGAACCGGCCATCAATATCCATGTCGAATTGCCTCAACCACCGCTCGACATGGGCACGGTCGAAACCGGGATTCTTCCGAATTACCGCGGCGGCGTCGTCCAAGTCACGTGGCCGTCCTGAGATGATCTTCATCACGATCAGATCTTCCAGCGAGACAAACCGGACATCGACATCTTGCAGTTTTACCATCTTCCCGCGTCGGATGGCCGTTCGTTCAAATTCTGACAGAGAGAAAACAAAATCGACGCGAATGCCGGACGTCGGCTCCATTACCGGAAGGACGAACGTCTCGTGAATGAACTCATGGACCCTGTCCACAAGCATCTGTAGTCCCAACTCTTCAGTCATGTGCATCAAGGAGGCCGCTTCTTCGGGACCGATTCCAACCGTGATGTCGATGTCCCTCGTCAGTCGCGGTTCGCCGTAGAGCAAGACCGCTTGCCCGCCAAACACCATATAGGGCAGGCCGGCGTCGTCCAGGGCGACGGCAAGTCGTTTAAGGAGTTCTTTGAACATGGTGCAATACGGCCGCCAGGCGAATGTTTTTTTCGATTCCGTCCAGGGCGTCTTCCGCCGTGAACCTGCCTAGTTCGCGGGCCAATTGATACATCCCCTCGACCAGGCGAAGATTTTCCGCGAAGTCGGGCTTCTGTGAGGCGACCCACGCGTTCTCGAACTCACGCCAACGCTGGACGTTTCGGATCATCCATTAAGCCTCCTCGGAGAATTATAGCAGCTTTGCCGTCCTATAACATACTGCCTGGCACCGACCCCGCCGATCGCAGTCGGCGAGCGTTGTTTACATACACGCGCGTTTCTCCCCTCTCTCTTCTCTCCTCTCTCTTCTCCTCCTCGCCCCTCACCATTCCCGCGGCCAAACGCGCGCCTGCACGCGACCGGGCAAACCCTGGATGCGCAAGAACCCCTCGGCGTCGGTCTGGTTGTACGAGCCGCCGCCCTCCATCGTGGCGATGCCTTCGTCGTACAGGCTGTTCGGGCTGCTGCGCCCGGCGACAAGGATGTTCCCCTTGTATAGGTTCAAGCTCACCTCGCCCGTGACCGGTTCCTGCGACTGGCGGATAAACGCCATCAGGGCGTCCATTTTCGCGTGATACCAGAAGCCGTAGTAGACCAATTCGGCCACCTCGGGCGAGAGCCGGTCGCGCAGGTGCATCAGGTCACGGTCGAGCGTCAACTGCTCCAATACACGATGGGCCGCGTAGAGGACCGTCATGCCGGGCGCTTCGTACACCCCGCGGCTCTTCATGCCCACCAGCCGGTTCTCGATCATGTCGATCTGGCCGACGCCGTTGCGGCCGCCGATTTGGTTCAGCACGGAAACCACCTCGAAAGCGTTTAGCCGCTTCCCGTCTACACTGACCGGCACTCCGGCCTCGAAGCCGATCCGCACGTTTTCCGCTTTGTCCGGCGCCTGTTGCGGCGTGACGCTCATGCCGAACTCGACCAGATCGAAGCCGTTTTGCGCCGGGTCTTCCAGCTTGCCCGACTCGTAGCTGATGTGTAGGCAGTTCTGGTCGATGCTGTACGGCTTGGCCGTTGAGACGTTGACCGGAATTTTCTTCTCCCGGCAGTACTCGATCATCTCGGTGCGGCCGGGAAATTTCCGGCGGAACCGCTCGATCCGCCAGGGGGCGATTATCCGCACGTTCGGATCGAGCGCCTCGGCCGCGAGTTGGAAGCGGCACTGGTCGTTCCCCTTGCCGGTGGCGCCGTGGGCGAAGGCGTCGGCCCCGACCTCGCGGGCGACTTGCAGACAGACTTTCGAGACCAGCGGCCGGGCGATCGACGTGCCCAGCAGATACACGCCCTCGTACTTCGCGTCCCATTGCAAGACGGGAAAGGCGAAGTCGCGGCAAAGTTCTTCTTGCACGTCGACGATCCGCGCCGAGCTTGCCCCGATGTCGCGGGCTTTTTGCATGATCGCCTCGCGGTCTTCGCACGGCTGGCCGAGATCGACGTACACACAATGCACGTCGTACCCCTCGTCCATCAGCCAGCCGACAATGACCGAGGTGTCCAATCCGCCGGAATAGGCAAGAACACAGTTTGACATGGGAGGGTTCCGTGTTGTTTGATGTTGGATGCTCTTCGTTTAGCCCCGGCACTCGTGCCGGGGGAACGTTGGGGTGGCGGTTCTTTACGTTGGGGTGGCAGTTGAACTGCCACCCCAGCATCATAAATTGTGGCCGCGGACGGCAAAACGCAATCGCAACATCATGCGCTTTGCGACCGGCGTTGTCCAGCCCCGAAATTCGGGCCGATTAGAATCAAACCCACCCACCGTCGCCGTTGGCGTCGTTTAACCCGGAGCCAACGGCGACGGGGATGTCTCCCGTCTCTCGTCCCTCGTCCCTCGCCCCTCACCCCACCTCGTGCACGACGATCATGTTGTGCCGGGTGACGGACAGACCGGTGCCGGCGATTAGCACCACGCGGTCGCCGGTCGCCAGCAGTTTTTCCGACCGGCCGAGATCGACTATGTATCGCAACAGCGCGGCGCTGTCGTCGATCGGGGCGCCGGCCAAGGGGATCACGCCCCAGTAGAGACACATCCGCCGCAACGTGGCCGGTGAATCGCTCACGCCCAGGGTGAATACGCGGCGGCGGTTCTTTGCCATCGACAGCGCCGTGGCGCCGCTGGACGTGGCCACCACCACCATCTTCGCCCCAAGCTCCTCGGCGATCCGTCCGGCCGCCGCGACGGTGCTCTCGGTGATGGGGTTCAGGACAATTGCACCCTCTTCCTTTGGGAGAGGGGAGACATTTTGGAATACGTCTTTGGCGGTAAACGCATGCAATCGTTCCGTCTCCATTGCGATGCGGTGCATCATCTCGACCGCCTCGCAGGGATATTCGCCGATGGCCGTCTCGCCGGAGAGCATGCAGGCGTCGGCGCCGTCGAGGATGGCGTTGCTCACGTCGGCCACCTCCGCGCGGGTAGGGGTCCGCGAGTGCGTCATGCTGTCGAGCATCTGCGTGGCGACGATCACCGGCTTCCGCTGCCGGTTGCAGGCGGCGATGATCTCCTTCTGTGCCATTGCCACCCGGGCGATGTCGATTTCCACGCCCAAGTCGCCGCGCGCGACCATCACGCCGTCGGCCGCCGAGACGATTTCGTCGAGGTGTTCCAGGGCCTCGGGCTTCTCGATCTTGGCGATGACCTGCGTTTCTGGATTATGCTCGGCCAGCAGCGCCTTCAGTTCCCTCACCTCTTCGGCCTTGCGGACGAAACTGAGTCCGACAAAATCGATGTCGTTTTTCGCCGCCCAAACCGCGTTGCGCCGGTCCACGTCATCGAGAGCCTTTGCGCTTAGTTTCACGCCCGGCAGGTTCACGCCTTGCCGGCTGCGGACCACGCCGGGCTGCACGACGCGGCAGATCGCGCCGTCCGTGTCGAGCTGTTCGACCGTCAGGCTCACGGTGCCGTCGGCCAGCATGATTCGGTCGCCGACGACCAGTTCGTCCAGCAGCGGTTCGTAGGTGGTGGTAAGCGCGGTGAAGGGTGAAGAGGGAAGAGAGGCGCCGACGCCTTCTTCTCTCTTCTCTCCTCTCCCTTCTCTCCTCTTCTCTTTCATCTCGCCGCCGCGGACGAATCGTATCCGGTCGTCAGCGTTGCAGACCAATTGGCCGCCGGGTATTTCGCCGAGGCGGATTTTCGGCCCGGCCAGATCGGTCAACACGGCCGCCGGACGGCCGACGGATTGCGCGGCGGCGCGAATCGCGGCCAGTGGGGTTTCCTGCTCCGCTGGTCCGCCGTGGGCCATGTTCAGTCGGAACACGTCCACGCCCGCGCCGAGTAGTGCCGCCAATTTCTCCCGCGACGAGGAAGCCGGTCCAATCGTGGCGACGATCTTGGTCCGCGATGGCCGGGATTCGATGATGGATCGGGGTCTTTTTGGCATGGTTCCTGTCTCCCGCCGGTGAGTTTAGCCGGCATGGCGGCATCGTGCCACCCCCGCCTACCGGCAATTGCCCGCGCATTGCAATCCGATTGGGGGAGTGGTATTCTATAGTGATGTACTGGCCGACCGACCTTGGGTTGGCTCCTCCCCATTTTATACCATCTCGTTCGCATCCCACCAGAAACCACGAAGGAGTTGCCATGAACCAGAGCACACACACACGTCGCGATTTCCTGAAAACCAGCGCCGGCATGGCGGCCGTTGGCAGCGCGGTCCCGTATCTTGGTTGGAGCCGGCCGGCCTTCGCCGATGCTTCGACCGGCGACCGGCCGAGGATTGGTTGCATTGGCATGGGCGGCATGGGCATCGGCGACGCCCGCAATCATGCCCATTTCGGCGACGTCGTGGCCGTCTGCGACGTCGACTCGCGACACGCCGACCGCGCTAAGAACGACCCCAAAATCAGCAAGGGCAAAGCCGACGCCTACGGCGACTACCGCAAAGTCCTCGATCGCAACGACATCGACGTGGTGAGCATTGCCACGCCCGACCATTGGCACGTGAAGATCGCCATCGAGGCCCTTCAAGCCGGCAAGCACGTCTTCTGCCAAAAGCCGTTGACGCTCACCCTTGAAGAAAACCAACTGATCCGCAACGCCTGCAAAAGGTACAAGGATAAGATATTCTGCGTCGGCACACAACAGCGGAGCACCGCCGATTTGTTCCTTCGCGCCGTCAACATGGTGCAGAAGGGTCTTTTGGGCGAGATCGAGAAGATCACCGTCGGAATCGGCGGCTGCCCGACGGACGGACCGTTCCCGAAGGTTGCGCCGCCGAAGGAACTCGACTGGGACTTCTGGCTCGGCCCGGTACCCAAAGTCGATTACATCGAAAAGCGTTGTCACTTTAGCTTCCGCTGGTGGTACGAGTATTCCGGCGGCAAGTTCACCGACTGGGGCGCCCATCACGTCGATATCGCCACCTGGGCCATCGAGCACGACAAGGAAGGCATGGGGCCGACCGAGATCGACGGCTCCGACGCCAAGCATCCGGTGCCTTTCAAGGACGGCTATCCGACCGTGGACGACTGCTACAACACGTCCCACGATTTCGCCGTGAAGTGCAAGTTCGCCAATGGAATCGAGATGACCATCGACAGCCGCAGCACAAACGGCATCCTCTTTGAAGGGACCAAAGGCCGGATGTTCGTCAACCGCAACAGAATCACCGGCAAGCCGATCGAAGAGAAGTGGGACGAGGGCAAGTTCGGCCCGGAGGATCTTGTCCGTCTCTACAAGGGCAAGCCGCACGAGGGTTCCAAGACCAATTTCTACCGCTGCATCCGCGAGGGCGGGCTGCCCGTCTCCGACGTCTTCAGCCACGTCATCGCCCTGAACACCTGTCATCTGGCGGCGATTGCCGCGCGGCTGGGGCGGGTGATCAAGTGGGATCCGCAGGCCGAAAAGATCGTCGGCGACAATCAAGCCGCGGCGCTGTTCGCTCGCAAACCACGCGAGGGATTCGAGATTCCCAGGGTGTAACCTCTTTAGCCCCATACCACCCCATCAGGAATTATGAAGGAGTTAAGCATGGATCGGAGCAGGCGTACGCGTCGCGATTTCCTGAAAACCGGCGCCGGCATGGCGGCGGCAGGCATGGCAGTGCCCTATATCTTCACCAGCGCCCCGGCCGAGGCCAAGGAGTCGAAAAACGACAAGTTCACCGTGGCGGCAATCGGCGTAGGCGGTCGCGGCTCGGAGATCAGCAAACAAGCGGCGAGGCTGAGCAACATGGTCGCTTGCGCCGACGTTCACTTGGGCAACGCCGACAAGTTTGCCGAAGAAGTGGGCGGCAATTGCAAGGTCTATCAAGACTATCGAAAGGTGCTCGACCGCAAGGACGTGGAGGCCGTGATCATCGGAACGCCCGACCACTGGCACACCAAGATCGCCATCGAGGCAATGCAGGCCGGCAAAGATATCTTCTGCGAGAAACCGCTGACGCTGACGATCGAGGAAGGCAAGCTTATCTGCCAAGTGACCAAAGATACGGACCGGGTGTTCCAGGTCGGCACACAACAGCGGAGCGAGTTCCACGGTGCCTTCCTGGAGGCGGTGGTTATTGCCCGTAGCGGCCGGCTAGGCGACAAACTCACGGCCACCGCTTCGGTGGGCAAAGGCCTGACGGGCGGACCGTTCGCCACCGAGAACCCGCCGAAGGAATTGGACTGGGACTTCTGGTTGGGTCAGGCTCCGACGGTCCCCTTTTGTCCCAACCGCATTGGCCACACCTTCCGCTGGTGGTTTGACTATTCCGGCGGCAACGTGACGGATTGGGGAGTCCATCATACAGACATCGCACTCTGGGCACTGGGCGGCGAGAACACCGGCCCGGTCGAAGTCGAGGGCAAGGGCGAGTTCCCGCTCGGACGCGAATTGACGCTCGACTACCTGTTGGGCAAAAAGCCCGTCGGCGACCTGCCCAACAGCTACAACGCGGCCCCGTCGTTCGACTGCACAATGAACTTGCCCAACGGCAACGTCCTCAAACTCGACAGCAAGGGCAACGACCTGTTCATCGCGGGCGAGAAGGGCCATTTGGCCGTCAACCGCCGCTACATCCGCGGGCAGTTCGTTGAGAAGTTGAAGAAGAATCCCGCCGACAAGCAGTGGCTCGACGAGGAAGTGGCCAAGCTCTACCGCGGCAAGCCGTTCCACGGCCACATGGCCAATTTCTTCGACTGCCTCAAGGACCGCTCGCTGCCCATCTCCGACGTGTTCACACACTGCAACTCGGTGAACGCCTGCCATACGGCAAATATCGCCATGCTGCTGGGGCGCAAGGTCAAGTGGGACCAAAAGAAGTACGAGTTCGTCGGCGACGACGAGGCCAACCAACTGACCCACCGCAAACAGCGTGAGCCGTACGCGATCAAGGCGTGAGTTCGGCGTTCATGCCCGATTGTCCCCTTTGCCCCCTGGTCCTGCATTTGTTGCCGGGCTATCCTATCGGCATGAGCTTTTGGCAGGAAAAAGTAGTTTTGGTCACCGGCGGCTCAAGCGGCCTGGGGCGAGTGATCGCCGAGGCGTTCGCCGCCGAGGGGGCGAAGGTCGCGCTGGTCGGCTTGGAACAACCGCAGGTCGAACAAGCCGCCGCCGAGATGCAGGCCAACGGCCGTCAGGTGTTGGGTATCACGGCCGACATCACCCGGCAGGAAGACGTTGACCGGCTGTTTTGCCAAACGTTGGAACGTTTCGGCCGGCTCGACGTGCTGGTGAACAACGCCGGCCGCTCGATGCGCGGCGGAGTACTCGACACCACGCCGGAGCAATTCCGGGACTTGATGGAGCTGAACCTGATCGCATTGGTGCGCTGCACCCGAGCGGCGGTCCCACACCTGCTCGAACATCGCGGCCACGTGGTCAACATCGGCTCGCTGGCGTCGAAATCCGCTGCCCGATGGGTGGGCGCTTATCCGGCCACCAAGTTTGCCGTGGCGGCCTACTCGCAGCAACTTCGGCTGGAGCTTGGCCCGCGGGGTCTGCATGTGCTGCTGGTCTGTCCGGGTCCGATCCGGCGCGATTCACCGCGGCTCTATCCGCTGGAGGGCGTCGAAGGCGTCCCCGAGAATGCCCGGACACCGGGCGCCGGCGTCCGCCTGAAAACCATCGCACCGGAAAAACTCGCCGCGGGCATCCTTCGTGCGTGCCAATGCCGAAAGCCGGAACTGGTTATTCCCGCCCGTGCCCGAATCCTCTTCGCCGTTTCCTCGCTTTGGCCGATGCTCGGCGACTGGATCGTGAGGAAGAAGAGCGGGTAGAGAGTAATAAGGAGCAGGAATCTTCATTGCTTAACAAAACTCGATCTACACCGAGTCCAGGTATCGGTCGGGAGGGACGATGCGCGACTGCTTCGCCAATTGGCTTGCGAGACGTTCCGATTCGGTCCTGTTTTCCACCTCGTGAGGCAGGCCGGTGATATCTGCATGTGGTGCCTCGTCCACAACGACATCCAATTCTTCGTCGCGCACTTGCCCGACATGAAGCGATACAACCCCAAAGCACTTGTTTAGAGCATTATGACACGAACGGGGCGAGTCAATGTCAACGGAAAGACCCTGTTCTTGCGGGCGAAGCTTGAACGCGGTCGGCAAGACTCCATTCGACTGCCTGTTGATCCAATTCTTGCGAGCCATGGCCCGATACAAGATCGCCGAACAAGGTAGTGGATTCATCTTGTGCTATGTGGGACGAGATTCACGGTCCATCGGCGATCAGTTTTAGCCAATTGGAGAGGCCCTTCGGCGTTGCATCTTCCGTCGCGTAGCTGTTGTCAACCTCGTGATAGACATAGGACTCGCTGCTGTTTGTCGCTGGAACGACCAGATGCACGCTTGACGTTTCTCGCACCCATTCGATTCGCACGCCGCCCTCGGAATCCGTTGAAACGCAACCCCGTGGAATCTGGCGGGGGGCGGCGTCGATCGCTGCATCGACCAAAATACTGATCGCCTTTTCAAAGGCGTCTTGCGTGGGTCGTAAGACACCGTACTCGTCGGACTCCGGCCCATTCCACAGTTCAACAAGTTGCCGTATGATTGGCGAAAGGTAGGAGATTTCAGCGTCCGCGATCCGTAATCGTTCGGGGGAAACCGGATCTGGCGTTATGCGAGGGTCTCCACCGTGGGCCCTCAACGCACACGCCCATTCCGGTTGAAGTTCTGCCTTGTTTGGTTGGTACACCGAGCGTTCATCAATTACCGGCGGCATGGTCATTCTCGCTCTGGAAAGTACTTCTTATTAATCGTTTCGGCCTCATCAGACGCCATTGAAAAGAAAGAATGTATCTTTTCGACATCGAACCGACGCTGCTCAACGTCGGCAGCCAACGTGTTCAAGTCTTGTATCACCATGATAGCGGAACGGTTATCCGACTCGATAATGCCACATTGACACCGCACCCAACTGTTAATTTTGTATTCCACACCTTCGTGAGCAGGCGAGTATTCCTTGTGGTTATGAATCTCGAAGGTTGCCGATCGATTGAAGGGTTCACGCTGACTCTCCTGCGTGCAGAATCGACGTATCAAGGTCTGCGCCGGGCTTTCGTCTGGACAGGACCGCTGCACGACCAGACCGAGTCGCCCAACGGGCGTACGAGTCTCGCGCACATAATATTCCAACACCTCGATGCACTGAGGGAGTACTTGATCCAGCGTCACTTGGATGTCTGAATCGGTTCGATTCCAGATGAAATTGAATCGCGCCGGACCAGCTTGTACCATTTTGGACTTATCACTGCTCTGCAGCACAACCCGAGGGACTTCAGGAGGCACATCTGGCAAAGGAGGAAGAACCTGCATTTCCCCATTGAATTGCTCCCCGAATTGACGCAGGATAGTGGCCACGACCCGGCCGCCGACGAATGTCGAATGGTCGGGCGTGAACATCGCCGCCTGCACGGAATCGAGCGTAAACTGCCGCCAGTTCACCATTTCAAGGGTATCCAATGCCATGAATTATACCGCCAGAAGGTGGCCAAATCTAGTCCGCCACACCCTATTTTATGTCCCCCTAGTATAGCTTCGGCAACCGGTGGTCGCAATTGTGGCCCGATTGTATCGAATCGAATATGAGTTGGGATCCCTTGAATTGGCCTGTTTCTCTAGCCGGCGGCTATTCCTGCCCCGGCGTCCAGAGCTTTCCGCCGCCGCCGCCGGGCTGGTCGGAGTCGGGGGTCCAAAGCTCGGCCGGCTCGGACTCCGGCGACGCATTGGCCGCGGCCATCGCCGGCTCCATCGCGTCGGGATCCATCGCCGGAGTGCCGTCGGGTCGCAACAAGCCGACGTCGATCATAATTCGGGTAAGCGCTTCGCCCACGCCCGGCTCTTCACCATGTTTGCGCTGGATGTGTTCAATTAGCCTGGCGGCTTCCCGACCGTTGCGTCGGGCGAAGTTGAACGAAAGCTCCATCAAGTCCCACATAACGTCCGACTTGCCCGCCGCTTCGGCGGCGCGCCGCCCTCGATCGACGTACTCGATCGCGCGATCGAAGTCCTCTTCCGTCTGGGCCATCGTGACAAAAGCATCTTCCCGGTCTTTCGATTCGGCGAGGCTGGGCCGATCGATTATCGCCCTGGCAAACTTCCGCAACGCCGGCCGAACGGCAAACTCCTGGGCGTGATGAAATACTTCCAGCAGATCGTCGTCGGAGAGCGGCTCGACCATCATTCGCGCGAGCCGCACTGCCGATATTTTCTCCACCGGCAGCTTTTGCGGATCGATTGGATCGAGCGTCGGCAGGCCGAGCCGTGTGCGAAGTTCGTTGAAGTCGATTTCGCCGGGCATTTGCTCCGCCCAATGTTCGAGCACCATGATTGCGCCCAGCAGCCGCGCGCGGCAGGCCGGATCGTCGGCCGCCTGGCGCGGCGAGCGGCCGTCGAGCACACCCAGCTTCAGGTCCGGCCACCGGTCGAGAACGGCCTCGCGGACGTACTGAACCATCATTGCGTCGAGTTGGTCGGACGTGGCGTCGTTGGGCGGATCCCAAGGGGCACGCAGCAGCCTTCGACTGGCCGACACATTGCCGATCGTTTCTCGTTTCGGTTCCGGCTCGACGGCGTCGCCGGCCGTATCGGCGATCATCGCGGCGACGGCCGGCAGTTCGTCGGCCGCCACGCCCATCACCTCCAATCGGGCCTCGCGGTCGGTCTGTCGCCCGAACAAAAGGGCTTGGCCGAGCAGCCGCGGAACGGTTTCCAGGCTCAAACCCTCGGCCGACGCGGGCTTGGGTCGGTCTCGCAACACGAAGGCGCCCTTCGGCGGAGGCGCGTCGGCGGAGCTTAACTGTGCCGGATCGAAGGGGATCGCCTGCCATCGCGGCGAGGAGAGGAACGCCTCCTGCGCCCGCTCGGCGTCCTTGACCGTCCAAACGGCTTTCAACATCTCCTTCTGGTCGCCGAGCGGATCGTCGGTGAGGAACATTGCGGTGGCTTCGGCCTCCGCGGCGTCTTCCAGTCCGTTTTCCTCTTCGGCCCGCAGCGCCGAGTGGCGGCGCAGCGCCTCGATGCAACCGGGGTTGTCGGCCAGCCAGCCGCGGAATGTCGCCAGGTTGCGCCACACGACCGACGAATCGGGTACGTCGGCCGCCAGGGCCTCGAAACGCTCGACCGCCGTGAGCCAATCACCGCGGCTGTACGGCTCCCGCGCCTCGTGGAATCGAGTCTTCCATGGCGCATCGTCGGAGGCGGGAACGGCCGGCTGATCGTCGCGCAACAGCAAGGGGACGGCCTGGGCCTGGCTGAAAGCGAGCAGCATCTCTTGTGCCCGATGGTCCTTGCTGGAAATCTCGCACATCAACAACACGAGCGCGCGGGCGGGGAGCGGAAAGCCCCGGTGATGCAAGAACGCCGCCGCCATCCCCATCGCCTGATAGGTTTGCAGTTCGATTCTGCCGCCGGCGACGCGCATGGCCCGTAGCAGCGAAGCGAACGCCGCGCGAACGTCGCCCTGGACCGACTGAAACGCCGATTCGGCCAGCGCGATCTGATTGTCGGGATGTTTCGCCAGGAAGTCGGCGACCGTGTTTGCCAAGTCTTCGTGCCGATCCGTGCTCCGCAACGCCGTGCATTTCATCGCCAACAGGCATGCCCGGTCACGGTTCGGCTCCATTTCCATCAGCCGGTCGATGTATTGCAGGCAGGCCGTGTACTGTTCGCCCTCGATCATTCGGTCGATCTTCTGCAACTCGGGAAGCAGATCGTTGCAGCAGAACTTGATTTTCTTTCCGGTACCGCCGGGGCAGAGTGAATATGCGTCGATGGACATAAGTAGTGGGTAGTGGGTAGTGGGTAGTGGGTAGTGGGTAGTGGGTAGTGGGTAGTGGATGGAGAAATATCAGGTGCAAGAAGAGCGATAAGAGAAAAGAGAGGAGAGAAGAGGGATGCGAACCAATCCCCTTGTCTCTCTTCTCTCTTCTCTCATCGCTCCTCTATATACTCTTCCTCACTTGACTCCACCGCGTCATCGAACGACCAGATTGCCCTCGCGGAAGGCGTTTGCCATGGCCAGCGGCACTTCGGCCTCGGCCAAAACGACCTGGGCGCGGTTGCGGGCGACTTCGGCCTTCATCTCTTGCTCGCGGGCGGTGGCCAACGCGCGGCGCTCTTCGGCCTTCGCTCGGGCGACCCGCATGTCGGCCTCGGCCTGATCGGCCTGGAGTCGGGCACCGATGTTCTGCCCCACGTCTATGTCGGCGATGTCGATCGAGACGATATCGAAGGCGGTCTGCGCGTCCAGTCCGCGTTTCAGCACGGCCGTGGAAATGCGGTCGGGGTTCTTCATCACTTGCAGATGGCTGTCCGAGGAGCCGATGGCGGTGATGATTCCCTCGCCGACCCGCGCGATGATCGTCTCCTCGGTGGCCCCGCCGATCAACTGCTCGAGGTTGGTCCGCACGGTAACCCGTGCGCGGACCTTCAACTCGACGCCGTTTTTAGCGATTGCACTGAGCGTGGTGCGTTTCGAGCGTTTCGGGTCGGGGCAATCGATCACCTTCGGATAGACGCTGGTCTGCACGGCGTCGAGCACGTCGCGACCGGCCAGGTCGATGGCTGCGGCGCGGTCGAAGTCCAGATCGATGTCGGCGCGATGGGCGGCGATGATCGCCTTGATGACGTTCGGCACGTTTCCGCCGGCCAGGAAATGAGCTTCGAGCCGACGGGTGGTGACTCCGGTGAGTTTTTCCAGTCCGACGCCCGCCTGCACGGCCATAATCTTGCCCTGTACGATGATCCGCGAGTCGACCCGGCGGAAGCTCATGCCGATCAGGCTCAGCAGACTGATGTTGGCGTTGGACATGTAGGCCCGGATCCAGATGCCGAAGTAGTTGATCAAGATCACCACAACGATGATGGCGAAGACGCCCAGCACCACTACGCCAACCAGCCAGGGAAGCACGTTCTGACCCAGAAGAATCGGAATTCCGTGAGACATAACACCGCTCCATTCAAGTGAATCGGAAACTCAGATCCATAGCATAGCGGAAATGCCCATCGGCGAAAAGCACCCCGCGCCGGGGGGTATCGTGATGGGTCGGGATTTGTTCGCCCGCGACAACCCCCTGTCGGCCAAGAGGCAGTGCAATTGCGGCGTAGTGGCTCAATTCTTGGTGTTGTAATCAGACCACGCATACGGTAATGATGATGTAATTCACGGTGCGAAGATTTTCGCTAAAGGCAGCGATTTCTCGCATCACTGCGATAAAGGGCGTCGCCCGTGACACGGACGAAGAGCGTATCCAAGAGGCGGCAACGCCAGACGGCCCTGGTGCCGAAGAAGCAGACGCCGACGCTGGCGGACCTCTTGGACCGTCCCAGGTTCGATCTGAAGAGGGCCGATATAGCCCTGCTCAACCTGCTCTGCGCCACTGGGCTGCCGGGCGCCGAGAGCCTGGATATTCCACGCCTGCTGGGTAAATTGGACGAATGGGCAAAACTCGTCCGGTTGGAAACGGACCG
>JAUWPQ010000326.1 GCA_030611515.1 Planctomycetota bacterium | reverse complement strand
CCGGCAATCTATCGCAGCGAACTGTCCGGCGTGGCGAGTCGGCCGACAAACTCCACAAACGTCTTCGGAACGCCGCGGTTTACGATGACCGTGTTCCGCGACAGGCTTTTCGCCCGGATGGGATCGCCCGTCGCCGGCACGTCGGCCGAGCCGGCATATCTGGTCTGTCTCGATCTGGCGGCGGAAGGGCGGCTGCTGTGGAAGATTACGCCCGACGAGGGCTGGGCGTTTGAAGGCTCTCCGTTGGCCGACGATCGGGGCGTCTACGTGGCGATGCGCCGGCTCGGCGTCCGTCCGCAGGCGTTTGTTGCCTGCCTCGATGCCGACACCGGCCGGATCCGTTGGCGACGGTTCGTCTGCGGCGCGGAGACCCCCGCCCGAGGCGCTTTGTCGGAGTGTTCTCACAATCTGCTCACCCTGGCCGAGGGCACGATCTACTTCAACACGAACCTCGGTGCGGTGGCGGCATTGCGGGCTGACGACGGCCGCATATCGTGGGTGAGCCTCTATCCACGGGCACTTAGCGGAGATTTCGGCGAACTCGCCCCGCACTGGCGACGCGACCTGAACCCATGCCTTTTCGACGGCGAGACGCTGCTGGTCGCTTCGGCCGACAGTCCCCGCATCTTCGCCTTCGACGCCGCCTGTGGCCGATTGCTCTGGCAAACCGGTCCCGAGGTCGAGGACGCCGTCGGGCTGCTCGGCGCGACGGACGATCATCTAATCGCCGCCGGCGGGAAACTCTACTGGATTGGCCTGAAGGGTGAGGACCGGGGGCGGGTGAAACACGTTTGGCCTTCAGGGACCGAACGTCCCGGCTACGGTCGCGGCCTGCTGGCCGGACGCAACGTCCTCTGGCCCACACGCGACAAATTGTATATCTTTGACCAACAGACCGCGAAACCGTTGAGAGCGATCGATCTGGCTATGCGCGGCGCGACCGGCGGCAACCTGCTGACGGCCGATGGAAAACTGCTGATCGCCACGGATACGGAATTGATTGCGATTGGGTTGCACGACGAAAAGGCGCACAGTGCGCGGAATAATAAATAGTGACCTGGTTCCCATGCTCCGCATGGGAACCCACTGTTCCCGACGCTCCGCGTCGGCGGGCAAGGAACGACGCCGAGCGTCTCCTTTTGTCCGTTCCCACGCGGAGCATGGGAACGAGAGGTGAAGCCATGCCTGAACAAGACGACATTCAAGCCGTAAACGAACTCGGCGAGGCGTATCGGGCGATCACCGAGCAGCTCGGGCAGGTGATCGTCGGCCAGCAGCAGGTAATCGAGGAGCTGTTGCTGGCGATGTTCGCCCGCGGACACTGCCTGTTGGTGGGCGTGCCGGGGCTGGCAAAAACGCTCCTCATCCGCACGCTGGCCGAAACCCTCTCGCTGGAATTCAGCCGCATCCAGTTTACGCCCGACCTGATGCCCTCGGACATCACCGGCACCGAGGTGATCCAGGAAGACCGCCGCTCGGGGGCGCGCGAGTTCCGCTTTCTGAAGGGGCCGATCTTCGGCAACGTGATTCTGGCCGACGAGATCAACCGCACTCCGCCCAAGACCCAGGCGGCGCTGTTGGAGGCGATGCAGGAAGGTCAAATCACCGCCGGCGGTCAGCGGCACGAGCTTGCCCAGCCGTTCTTCGTCCTGGCCACGCAGAACCCGATCGAGCACGAGGGGACGTATCCACTGCCCGAGGCGCAGCTCGACCGTTTCATGTTCAACACCTACGTCGATTACCCGAACGAGGACGAAGAGTGCGACATGGTCCGTCGCACCACGGCCGACGTGACGGTCTCGGTCTCGCCGACGCTGTCGGGCGAAAAGATACTGGCATTGCAACGGATCGTCCGCCGCGTGCCGGCCGCCGAGCACGTCGTGCGATTCGCCGCGCGGCTGGCGCGGCTGACGCGGCCGGCAGAGAGGGGAGAGGGGAGAGGGGAGAGGGGAGAGGGAGCAAAAAAGGACGTGCCGCCGCTGGTTCGCGACTATGTCAGTTGGGGCGCCGGCCCGAGGGCGAGCCAATACATGGTCCTCGGCGCGAAGGCCCGCGCGGTGTTGCACGGCCGGTTCCACGCCACCGAGGACGACGTCCGCGCGGTGGCCTTGCCGGTGCTTCGCCACCGCATAGTGACCAACTTCAACGCCGAGGCCGAGGGCGTCAAGCCGGACGACATCATCCGCCGGCTGATGGAAGAAAACATGGTTTCTTGAGTGTCAGATAATATATCGCAAAACACCGCGAACCGACCGTGGAAAACGCCCAGCAACTACTCGACCCGGCGATGCTTGCCCGATTGCGGGGGCTGCCGCTAAGGGCGCGGCGAACCGTCGAGGGCTACGTCTCGGGCAGACATCGCAGCCCCTTGCACGGATTCTCGGTCGAGTTCGCCGAACACCGCGACTACTCGCCCGGCGACGACCTCCGCTACCTCGACTGGAAAGCCTTCGGCCGGACCGACAAGTATTACCTGAAACGGTTCGAGGAAGAGACCAATCTGGTCTGCCACCTGCTGCTGGACGTGAGCGAGAGCATGCGCTACCGAAGCGACGCGGCGCCGCTGTCAAAGCTCGATTACGCACGGCGCGCGGCCGCGGCGCTGGCTTATCTGGTGCTCCATCGTCAGGACAGCGTAGGACTGGTCGCCTTCGACGGCGAGGTCCGCACCCTGGTCCGCGCCGCCGGCAACCCCTCGCACTTGAACGCTATTCTCGGCGCGATGGAGGACGCGGCCGCCGAGCGGAAATCCGCGATCGGACCGATCTTCCACGACCTGGCAGAGCGGCTCAAGAGGCGGGGAATCGTCGTCGTGCTGAGCGATCTGTTCGACGATGTCGAGTCGATCGCAGTCGGGCTGAAACACCTCCGCCACCGCCGCCACGAAGTCGTACTGATGCACGTGCTCGATCCGGCGGAGGTCGATTTCCCGTTCGACGAAATGACGCTGTTTCGCGGTCTGGAAGATTCCGCGGACGTGCTGGCCGATCCGCCCGCGATCGGCGGCGCGTATCGGGCCGAGTTCGGCCGCTATCTCCGCCGGCTACAGTCGGTATGTCGCGCCGCGGCGATCGACTACGTGCCGATGCGGACCGATCGGTCGTTGGAAGTGACTTTGTCGAATTATTTAGCATCGAGGAGATCCGTGTAGCGGGCGGGCTTTGCCCCCCGTTAAGACCGGACCCCCCGCGGGGCCCCCCCCCCCCCAAAAAATTCCGGGACCCCCCCGA
>JAUWPQ010000336.1 GCA_030611515.1 Planctomycetota bacterium | reverse complement strand
ATGTAGGGTGGGACAAACGAAGCGCGGTCCCACCATGCTTTTACGTGATTGTTGGTGGGGCTGCGCTTTGCTTGACCCACCCTACACAGCTTGACCCACCCTACACAGTATTATTTGATGACCGGCCGGCCAATTCGGGCTGATAGTCGGGTTCACCCGCCAGTTGCGCAATGGCGCAAAGAAAGCGGCGGGTCAACTCATCGAGCACGTCCCGCTCGCCCTCGCGGCCGTAATACCGCGACAGGTCGATCGGAGGGCCGATCACCAACCGCACGCGGGCAGGCATCAGCAGGCAGCCGAGCGTTGTGCCGTCGTACGGCGAGCCGTCGATGTAGCAGGGCACCACCAGCGCTCGGGCCTTCAGCGCGATCAACGCCGCGCCCGGCCGACCGGGCAACAGCAGCCGCGAGGTGGTGTTGATGCGGCCTTCGGGAAAGAGCCCCACCAATTCTCCCTGCTTGAGCAGTCGGATGGCCGCTTTCGTGGCGCCGACGCCGGTTCCCCCGCGCATTACGGGAATAGCCCCACAAACTTTCAGTAGTCCTCGGAACAATGGATATTCACAATATTCGCGGGCCACCATCCAGTGGATCACCCGGGGGCCGGTCAACGCGATGAACGAAGGATCCAACGGGCAACGATGATTACAGACGATCACCACGCCCCGATCGGATCGAAGCGGCGGCAGACGGCCGCAAATTTTCGTTCGCCAAAGGATCCTTGTTGCGGCATAGTTTATGGAGAATAGGAAAGATTGCAGGGGAGAAATCGGCGATCTCCGCATCATCAACATAATCCGACCCGCCAGCGACGAACCTAACGCCGCCAGTACGCATAAGGCAAGAATATCCCCTGTTTCGGCCGATAACATGTGTGACCCTCCTGCCCCTATTCTACCTTTGCTCTACGCGACCGCCATTTCAACGAGATCGACAACCACGAATCGAGCACCTAGGACCGTCTGATGAAGATTGGCGTGATCAGCGACTCGCACGACGAAACAGCGCCCACTCGACAAGCACTCGACAACCTTGACCGATTAGGCGTGGAGTTGACCATCCACTGCGGCGACGTCGGACTGGAGGTCGTCCCCTTGCTGAAGGGACGAGAAATCCATTTCGTCCACGGCAACATGGACGATCCCGACCGATTGCGCGAAGCGCTGGTCGAACCGGAACACACCCTCCACGATCAACTCGGCACGCTGGAAGTGGCAGGGACGCGGGTCGCCTTCCTGCACGGCCACGACGTGAAACTGCTGCACCATACGATCCACTCGGGAGACTGGGACCTAGTCTGCCACGGCCACACGCACGTCTTCTCCAACAGCCGCGAAGGCCGCACCCTGGTCATAAACCCCGGCGCTTTGGGGCGCACTCAAAACCCCTCGATGGCCGTCGTGGAATTGCCGTCGCTCGAGGTGACCGAGATTCCGCTGTAGGAAAAGGATGAAGGATGAAGGATGAAGGATGAGGGATGAGGGATGAGGGATGAGGGATGAATGGTCGAAGACATTAAACGTCTCTGAATTCATCCTTCATCCCTCATCCTTCATCCTTTCCTTCCTCATCCCGCCATTCGCCTGACGTAGTCTGCCTCGACGAACTGCCGCTCGGGTCGGTAGCGATACTGCATGATGTAGGCGTCTTCCGGCGTATCGGCATAATAGCTGCGCAACACCGAAACGGCGCGGAAGCCGTTCTCGCGGAAAAACAACTGCGCGGCCAGATTCGTCTCGCGCACTTCGAGCGACAAGCGTCTACGACGCTGCGAGGAGAGCTTTGCGATCAGCTTGGCGACCATCTGGCTGCCCACGCCGCGCCGCCGATAGTCATCGGCCACGGCGAAGTTCAACACATGGATGCGGGCCTTGTGCAATTCATAGATCATGAAGCCCGCCACGCGGTCTTCGTGCTCGGCCACCATGCCGATGCAGTTTCGCTGACGCAGACAGCGGATGAAATCGTCCTCGCACCAAGGATACTCGAAGCCGCCGGCCTCGATGGCCAGCACCTCGGGCATGTCGCGGCGGATCATCCAGCGGATATGGACCCGGACCTCCTGTCTTTGGTCGATCTGCATCTCGGCCTCCTTCCTTGTCGGCCAGGGCTCTTCGGTTCTCCAGCGGGGTTCGTACATTATCACAACCGGTCGGATTCACCAATACGAACTGTAGTGGATTGGCGGCGGTCAGCCGGCCCCCTTGTTCCCACGCTCTGCGGGGGAACACACTGCCCGGACGCTCCCGCGTCCGTTGCGAAAACTCCGGGGCGTCGGCCACGACCGACGGATTTCACGCCGATTTCACCCCTCCACGGACCAGGAAAAGCGGTTTTTGCACCCGCCATAGCCCCTCGCAAAAAAGGCGAAAATCCAAGCGGCCAGAAAACAGCCTTTTTCAGGCGTTTTCGGCTGGTAGAATGACCTCGTTACACATACCCCATCGGCAGGGGCCGGCGAAATGTTTCGCGATCCGTCGCCACAAGCCCATGTTGTTATTCAGGTTACGGTCGATTTTCCGGCCTGAATTAACTGGAAAAAATTCCCGATTTTGCCATTTAATTCTTACGTCGATTCGCCGAGGGCCGAAGATGTTCTCGAACCGCTTAAATCACGGGCTATTCATTTCGCATTGCGACCGCGCTTTAGACGTAAGCACTGTTTAACCCCAGGTTGATCAACCTGAAGCGCCAGGTTGATCAACCTGGATGCGCGGGGTTGAATTGGCCCCCAAAACGCCGCTCGCGCGCAAAAAACCCGCCCGAGAGGCGTTCTTGAAAAGTTAGCGCAAAATTGCGTACCAATATGTAGCAGGCACACTCCGTGTGCCGTCTGCTGGGTGGCACTGGCGTCTCGCCAGTGTTCTCTTGCCGCCCGCACTGGCGCGCCGCCCGTGCCCCCCACCCGCACCCCCCCACCCCCCAACCGGGCCCCCCCCGAAGCCCGGGCGCCGGTTTGTGGGGGGGGGG
>JAUWPQ010000113.1 GCA_030611515.1 Planctomycetota bacterium | reverse complement strand
CGAAGCTTGCCCGTGGGCCGGAAAACGCGGAAACCCTGCACGGGTAAGCTCCGCTTACCCATGGCACCCATCCCTTCCGCAGCAGAAACTAATTCCCCTTGACTATTCTTGCATATTTGGCTAAACTTGCAAATAGACGCGGCCGATGAAGTGAGAAAGCGAACCGCCGGCTGCCCGGACCCCCCGCCCCCGGCCCCTCTCCCAAAAGGAGAGGGGAGATTCCTGATGAACGCCAAAAAACGCGCCAAATACGAGGCCCGGGCGAGAATTATCAAGGCGATGGCCCACCCTACCCGGCTGTTCATCGTCGATCAGTTGGCGCACGACGAACAACGTTGCGTCTGTGAGCTGACCGAGATGGTCGGGGCCGACATGTCCACCGTCTCCCGCCATCTGGCGACCCTCAAGGAGGCCGGCATCGTCGAGGACGAGCGGCGAGGGACGCAAATCCATTACCGGCTGCGGGTGAAATGCGTACTGAACTTTTTCGACTGCGTCGAGACCGTACTCGAGCGCAACGCCAAGGAACGGATGGAATTATTGAGGTGAGAATCGGATGAAAAAGGAACTGTGGATTTTCGCCGGACTGACAACCGTCTTCCTGCTGGCGTATTTTCTGAACTTCGCCAGTCCGAAGATTCAGGGCGCCATCATGGAGGCGTTCTTCATGCTCCAGTGGTATGCCCAGTATCATACCCTGGCGTGCGTGGTTCCGGCGATGTTCATTGCCGGGGCGATTGCCGTGTTTTTCTCCAAGGAGGCGGTGCTGCGGCACTTGGGACCGAAGGCCAACAAAATCGAAGCCTACGGCGTGGCGTCTACTTCCGGCACGGTGCTGGCCGTCTGCTCGTGCAGCGTGCTGCCGATGTTTGCCGGCATCTACCGGGTCGGGGCGGGGCTTGGGCCGGCATCGGCGTTTCTATACTCCGGACCGGCCATCAACGTCATGGCCATATTTCTCACCGCGCGGGTGCTGGGCTTCGATCTAGGTGTTGCACGGATCATCGGTTCGGTCGTCTTCGCGGTCGTCATCGGATTGATCATGGCGGTCATTTTCCGCAAGGAAGACGAAGCACGGACGGCCACCGTGATGGCGTTGCCCGACCCGCCCCCGGCCAAACGAAGCCTGTGGCAGACCGCGATCTTCTTCGTCTGCATGATTGCCTTTCTGGTCTTCAGCGACTGGGCCAGTCCGAGCCAGACGATTCTGGAGATGGAAGACGGCCGGCGGATGCACGTCACCGTGTTGCAAAAGACCGGCGAGATGTACCGCGTACAACTGGAAGAACCGCTTGGCGAGTTGAACAAGGGGGCGAAACTCACGCTCAGCACCGCGGAGATTGTTTCGGAGCGGGACTGGACGCCCGAGAACTACCGATGGGCCGTCTGGATATTCCACCACCGCTGGTATTTTTCCGGGGCCTGCTTTCTGGCGGTGTTGGCGATGGTCGGGATGTGGTTCGACCGGCAGGAGCTTGCCGAGTGGATGGGCCAGACCTGGAGCTTCTCCAAGTCGATCATTCCGCTGTTGTTCGGCGGCGTGTTCGTTACCGGGTTCGTCGGCGCGCTGATTCCCGAGGAAATCGTCGCCGGTTGGGTCGGCGGCGACAGCTTCCGCGCCAACCTCGTGGCCTCGATGATCGGCGGCATGTGGTATTTCGCCACGCTCACCGAGATTCCAATTTTGCAGGCCCTGTTGGGGTTGGGGATGGGCCGCGGGCCCGCCCTGGCGCTGCTCCTGGCCGGGCCGGCGCTGTCGCTGCCCAGCATCGCGGTTATTTACAGCGTGATCGGGTTCAGAAAAACCGCCGTGTTCGTGGCGTTGACCGTGTTGATGAGCACAATCGCCGGCGTGGCGTTCGGTTGGTTCCTTGTGTGAGTATATTTTGCCATATAGGATTGTGGGAGGACTAATATGAAAATGATACAGGTTCTAGGCCCCGGTTGCTCCAAATGCGCCAAACTGAAGGAAAACGTCGAGGCAGCGGTCCAGCAGGCAGGCGTCGAGGCGACCGTGGAAAAAGTGACGGACATAAATCAGATGATGAGCTTTGGCGTAATGATGACGCCGGCCTTGGTGATCGACGGAGAGGTAAAATCGTCGGGCAAGGTGCTCTCGCCGGAGGACATCAAGCAGTTGCTGGAATAAAGGAACATCGGCATGGAACTGAAAAACGCGGCGGCCGTCTGTCTGATTTCGTTGTTTTCGGCGACACTCGTTGTCTTGATCGCTCGCTCGCTTGACTCTCAAGCCGCCGCTCGACTGGAACCGCAACTGGCAAGCATCGTCGAAGAACTCCGAGCGCTGCGAGGTCAAGGTGGAATTGCGGCTGCGCCAAGTGCTTCGACCACGGCCGAGACGGTCAACGATGGCTTGGTTGTTTACTATTTCCATTCCAATACACGATGTCCTACCTGCCGCTCCATTCAGTCGCAGGCACAAGAGACGGTTCAGACCTGTTTTTCTTCGCAATTGGGCAATGGGAAAGTGATCTGGAAAATCGTGAACTACGAACAACCCGCGGCCAAGCCGTTGGCGACAAAGTTCGAGATTCAGATACCTGTCGTCGTGTTGGCGGAAATGAAGGACGGTCAAGTCCAGAATTGGAAGCGATTGGACAAGGTTTGGGCGCTGGTGGGCGATAAGCCCGCTTTCACGAAGTACGTGCGCGGAGAAATCGAGCGGATGCTTGTGCCTGAGGGACGACCAACGATGCCTCAAGGCGAGGAGTCAAAGGCTCCGATTTCGACCGACGAAAGTCTGCCCTTCCAGGGGTTGCCGACTATTCCGATTCCACGGTAGAAACCTTGTTGCCCAGCAATATCTGGAGGAGACCAAAGTTATGAAACGTGATTCCATCGCTCTTCTTGTCCTTGGTGTTGTAGCTTTCTGTGCTTTTGTGCTTCCACAAGCGGTTCTGGCGGCCGGCGCCTTCGCCGAAGCCGGCTCGCCCGCCGACCGTGTCATGGTGATGTACTTCCATCGCACCAAGCGCTGCCCGACTTGTTTGAAAATGGGGAGCTACTCCGAGGAAGCGGTCAAAACTGGATTCGCTCAACAGACCAGCGACGGCAAGGTCGCGTTCCATTACATTGATTTCCAGGACGAAAAGAACTCCGCACTGACCAAGGGTTACAAAGTCAGTGGTCCCGCGTTGATCGTTACCCACGTCGTCGGCAACAAGGTCGTGGGATACAAGAATCTGACGGAGATTTGGGCGAAGGTCCGCGATAAGGCGGCGTTCACCGAATACGTGCGGAGCAACGTTCAAGAATATCTGAAATGACGGCCTACCTGCTCTATGCCTGCGCGGCGTTGTACTTGGGCGTGTTGACGTCGATCAGTCCCTGTCCGCTGGCGACGAACATCGCGGCGATCTCCTACGTCGGCCGAAACGTGGGCGATTCGCGTTGGGTGATCGCCGCCGGGCTCCTCTACACGTTGGGACGGTGTCTGCTCTATCTGGTTCTGGCCGTGCTGCTGACAACCACGGCGATGTCGATTCCGGCCGTGTCTCTGTTTCTCCAGAAGTACATGCATCTGGTTCTCGCGCCCATCTTCTTGCTCCTGGGAATGTTCCTCGTGGGACTGATTAGCGTCAGCAGCGGTGGAGCGGTGATGACTGAAGGAATGCAGAAAAGGGTCGACGCAATGGGAATCTGGGGTGCGCTGCCGTTGGGCGTGCTTTTCGCAGTCGCCTTTTGCCCCACGTCGGCCGCGTGGTTTTTTGGTTTGGTCGCTCTCATTTTGGGTTCCGAGGCCGGCGCTATTACCGCCGTCCTGGCCAAGATCGGCATCAGTCTCCCCGAGGCATCCTTGCCCGGCGCCACCGTTGTTCTACCGCTGATCTATGGCATCGGTACCGCGGTGCCGGTTTTGCTGGTTGCGTTTCTGTTGGCTTACAGCGCCCAGTCGGTTGGCAAGACGTACAATGTGCTCTCAAAGATCGAGTGGTGGGCGCGGCAGATCACCGGCTGGGTCTTCGTGCTGGCGGGCATCTACTTCGCGCTCAAATACGTTTTTCAGGTGCTATGATGCGAGCAGTCGTTCCGGCCGCGTTCCTGTTGGCTTGCATGGGCGCAGTGGCCCAAGCCCAGGAGTGGGCGCGGGAAATGTTCGAGGTCAGAAGCCACGACTTCGGCACGATTGCACGTGGCTCTAAAGCGGAATACGAGTTCGTCTTCACCAACAAGTACCTTGCCGAGGTGCATGTTGCCGCCGCTAGATCGAATTGTGGGTGTACGAGTGTTTCCATCAAGCAGCCATCGCTGAAAACCTATGAGCGGGGCGTCATTGTCGCTCGCATCAATAGCGATTCGTTCTTGGGGCAACAGGAAGCAACAATCACGGTCAGGTTCGACCGCCCCCAACCCGCTGAAGTCCAGTTGCAGGTAAAGGTCATTGTCCGCAGCGACTTGGTGCTGGAACCAGCGTGTATTTCACTGGGAGACATCGACCACCGGTCGCCGGCCGAGAGACAACTATCGGTCACTTACTATGGGCGTGACGACTGGAAGATCATTGACGTAAAGAGTGGAAATCCGCATTTGACGGTGGAAGCGATAGAAACCTTGCGAAGCGCGAATCGTGTCGTCTATACACTCCGCGTTCGACTGTCCGAGGACTCCCCGCCAGGTCACGTCCGGGAACACCTCTTGCTCATCACCAACGATGCAGGCCAGAGTCAGATTCCCGTTTTGGTCCAGGGACGGGTAATGTCGGCCGTCACAGTCAGCCCAGCCACGCTGTTTTTGGGGGTGATACCGCCGGGCGGGACTGTGACAAAGCAGATTGTCGTTCGCGCCAAAACACCCTTCCGCATCCTCGCGGTGAAGCCCGAGTGCGCTTGCCTGAAAATCGAGATACCCCGAGATGACGGGCCAAAGAAGATTCATCTGATTCCGGTGACGTTTGTGGCGGCAGATCAGCCCGGCAAGGTGAGCAAAACGATTCGGATTGAAACGGACCTCGACCAGGCCGTCGCGGAACTGACAGCCTACGCTGCCGTCTCGAAGCTCCAGGAACCCTGATGCAAGGGAGAAGAAGAATAAGAAACTGGGAGTCTCAGCATACCTACTCCCCGGGGCGCTGCTCTGGGCCGGGAGAACTTGGGGCCTTCGGCCCAAAACCACCTCCTCTTGGCATCATGGGGTTGGGTGGATAATCGATCCCCCAATACTTGATTCCGATCACTTCGCCTTTCATCACCGTGAAGATGTCGGTGTTGTCGACGTATCGGCCGGAGAATCGCCAAACGGCGGCGGCCCTCTCGTCCTGGCCCTTGAGCAAGTCGGCAAAACGGCGGCTGCCCGGCCCGCGGGCCAGAAGCGGGACGAGGCTGTTGCTGTGTCCGCCGGAGTGATATAGAAGCCCCGGCATTTTGCCCGGCCCACGGTCGCGGATCGGGGCGAAGGCCGTGGTCTTTGACTCCGGTCCCCAGATCAAGCCGCAATCGTGATCGGCCGTGAGTATCAGCAAGGTCTCGTCCCAGCCGCCGTGCGAGCTGATCCAAGCGACGACCGCCTCGACGGCGTGGACGAAGTCGGTTTGCTCTTCGATCATCCGGCGAGGTCTGTTGGCGTGGTTTGCCCAATCGACGGCCCCGCCCTCGATCATCAGAAAGAAGCCGTCGGGGTTGTCGTCGAGGCAGTTCAGGGCGGCCTTGGTCATCGTGGCCAGCGTGGGAACGCTGGGGATGAACGGGACATCCGGCGGCGCTGCGCCTTTCACGTCGGTGTATGCAATGATTGTCCGGCCGCTGCCGCGTCTCTCCTGCAAGGTGGCGGCGACCTGGGCGGTGCCCAACACCTTCGGCGGCGTGAGGCCGGAAACCAGGGCCTCGAAATCGGCCTTGCTCTCGATCAACTTCCAGCCGTGTTTGCCCGACTTCAACCCTTTCCACGTCTCTTCGCCGCCGACGTATCTGTAATCGCGTCGCTTGCCAACGGGGATCGGAACACCGTCGTTGTCGTAATCGGGGTTGCCCGCCCCCATGATTACGTCCAGCCAGTCGGCATCGAGCATCTCGTTGGCGATTTCGGCGAGATTGCCCCGGCGTCGATTGTGTGCGCCGCCGAGCGCGGCGGGCGTGGCGTGGCTCCAGGGCACGCTGGCGACCACTCCCACCGACTTGCCCCGCGTCTTGGCGATCTCGGCGATCGTCTGCCCGCGCATCGACCGGTCCGCGTTCGACCAGTTGATGGCCCCGTTGTAGGTCTTCCGTCCGGTGGCCAGTGCGGTGCCCGAGGCGGCCGAGTCGGTGGCGGTCGTTTTCAGATATTCGTATCCGGCGAAGCCCGGCTTCGCGCTCCGCGGCGCGGCGTCCCAGGCCTTCGTCGGATCGTAGACGATTCGCCGGTCTTGTTTGTCGTCGCCGGTGGGCTTGCTCGAGTGGTTCAAGGGAAAGGTAGTGCAGCCGAGTCTGATCCAGCCGGGCTGGTCGTACACCTGTTTACCGAGTTTGCCCTGATACATATCCGTCGCCATCCAGGTACTGAATCCCGCGCCGTCGGAGACCATGAGGATCACGTTCTTCGCTGCCAGGGCGGCGCTGCCGAGCGATAGAACCACGGCCGTCGTGAGGAACAGCACGGCCACGAGTCGTAGCGGACGGGCAATTTTAATGTAATTCATCATCTAATGCCTTTTATCGCAGATTTACCGAGCCTTTGTGGCCATTTTACTGTTTTTGATTGAGGGACGCAAATCGAGCACGTACATTGCCGCCGAGAAAAACAATACCGCGGCGGAAAACGCCCCGCGACTGTGGTCGTGGGGAGAAGCGTGGCAATTTTCAACCCCGCCGGTCGCAGCCGGCGGGCGTTCGACTGACATCATGAACTGGTGTTCATAAGTAGTCGGCAGTAGGGCGTGAACTACCCGCCCCCGTCCCCCGCCCCTCGTCCCCCCTCACTGCTTGCCGCGGAATCTGGACCACTGGATGCCGAGTTTTCGCATCCTCGCCCGCAACGTGTGGGGATTGATCTGCAACATGGCGGCTGCGCCGCGGCGTCCTTCGATTTGTCCACCGGCGGCGGTCAGCGCCACCTCGATATGCCTGCGGACGATGGTTTCGAGCGCATCGATTTCCGCAACCTCTCGCGGCGCGGCGGCGGTTGAGGCAGCGGTTGAACTGCCGCTCCAACCCAGAGTTGAACTTTCCGCTGGGGCGGTAGTTGAACTGCCGCCCCAACCCGCGGTTGGCGAGTCGGCGCCGACGCCCACCGCGGTGGCCACGTCCAACCGCTTTCCGTCGCCGAGTATCGCGGCCCGGTCGATCACGGCGGCCAATTCCCTCACGTTTCCCGGCCAAGGATAGGCGGCCAACATTGCCAGGTCTTCGGCCGTCGGCGCAACCGGGGCCAGTCCGAACCGTGTGGCCGCGCGTCCGGCGAAATGGACGGCCAGCTTGGCGATGTCCTCCCGCCTCTCGCGCAACGGAGGCAGCACGATCGGAAACACGGCGATCCGATACCACAAGTCCTCGCGGAACGACCCCTCGGCCACCATCCGCGCCAGGTCGCAGTGCGTGGCGGCGACGATCCGCACGTCGACGTTGATCGGTTTTTCGGCCCCGACTCGTTCCATCCAGCCGTCTTGAAGGATGCGCAACATGCGGACCTGTGCGGCCGGGGGCAAGTCACCGATCTCGTCGAGAAACAGCGTTCCGCCGTCGGCCCGCTCGAACCACCCGCGCCGGCCCCCAACGGCGCCGGTGAAGGCGCCCCGCTCGTGGCCGAACAGTTGCGTGTCGATCAGTTCCGGCGGTATCGCCCCGCAGTTGACCCGATTGAACGGACCTTGACAGCGCGACGAGCGGTTGTGTATCGCCCGGGCGATAAGCTCCTTGCCCGTCCCCGTCGCGCCGAAGATCAGCACCGGGGCGTCGGATCGAGCGACCAACTCGACCCGCTCCATGACCGCGCATAACCCCGAGTCGGCGCCGACGATCGTCTCGCCGAGCGATTTCCTTCCCAGCCGCATCAGCAGCGATCGGTTGTCTGCCTCGGCGGCCTCGCGGAGCGCGGCCATCTCCCGCAACCGCAGGTCGTTCTCCAGCGCGACGGCGAACGGTTCGATAAGCAATTGAGCCAACTCGACGTGCTTCGGATCGAAGGCGCGGTCCTTCGTCGCGATGAAGATCAACACGCCGCAGTGTCCGGTCCTGTCGCCCAACGGTCCGATCAGCATGTCTCTCTGATGCCGGCCGGGCACAATTTTGTCGACCGGCAAATCGCCGCTCGACGATTTCCCGCCGCGAAGACAAGCTACCTTTCCTTCGCGACACCACGCCAGCAACGCTTCCAGCTCGGCCGGCGAGCACTCGCTACGCGCATCGGTCGGACAACGTTCCGGTCCCGCCGGCCCGACGGCGACCGTCTCCAACGCCGACCGCTGGGCGTCGATCCGACGGACCAAAATCTGCTCGATCGGTACGTGCCGAACCAGCATGGCGGCGATATTGGCGGTCGATTGGCCGATCTCGATATGCCGGCAGGCCTCTTGCCAAACGCCCAGCAGCACTCGTTGAAAGCGTTCCATATCGGATCCCAAGCACCGGCTTTCGTCAACCAGTTTCCCGTAGCATTACACAGTAATTCTACCATATATTACGGCATCAGTCCGTCGTATATGACGGCTCGTGGCGTCAAATCGCCTCAATCCGGCCGATTTCATAGTTTTTCCCCGTGAACTGACGCGATTCCCGGCTGGGCACGATAGTTGCGTTACTGGAAATACGTCATCTGATGCACACCCCGTGCCATCGGCGTCTGGAGACGCCTCCTATTAGCCATGCAAAGGAAACCGCACATGATTTTACGTCCGTTCGTCGCCTTTGGATTGTTCTCAATCGCCCTGGTCTCGATTGCCGTGTTTGCCGGCGGCTGCCGACGGTCGTCCGATCCGAACGCCGTCAAGATTCTCAACGTCTCGTATGACCCGACCCGCGAACTCTATGAAGAGTTCAACCGGGTTTTCGCGGAGCATTGGGCCCGGCAATCGGGACAAACGCTCGACGTCCGCATGTCGCACGGCGGGTCGGGCAAACAGGCCCGAAGCGTGATCGACGGACTCGAGGCAGACGTGGTCACCCTGGCGCTGGCCTACGATGTCGATGCGATTCGGCGGAAGGCCGGCCTGATGCCTAAGGATTGGCAATCGCGGCTGCCGAACAACAGCGCTCCGTACACCTCTACGATCGTCTTTCTGGTGCGCAAGGGAAACCCCAGGGGGATCAAAGATTGGAACGATCTGGTCAAGCCGGATGTGTCGGTTATCACTCCCAACCCGAAGACCTCGGGCGGGGCGCGCTGGAACTACTTGGCCGCCTGGGGCTACATGCTCAAACGCGAGTTGGGCGATCTGAGCAAACTACACGATCCGAAATCGGCCGACGCCGTGGCCAAGGCGAACGAAAAGGCCAAAGAGTTTGTCAAGGAGATTTTTCAGCACGTTAAAGTGCTCGACACCGGCGCCCGCGGCTCGACGATGACTTTTGTGCAACGGGGAATCGGCGACGTGCTTCTGGCTTGGGAGAACGAGGCGTTTCTCTCGATCCACGAGTTGGGGCCCGATAAGTTCGAGATCGTGGTCCCGTCGATCAGCATTCTCGCCGAGCCGAGCGTGGCGGTGGTGGACAAGGTGGCCGAGCGGCACGGCACTCGCGCGGTGGCCGAGGCCTACTTGAAACACCTCTACTCGTCCGAGGGCCAGACGTTGGCCGCCAAACATTACTATCGCCCGCGCAACGCGGAAGGGGTGCCGGAAGAGTACATGAAGCGATTCCCAAAGGTCAAACTGTTCACCGTCCGCGAGGTATTCGGCGGTTGGGAGAAGGCGCAGGCCGAGCATTTCAACGACGGCGGCGTGTTCGATCAGATTTACAAACCCTAACATAAAGCCGCGACCGTTGGTCGCGTCAGAAATGTAGCACAGCCGCCCTCGGCGGTGCCATTTGCTCTGCACAGCCGAGGGCGGCTGTGCCACATATTGAGATAGTTTCTTATTCACATGACTCTCAAGCAACACAGTATTCTGCCCGGTTTCGGCCTGACGATGGGCTTTACGCTGTTCTATTTGAGCCTGATCGTGCTGATTCCGCTGGCTGGTTTGCTGCTTAAGTCGGCCACGATTAGCTGGGATCAATTCTACGCGGCGGTCACCGACCCGCAGGTGGTGGCCTCCTACAAGATCACCTTCGGCGCGTCGCTAGTCGCGGCGTCGGTCAACGCCGTGTTCGGGCTGGCGGTGGCCTGGGTGTTGGTGCGTTATTCGTTTCCAGGCAAGAATATCGTCGACGCTATGGTCGATCTGCCGTTCGCCATGCCGACGGCCGTGTCGGGCATCGCCCTGACGGCGATCTACGCGCCCAACGGCTGGATCGGCCGTTGGCTTGACCCGCTGGGCATCGAAGTGGCCTACACGCAGCTCGGCATCATGGTGGCGCTGACCTTCATCGGCCTGCCGTTCGTGGTACGCACGTTGCAGCCGGCGTTGGAAGATATGGACGTGGAGATCGAGGAGGCCGCGGCGAGTCTTGGGGCCACGCGCTTGCAGACGTTCGTCCGGGTGATCTTTCCCGCGATCATGCCGGCGCTGTTGACGGGCTTCGCGCTGGCCTTCGCCCGGGCACTGGGTGAGTACGGCTCGGTGGTTTTCATCTCCGGCAACTTGCCGATGAAGACCCAGATCGTGCCGCTGTTGATAATGACCAAACTGGAGCAATACAACTATGCCGAGGCGGCGGCCATCGCAGTGGTCGCGCTGGGGGCGTCGTTCGCGGTGTTGCTGTTCATCAATATCGTGCAGTGGTGGAGCCGTCGGTACGCGGCGTAGTAAGTTTAGCCGCCGCCGGTACGGCGGCGTGGACGCCGGGGCTAAACGCGAGGAACATGGTCGGTACTACAACGATGAAACACACCGAAAACATCCGCTGTCGAGCCGCGGCCGCCACCACCGAATCCCGCTGGGTCCGCTGGTTGTTGATCGGAGTTTCGTTGACGTTTCTCGGCCTGTTTCTGGCAATGCCGCTGGCGGCGGTGTTCGCCCAGGCGCTCAGTCGCGGCTGGGCGATGTACGTCCGCTCGCTCGGCGATAGCGACGCGCTGTCGGCCATCCGCTTGACGCTGCTGGTCGCCCTGATCGCCGTGCCGGTCAACACGGTGTTTGGAGTAGCCGCGGCCTGGGCGATCGCCAAGTTCCAGTTCTTCGGCAAGAGCGTACTGATTACGCTGATCGACTTGCCGTACAGCGTTTCGCCGGTCATTTCCGGGATGGTTCTCGTGTTGTTGTTCGGCCGTCAGGGTTGGCTCGGCCCATGGTTGGAGGCCCGCGGCATACACGTCGTCTTCGCGGTCTCGGGCATCGTGCTGGCGACTTTGTTCGTCACCTTTCCGTTCGTTGCCCGCGAACTGATTCCGCTGATGCAGGCCCAGGGGACCGAGGAGGAAGAGGCCGCCCGGCTGCTCGGCGCCAGCGGCTGGCAGACGTTTCGACGGGTCACGCTGCCAAACATCAAGTGGGGACTGCTTTACGGCGTGATTCTATGCAACGCCCGGGCAATGGGCGAGTTCGGGGCCGTCTCGGTCGTCTCGGGACACATCCGCGGCGAGACGAACACCATGCCGCTGCACGTCGAGGTGCTTTACAACGAGTACAACACCACCGCCGCCTTCGCCGTGGCGTCGCTGCTGGCGCTGTTGGCGCTGGTCACGCTGGTGCTCAAGTCGGTGCTGCAATGGAAGACCGGCGAACAACTAACGCCGGAAGAACAAGGTTACACGGGAGATTGAACGATGGGCATCGAGGTCCGCAACATCACGAAAACCTTCGGCACCTTTGCGGCGCTGCGGGATGTGAGTCTCGGCGTGGCGACCGGCGAGTTGGTGGCCCTGCTGGGACCGTCCGGCTCCGGCAAGACCACGTTGCTGCGGATCATCGCCGGGCTGGAGGAGCCGGACCCGGGCAGCGGGGCCATCCTCTTCCACGACGAAGACGTCGCCCGGCGAAGGGTAAGCAGCCGCCGGGTCGGATTCGTCTTCCAACACTACGCCCTGTTCCGACAGATGACCGTCTTCGAGAACGTGGCCTTCGGGCTGCGCGTGCGGCCGAAACGACTGCGGCCGAGCCGGAATCTCGTTAAGTACAAAGTCCTGCGGCTGCTGAAACTCGTGCAACTCGAAAGCATGGCCAACCGCTATCCGCACCAACTCTCCGGCGGACAACGGCAGCGGGTCGCCCTGGCCCGGGCGCTGGCCATCGAGCCTAAGGTGCTGTTGTTGGACGAGCCGTTCGGCGCGCTCGACGCCCGGGTCCGCCAGGAGCTGCGGCAGTGGCTCCGCCGGCTGCACGACGAGATACACCTGACCAGCGTGTTCGTCACTCACGATCAGGACGAGGCCCTGGAGTTGGCCGACCGGGTGCTGGTGATGAACGAGGGTCGGATCGAGCAGATCGGTACGCCCGACGAGGTCTTCCACCGCCCGGCCACGGAGTTCGTGGTGAAATTCATGGGACAAGTGAACTTTTTCCACGGGCGGTTGGAGGGCGACAAGGTCCATTTCTCCACTATGGCCTGGGACTGGCCCGAACACGCCGGCGCGTCGACTCAACCGGCGCGGGTCTTCGTCCGCCCGCACGAACTCGACGTGGATGTTGAGCGGAACGGCCAACCCTCGCTGCAGGCCGTGGTCACGCGGATCCATTCCGCCGGCCCGAACGTGCGGCTGGAACTGAGGGCCGCCTCGGGCGAGCCGCTCTGCGCCGAACTGACGCAAGAGCGTTTCCGCTCGTTGAACCTCTCCGTCGGAAACACGGTATACGTCACGCCCCGCGATGTGACGGTCTTCGCCGACGAATCCCCAAAGTGATTCCATCTTGTTCCCATGCTCCGCGTGGGAACACACTATTTTCCCATCTTGTTCCCATGCTCCGCATGGGAACACACTGCCCGGACGCTCCCGCGTCCGCTTCCGTAGGCCGTTGCGAAAACCTCTCGGAAACCGCCCGAGTCCGACGGATTTTCCGCTGGTTTCAACCCTTTGCAGACCCCGATAAGGCGTTTTTGCACCCGCCATAGCCCCTGGCGAAAAAGTGCATAAATACCGGCGGCCAGAAAACAGCCTTTTTCTAGGCGTTTCCGGCTGGTAGAATGACCTCGTTGCCCATACCTCGCAGGAGGGGCAATGCGAAAAGTTTTGCGACCTGTCGCCACAAGCATAAGGTGTTATTCAGGTTAAGGTCGATTTT
>JAUWPQ010000150.1 GCA_030611515.1 Planctomycetota bacterium | reverse complement strand
TGCCGTTGCCGTCGGCAAAGGCAAGATACCTCTATCCCGCCTGGAGGATAGTTTTTCCGTCGGGGATTTCCTGCCCGAGGTGGGCGGATTGAAAGAAGGGATCGGCTGGAACGAGTTTGTAGGCAGCTACGGCTATCCTCCAGACGCCCGTTTATCTAGCCAGCGCGCATCGCTGCTAAAGCGCATCCTCGCCCTGCCAGGATACAAGTGAGGCGTTCCATTGGCCCTGAGCCTACGGTCACCACCAGATGGAAACGCTGTGACTTTGCCAAAGCGCCCCCTGAATGGCAGGGTGCTCACGGTTAAGTGCGTCCGGCCTGCACAACGTGCCACACGGCTGAGTTCCGCGATAATCGGCGATGGAATCCGGCGGCAGCAAGGTGACCAAATAATTGGCCTTGGTCAATTTTTGCAGGGCTGTGGACCTCAACGAACATTTCCGCCACCCTTGACAAGACTGTAGGGCGTGTATTCATGAGAACGTCGTACTCAGCCCCTTCAATGTCCATCTTCAGTATGATGGGATGTTTCTGCGATAGACCGCGTACTTCCTCGATGATATCCGTCAGAGCAATTGCCCGTACGCGTTTCACTGCTACGATCTGACGGTCGGCGCGCGGGACCAGCGAATGCGACCAAGACTGGTTGGTCACATAGAAATCGACATCCCCGGAGACCGCAGCCACGGCCGCCTCGTAAATGGTTACTGGAACCCGTGCCGCCCGAAACGAGGCCGCCGATTGGGTCAGTGCCGCGAAGTTCCGCTCTTCGGGCTCGAAACAGAATGCGGCCCTAGCCTTCTTGAGAAGGGCATACGCGGAAAAACAACCCTTATGCGCCCCAACATCGACTACCACCGCACCCTGATAATTCGTCTCGTAGTCCTGCCGAACGAAGATCTCCCAAAACGTGTCGAAGTCGGCCTTCTCCTGCGCGTCGAGAAACAGGCAACCACGGCCCACGGGGATGAGCAACTGCCCTTTGCATTTTCGGGATCCCCCCGCAAGAACGAAACGAGCGACTTGCCATTTCGCGTGTACCGGAAGCACCCGTGAGCCGATCACTGGGAGGGTCGCGCTGATTCTGGCTGTAAACTCCTGAAGGAAGGAGACTCGGGCCGAATCGGGGTTCCTGTTCAATTTGCAACCTTCTCCTGCAGCCAAGAAGCAGGAACTTTCACGACCGCGATCAACCCACTCGCCAGACTACCGCCCGACGCGATATAGCGGAAACATGCATCCAGCGATCCTCGGTAGTCGCCTGACTTGCGAAGCCCATACGCTAGTTCAAACAACGATTCGCGGATGCGCTGTTTCAGCAGTCTACGGTGCTCGGAAGAGTCAGCCCCTCTCAACTCCCGGTAAAGCACTTGCAGGTGATCCATGTGGATGGCAGGAACGTTCTTCCGCGTAATGTTCGCATGGGACACATTGGCATTGTGGCATATCAACGTACGGAGCGGCTCGTCAATGTAGACCAAATCATACCGTTTCAACACGCGGAAGAAAAAATTCATGTCGGTGCAAGTCCGAATTGTTTCGTCGAACCCATGCACCTCCTCCCACACCCGCTTTGGGAACGAATTTCCCGAGCAGCTTCGCAGAAAATTCCCGCGGCACAGCGCGGCATAGGCCTCGTGGGCATGGATCAAATACGTCGCGTGGTCGAGAACTTCTTTCTTGCACTGTTGAACCAAGCTCGCTACATTGGCCGTCCGCTTTACACCGCCATTGCGGCTGTGAATCTCTTGTACAAAATTGCAGGACACGAGCCCGATCCGGGCGCGGGCTCCAATAACTCGCATGTGGCGCTCCACCGCCCTCGGATGGAGACGGTCGTCGGAATCCAAGAGCATGACGTACTCCGCTCGCACGGCGGCGATGCCGATGTTCAAAGGGCGGGTCTGGCCAACACCGTTGTTCTCGATGCGGATTAGATGCACCGCCGGAGCGTACGCGGAGACGATCTGCGCCGTCCGATCCGTTGATCCGTCGTCGACCACGATGACCTCGTTGGGGGGGCAGGTCTGCGACAGCGCCGAATCAACCGCCGCGCGGATGAATGCCGCGCGGTTGAAGGCTGTGATGACGACGGCACAATTGAATGAATTGTACGGCATAGCGGTCTAGTCCCCGGTCGTGCCAGAGTTCCCGACGTCTCCAGTGCCACCGGCGCAGCGCGCGAAATGCGAAACCAATGCCGATCCAAACCCCACCTCCACCAGACAACCGATCGCAGCGTAAGACGCTGTGCCTACCGCACCCGTTAGCAAAAATGCGCACCAAGTCGTTATCGGATGTATCCAAATCAGTACTAACCACATAGCAACGGCAACGCCGATGGACAACAAAGGTACGCCAACTGCTCGCACGACATACTCTCCGAACCGCACATCCAGCCGGCGGCAGGTGTGGCGCGCCAGCGCAACATTTGCCAAGACGCAGGGGATTGCGGTCCCTAACGCGACCCCTTCAATACCATACTTCGTCACCAGTAGTACACTGATCAGCAGATTCGCCACGGCCATCGCGACGCTGTTTCCCGTAAACCAAGTGAGATCGCCAAGGCCGTAAAGGATCCGGCCCGAAGTGGCCTGGGAGAGACTGAACCCAAGCGATATGGCAAGAATCACCAGAACCGGGAAGCTTTGGGCCGCGTATCTCTCTCCCAGCCAAAGCGTGAGGAACGGTTTGCCGAGAACGAGAAACCCTGCTTGTACCGGCAGCGAGACCCATAGGACTAGGCGTGTGGCCCGCAGGAAGGCAGCTCGAATGGCGTCCATGTTTCCCCGCGCATGCAACGTGCTGACCGCGGGAGTAAGCGCGGACGTGAGCGAAGCGACTGAACTCTTAGCGTATTCGGTCAGGCGCGCTGCAACGACGAAGTAGGTAATGTATTCCGGGGAAAGAAAGGCTCCGATTACGATGGCGTCCGTGGAGAACGAAATCCGTCCTGCAATCATTGCCACGAACGCAAGGAAGCTATACCCGCGAATAATGCGGAACGTGTCCATGCCGATCAAAGACGGTGAGAATCGCAGATCGGGAAGATAGTGCCGAGCAAGTAAAGCCAGAAGGAGTCCTTTTATCAGCGTGGCGGCAAGACACACAATCGCTATGCCCAGCAGCCCGTAACCCGCCCAGAGAACGGTTACCATCACAGCCGCGCCGGCGATACGCAGTACGATGTCAACAGTGACACGCGCCGGAAAGCGGCCGAGGCCCAGAAGCACCGCTCCAAAAACCCCCGCCACCAGTTCCACGGCGACATTGCAGCCCAGCAAGAACAAAAGCCAACGTGTGTCCACGGATAGTTCGGCGGGGACTCCCAGCGGCCTCTCCCACAAGAAGGCCAAACCAGCGGAGACTGTCAATGTCAGACACGCGGCGGCGATGAAAATTGCGCATGTGGTGCTGAATATCCGGTTCAGTCGGTCCCGGTCCTCAAGTGCCTCGAACTTGGCAACGTAGCGGACAATCGAAGCGCCGATGCCCAGATCGAGCAGCGCGAAATAGGCGACCGTCACCTCGACCAGCGACCAGATTCCGTAACGCTCGTCGCCAAGGCTGCGGATATAAATCGGGCATACTACAAACGTGACGACTACCGTCGTGGCAAAGCCCGACCAGTTCCACGCTGCGTTCAGCAGGAGTGTTCGCTTATTGTGTGAGACGGATCCTTTCATCCTTCAACCGATTCTTGTTGCAGCGCGGCGGGCAGCTTGGCGAAGTGAATGCGGCACGAAAATCGCCACGAGTCCCTTCCAGGCTTCGCAGTACGTTGGAAGCAATGCGATCGCCCGCAGATACCACGGCAGGGCCGCAATCCGCGACTTGCGCGCCTTCACTTGGCCCAAATGCAGGTATGTTTCGGCATAACATCTACGGACCCATGACGAATCAAGATGGTTGCGTCCACCATATTCGTTTAGAAAACGGTCCATGATGCGAAGCGCTGTAAGAAGTTGCACGTCTCCCCGACTGGTGAGGTTGGCGTGGCCGGTGCGGTATTTAACCAACGGCACGTCGACATAATCGAATTCGTAACGCATGGCAACCCGCAACCATAATTCATAGTCGCTGGCATGTCTACATTCTTCGTCGAACAACCCTACATCATCAAAGACCGTGCGACGAACAACCGACGAGGAAAAAGTAACAAAATTGTTGCGGAATAATTGTTTAAGTATTTTGCCGCGAAACAATTGACGTTTTGCCATAGGAATCAACGTGCCTTCGGGGTTGATTGTCAGACGCCGGGTGTATACTACTCCTATCTCAGGCTTGATGCCGAACATTGGCAGTTGAGTTTCGAGTTTTTTTGGCAACCAAAGATCATCAGCGTCGATAAATGCGATAAAATGACCGCGTGAAAGCCGTATTCCCGTGTTTTCGGCCGCGGGCTGACCGCAATTTTCAGTGTGATGGTATTGAATGCGCGAATCGTCCAAGTAGGGTCGTATAACCTCCGACGTATCATCCGTCGAGCCGTCGTCGACGACGATCATTTCCCAATCGGAGAAGGTTTGGGCCAACACCGACTCGATCGCGCCGCCCAGGTAGCGGCCGTAGTTGTAAGTGGCGGTGATTACGCTAACGGTCGGTGGCATAAGAAATTATCGCGACGATGCCGCGGTGAACGGATTTTTGACTTTCGAGATACAGAACCGGTACTTGCCCGAAGGCTCTTGGGGGATGCGATCGACGTATTCACACTCGTAGCGGACCTCGGGACCGAACCGCTCGGCCACCAGCCGTCCGATCGTATCGAGGCTTGCCGGGCCGAAATCCGGCCCCTTGACGATGCGAAACAGGAACCGATCGACCTCCTCCTGGACAATCTGCAATTGGGCAAGCCCCGGCACCATGACGGCGAAGTTCTCGGTCAGCGAAATGCCCGAGATCAACTCGCCGCGGGGAGTGACCACGTAGTCGGCCACGCGGCCCTCGATCCGCTCCAATAGCGGCAGCCCTCGACCGCAAGGACACTGCCGGTCGGCCAGCACGCCCATGTCGCCCACCTGGTAGCGAATCATCGGCATGGCCCGGTTCACGAGGTCTGTCACGACGATCATACCCGGTTCGCCCGGCGGGCAGGGCGTGCCGTCGGGCCGAAGCACCTCAAGGTAGATGCCGTCGGCATTGACGTGCAACCCCTCGTGGCGCTCGCACTGGCAGGCGATTAGACTCACTTCCTCGCACCCGTAACGATTAGTCACCGGGCAATGGAACACTTCTTCGATCGTGCGGCGTTCCCAGTCGTACAGCACCATGCAGGAGGAGATGATGGCCCGCGGGTGAATGGCGGCGTTTGGGCGTTTCGCCTTGAGATATGCGGCGAACAGGTGCAGCGAGTGGGCATGGCCGAACAACAGCGAAGGCGGCTTGCTGACCAAGGCGTCGGCAAAATTGCCCATCGCCGCCTCGTCCATCTTGAGCGTGTCGAGGTAGGCGTAATTCCGGCTCAACAGCGCGCGGCGCAAACGCCCTTTCCAATCCGTTCGGATTTGCGGGTTGCCCCAGATGGATGCCACGCGCTCGCCAAGCCGCCAGCCGCTCCACTCGTCGGAACGGAGAGTGCAGGCCCGCTTGAACTGATTGGCAGCTTCATCGATCAAGACTTCCACGGAGACGCCGGTCGAGCCGGAGGTCTTTCTATTGTGCAGGGTCGCCTCGCGGTACGGCTCGGAGAGCAGGTCGTTTTGATGGGCGCGGAGGTCGGATTTGGTCAACAGCGGCACCTTGCGCAGGTCGTCGAGCGAACGGATTCGCCCCGTATCCAGCCCTGCCTCTTGCAGCCGCCGGCGCCAGAAACGAGTAGTCCGATAGGCATGCACCAGCAGCGATTCGACCCTTTCCCACTGCCACCGGAGGATCGTCTCGGGCGGATCGAACTGCGTCCGCAGCAGTTGCCGATGGTGGCGCAAGTACGGACTCCGCTCCCAGATTGCCCAGGCCGGGGCAATTAAGTGTCGGGTGACTATCGCAAGTCCATGCATGTCGTTCGGTTGCTGTCGGAGACCGCGAAGATCATGGAGTTATTGAAGAATCTGCCGTCTTGCGAGCGGCTACCACATAGACCGCCGAGTTTTCACGCCGCACCTTTCGCGGCGTAATCCAGTCCTCCAACATCATGCAAACCTGTGCGCAAATACTGAGTAAGCCAATAAGGGGGATCATGCCGCGTCCGACTTGCCAAAGCACTCCTCTAATCAATTGTAGTCGCAACTGCGTGGTGTACGCGAGGGGTCCCATGCAGCCCACTTGTTCTTCAACGTGAAACCCGTGCTTCTCCAACTCATACTTCAGGCCCCAACAAGTCCATCGCCGGACATCCACCGGATAAGGATGGTACACCCAGAATCCGTGCGTAGACAGCAGGAGAAGCCCGCCAGGTTTAAGCAGGCGGCGGCATTCCAGTAAATACGCCTCTACATCCAATACGTGTTCCAGTACTTGAGAGGAAAGGACAATATCCGCGCAACCGTCCTTCATCGGGACCTGCTCCCCTGGTGCAAACGTCACGTCAGCTCTTGGATTTCCAACGAGATCGACGCCCACATACCGTACTCCCCGTTCAGATAGGAGTGGTTCATACGGTCGTTCCCCGCCCCCGAGATCTAATGCCACCGTAGTCTTGTTGGGCTTGACCGCAATGGACAAAACTCGTTCGATAGCGCGACGGATCAAACGAAGCTGATACCAATTATAGTCCCATATTCGCGGATTTAGCCGTCGGGATCCGTCCAGGTCGGGTATCGGTTTCATTGAAACGATCTTCGCAATGTTAGACTATCGGGGAAACAATGCCGGTCGGGACAATGATCATCTCAACTCAGACATTCATTGAATAGCCGCCGAAGGCGCGACACGCTCTTGGTCACATCAAATCGCTGCTTCGCCAAAGGCTGAAGACGTGTGCTATTTCCACTCAATGTATTTTGACTGATCAATTGATGCAGCCCGCTTGAAGTGCATGATAAAGGACGGGGCCATCCTGTAGAAGAGGCTCAGGAGCAGTTTTCTGAACAGTACAAATGCCATTGTCTCATATTGGCTTTGTGGTTGGACAGTGAAAATCAATCTTGTAGGCAGAAGGTGATACCGTGCGCATAAGGTTGACAGTGTCTTTGGTGAGAAATAGAAAGTGTGGTCGCAATGCACCACCTCGCGTCCGCAGAACCATGCTTTGATGTTGTTAATCGTCAGCGCGCTGGGAACACCGACGATGAGTTCACCATGTGGAAGAAGGAGATTGCAAGCGGCTTCAAGGAATTTGCCCGGGTTGTTCATGTGTTCCAGAACGTCTCCGGCTAAGATGACATCAAACTCTCCATCGATGTGAATATCCTCAGCGTCCATAACCTCAACGTCCGCAAAACCGTGCTTCCGCATTAAAGCCACGCCCTCCTCGGAAAGATCAATCCCGATTATTCTTGATGCAGTGCGCTGAAGGTTGGCATGTAATAACTGGTGATTCTGTATTTTCTCTTTCGTAAGTGGGTAATCCGAACATCCAATATGAAGAACGGATTTTCCCTTGACGCACGCCTCCAGATACGAACTTCGCTGGAACACTAAGCGGATCACACCCTCTGGATCGTATATTCTTAACATACCATATATCGATGGCATCGAGACAATCTTCGTAGTACTAGAGCGGGCCAAGGCACAAACGGATCGTGGAACCCTATTGATCTAGAAACACATATTCATCAAACAACCGCCGAAGATGCGACGCGCTCTTGGTCACATCAAATCGCTGCTTCGCCAAAGGCTGATATGTTCGCGCCTCGGCGTTCCAGGGCGAGTTGATTGCTTTACACAGGGCCTCGGCCAAGGCATTGGCGTCTCCGGCCGGAGGCGCAAGCGACGGCGTGTCGTGTAGGACCTCGCGAAGTCCGATCGCATCCGACCCGACGACAGGGACACCCAGAACCATCGCCTCCATCGGCAACAGCGGACAGGCTTCCCACAGCGACGGCATGACAAGGACGTCGATTTGGGGCAGGACGGCGGCGATGTCCGGCACGGGTTCGATAAACCGCACCAGCCGCGATAATACATCGTCTCTTTCGACCTCGCGCATGTATTCGCCACGGTAGCCGTGCGGATCCTTGGTTGCCACCAAGCGAACGCGGTCGGCATAGCCCCGACGGGCCAGTTCTCGAAGCGCGTCCAAGAGAACGAAAAAGCCCTTCTGCGGCATAAAACGACCGAAGAACCCCAGGACTCTCATGTCGTCGGGAAACCCAAATTCGTTGCGCAGGGCGCTTCTGTCGACGGTTTCAGCTACTTCTGTGAGTCGCTCGACATCCACGCCGTTAAGAATCACCTCGATCCGGCAGCGTCCGCGCTTCCACTCCGGGAAGTGCTTTAGGTGATTCTTCGCACAGTCGCGGGACACCGGGACGATGACGTCCGCTCTGCTAGTCAGCCGACCGATCAAACGTTTTTTCAACCACTTCAGGCGTCCGGGAATATCGTTTTGTGGAACAATTACATCGTGCAGTGTAACGACGTGCGGAACGCCGATACCGATGTTGGCAAAAGCTGTTTCGGCGCCGGCCCGCAATCCTTGCGAATGGATCAACGAGAATTGTCCTGTTCGTAAGGCACGCCGTACGCTCGGCCGAAGAGAGAACCGTCGCCCGCGAAGGGGAACTCCCAACAGTTCGACGCCGGGCCAGACCTCGATATCCTTCTTGAACTCCTCTAATGCCTCCCCCTCGGGCGCGAGAAACGTGAAGACATAACCCGATTCCGCAAGGCGGGGGACGTTGGTGAGCAAGTAGGTTCGAATGCCGCCCAGCGGGTTGGTTACCACAACGAGAATCCGTCGCTGCTTGGTCTGGCAGTTTGTGCCCATCAGAAGCAAGCTCCCTCCGCCGTGTCGCCATCGGCAAGCTCGACTGTCTCCAGTGCCGCCAATGGCTGGGCGATTCGCAGACAATGGATGGCTATGGCCTGAAATGCCCCAAACCAGAGCCATGTGTAACGATACAGACTGTGGCCGGCCAATCCCATCAGCAACAACAGCATTACGGTTACCGTGACGGACTGAATAAGCCGCGCTGAAAAACTGTCGTGGAGATCCGGTTCTTGCCGGCAGATTCGCCGCAAGTCGAGGTAATTGGCGAAAAAGCCCAGGACGATCATGCCGAACGCTACCGCGCCGAGCGTACCCAATTCGCCCAAAACCTGGCCGTAAAGGTGGTGCGACTGCATTTTCGAGCCTGTCGCGGCCCCGAAAACGCCGGGGCCTACGCCGAAAACGGGATTCTCTTTCCACAACTTGACCCCGTCACGCCACCCCTGCCAGCGGCCCTCCGCCGACGCCTGCGCACTGGCTGGACCGTATGAGGGGTCAATAAGCGTCAGGTAACGGTTCTGCCGGTCCTCGGGCAGGGATATCCATGCCAGCGGGGCGGCAATCGCCAGAAGCAAGATGACGGTCACACGGTGTTTCGAGAGCAGCACCACGATCAGAGCGAGCGCGCAAAGCCCGACAAATCCCATCCGGGAGCCTGTCAGCAAGACGCACGTGGTTGCCAACCCAACATAGCCCGCGAGTACCCAGCGAAACCGAGAGTTCTTGAGGTAGTTCCACACCGGAAACACCATCGGGAGCGAGTAGACGACGGTGGCGGCGAAACTATTTGGATTGCTCATTGTGACATCGACGCCCACCATTCTGGCCGTACCCATGCGATAGACGTAGCGGCCGCAAAGGTATTCGCGGAACGAGTGTGCCATGTAGAGGCCCATCGCCCCCAGAAACATCATTACCAGCAGCTTCAGATCGCGCTCGGTGCGGACGCTGGACACGACGAGCACATAGAAGACCACGATCTTGAAGTAATTTTCCACCGTTGGGGTGCCCCGAGCGGCGTAGGGGCTGGCGATCCATGCGGCCAGCATTGCCAGCCAGAAGCAAACGAACGCCACGTTCAACCGGTTGCGTATCCACTGCTTATCGACGGTGATTGCCCAATAAAGGATCGTCGCGATCATGTACATCCGCTCGATGCGCAGTTCACCCAGCCACGGCCAGACCTCGAAAGGCCGATGGATGAACAACCACATGTAGCCGCCGAGAAGCCAGATCATCTTGTCGTCTTTGTCCTCACGACTGTTGCCTTGCCGGGCCAAATCGCTTCCATGTCAGGGTTCTTGGTCGAACGGCCAACAAGTCAGGCGAATAACCGCACGTGGCGTGTTCAGCAGTTAAACGCATGTGACGCCATCGCCCACGATAAAGGCAGAAAACTTCAAAGCCAAATCCTTGAAGAAACCGAACGAGATCCCCGCTGGTGGCATCAAATCGTTTGAGATGTGCATCAATGCACTCCACAGTATATACTGGCCCCATGAAACTGGACCACGACTTTAGGTTGAAAGTTGTGTAGGATTGGTCCAGACTTGGGAGAATAACATGGGAGTGAAACGGCGACGGATCGAGGCGGCGGTGAAGGCGAAGGCGGCGTTGGCGGCGGTGC
>JAUWPQ010000210.1 GCA_030611515.1 Planctomycetota bacterium | reverse complement strand
TCCGCGCGGCAGACGCCATCGGCGCAATGTGCATGGCCCTCTGGATCGCCCATCGCCCGCCCCTGAAACGGGCCGGCGTCACCCTGGTCTGGGCAATCGTCGGGTTCGGCGCGGCGACGATCGTCTTCGGCATATCGAGGAACTTCTGGCTTTCGATGGGCATGATGTTCGTCATCGGCGCGCTGGACAACATCAGCGTGGTCGTTCGACATACCCTCGTGCAGATGCTCACACCCGACGAAATGCGCGGACGAGTGTCGGCAGTCAACGGCATCTTCATCGTCGCCTCGAACGACCTCGGCGGACTGGAATCGGGGCTGGTGGCCGGGTTGTTTACGCCCGTGATTTCGGTCGTCAGCGGCGGGGTGGGAACTATTCTGGTCGTAATTGGGGCGATCTGCATCTGGCCGCAGATTCTCAAAATCGGTTCGCTCGACTCGATACAACCCGCCTCGCTGGCCGAACCCGATCGAGAAACATAGCTAAGTGGGGCCGTAAATAGTGCCATTTAGCAGCCCGTTGAAAAAGCCAAATGTTGGGGTGGCAGTTGTACTGCCACCCCAACGGAAGGTCATGTAGCGCTGCCATGCTAAACTGAGGTGTTTAGGGAGTCCTTGCCGGCTGTGCCGATTCTTCGGCCCGCTGAATGCTAAACTCTCCCGCTTGGGTGAGGTGTGCGTCAAGTTCCGCTGAATCCGGTTCCGATGACATTGTTAGGTTTGCGGATCGTGATGGGGCGTTCAACGGGGGGGGTAACATGCAAAATCGATTGCCGATGGGCATTGCGGCGTTGCTGTTGGCGATTATCGCCGCCGGTCCAGCCGCCGCGTTTGAGATAAAACCTAGCCGTCTGGAGGCATTGGCCGCCCGGCAAGGCCTCTGCGACCAGGTTTGCATTGCGATGGCCGACGGGCGAGTCAGCGTCCAGGAGCGGACTGAAATCCTTATCGACGCAAAAAATATCCTCTATCCCGAGGAATACCGGATATTCAAGCGGGCCTTTAACCGGGTGTCGCCGCCTCCGAAAAAGCGTGTCGCGCGACATCCCGTAAAAACCGCCCGGAAGCAGCCGGCGCCCAAGCCACGGCCCACGGCAAAGCCGGCGGCGGGACCGTCGTTGGGACCGGTCATTCCCGCCGGCGCGATTCTGCCCGACCGGATGGCGTCGATCGGCCCCGTGCGGTAAAATCGCGCGGATGGTACGACGTTTGGCCGAAAGCGCGCTGTTCTTCCGGGAATACATCCGGCATTTCCATACCACCGGGGCGGTTCTGCCCAGCGGGCGGTTCCTGGCAGCGGCGCTGACCCGTTTCGTCGGCAATCACGCCGATGGTCCCCGTAGAATCCTCGAGGTCGGTCCCGGCACCGGCGCGGTCACCCGGTGGATCGTCCGCGGCATGGGCGCCGAGGACCGTCTCGATCTGGTGGAACTAAACGGGGCGTTCGTCCGGCAACTGGAGCGCCGTTTTCAGACCGAGCCGGCCTTTCGGGCAGTCGCCGACCGCGCGCGAATCCACCACTGCCCGATCGAGGAATTGCCGGGCGGCGAGAGCTACGACGTCATCGTCTCCGGCTTGCCGCTGAACAATTTTTCCGCGGCCGACGTGGAACGGATCCTAACGGTGCTGACCGATCGGTTGGCGCCGGAGGGGATGCTCTCCTTCTTCGAGTACATTGCGGTGCGTCCCGTGCGGGCAATGCTAAGCGGCCGGGCGGAACGGGCGCGGCTGCGGGCCATCGGCCTGACCATGCGGTCGGTGCTTAAGCACCACGAAATCCGCCGCGACGCGGTGTGGCTGAACGTCCCGCCCGCCTGGGTCCACCACCTGCGGAAATAGATTGCCTCTCAGTAGGCCGGGTTGCAACCCGGCAAGCATTCGTAATCCTCTACCGCCGCCGTCCATCTTGCCGGGTCACGACCCGGCTTACGGTACTCGGCGTGGTGCGTTGCGCGCACGCTACAACTACCGCGCTACTCCGTCCGGCGCCTTCAGCGGGCGCGGGCCGAGGGTGACCACCGTGAAGTCGGACGGCGGATGCTCGGATAGATAAGTGTTGATGCTGCCGCTGGTCAGTTCGTCGATCAACCGGCCCACCTGGTCCAACGTCCGGGCGTAGCCGAGGTGATACCAGTCGCGGGCCAACGACCCGCTACGGGCCGTACTCGACTCATGCTGCATTATCAACGCGCTCTTAATGCGGGACTTCAGACGGTCAAGCTCCGATTCCTCAATTCCTTTGGCCAAACGGGTCAGCTCGCCGACGGTAACGTCCAAGGTTTCTTGTGCCCGATCGGCGCCGGTGCCGGCGTAGCAGAACACCGCCCCGCGATGCCAGAGCGTATGATGCGTGGCGTAGACGCTGTAGCAAAGTCCGCGGCGCTCGCGGACCTCTTGAAACAGTCGAGCACTCATTCCGCCGCTGAGTACGCCCACCGCGCCCCACGCCTGAAAGTATTCGCGGTGGCGATAGGGCACGCTCGGATACGCGATGCCGATCTGCGTCTGTTGCGAATCGTGGACGATGTGTTCGTAGCGGGCGACGCAGTGCGACTCGTCGATGCCGTCGTCACTCCCCGGAGGCCAATCGCCCAGCAACTGGCCGACCAGATCTTTCAACCGCTCCCAATCGACCCGTCCGGCGACACCGAGGATCGTGCCGTTTGGGCAATAATAGCGGTGGAAGTGGCGACGGACGTCGTCGATGGTCGTGGCCTCCAGTGCCTTGCGGTCGCCATGTGAAGGCTGGCCCCAGGGGTGCGGATAGTGCCGCTTGCGCAGCTCGATCATCACCTTATGCGCCGGCTCGTCCTCGACCGCCAAAAGCTCTTGCAGCATGGCCAGCCGCCCCGCCTCCAACTGGTCTTCCGGCAGACGCGGGCGGCACAGCATGTCGGCATAAATCGCCAGCGCCTTGGGCAAGTTCTCGGCCAGCGTGGCGCCGCTGTATCCGGCATGGGTGCTGGAAACCGACTCGCTCCGCTCGACGCCGAGATTGTCCAGATCGAGGATGAACTGGCGGTTGTCTCGCTCGCCGGCGCCGCGCAGCGCCATCTCGCAAGTGAAGCCGCCCAGCCCGCCGCGATCGGTCGGATCGTGGACGCAGCCGGCAGGCAGCAGAAACGTGAACGCGGCCGATTGCAGCCAGTTCATCGGTTCGGCGACCAGTACCAGTCCGTTCGGATACGTGTGGGAGAAGATTGACTGTGTCACGGGGTATTTGCCGTCTTGACGGTTTTGTAGACGGCCCTGATGGTGTGAAATCCGACTCTCCTGTAAAGGTGGACGGCGTCGTTGTTATCGGCGGTAACCTCGAGAAACACGCGGCGGACGCCGGAGTGCCGAAATCCGGCCAGCGACCGCAACAGTAGATTGGTACCCAGGCCGTGGCGGCGATACTCGCCGGCGACGCCCAGGTTCTGGATCGCGCCGAATCCGTGCCGGTCGCGGACCCCTTGCACGGTCCCGCAGTATTCCGGCCGCTCCTGTTTGCCCGCCCGACGGACGAGCAGCCAAGTGGCCTCGGGCAGAAAACCGGGCTTGCCGGCGATATCCGCCATCAGCCGCCGGCACCCGGCATAATCGGCCAAGCACGGGAAGACGTTGGCGTCCATCTCGTCGCGAAAGCTCAGATACTTTGCCCGTGCGAAACAGTTCAACAGCGATTCCTCCCACGGCAGGAAAAAGAAACTGTCCGGCAGCGGGCTAGGGGTAAGGTCCCGTCCCGCCAGATTGATTTCCATGCGGAACCGTTTATAATAGACGAGATCCATATCCCCTTACTCTATCGGGGAAAGCGGGGGGGGTCAATTGTCAAACCGACAATCGTTGCGCGGGCGAATAACCCGTAATCCGGGGTAATCCGTAATCCGGGTAATCCGGGGGTAATCCAGGGACACAGCACCAGTTGTGGTAATTTACGTAGCCTTGGGGGGCGACCACTCTTTCTGCGGTTTTAGAACGCGACCAACAATAGAGGACGGTGGTTCCGCCAACCCGGCGTGAACGCCGGACCTAATACCGCTTACGCGGAAAGGGCCGTGAACGGCCCTCAGATTCTTTTTGACCTCAGTAGGTCAGGTATCCCATACCTGACATTTCCATCGCAATAATCCAACCGTTTTGACATTTTCGCACTCGACCAACCTGTGTCAGGTACGGGGTACCTGACCTACTTCACTCCAAGATTAGCACCTTAACCGCTTTCGGCCCTTGCGATCCAGAGACCACCTCGAACTCGACGGTGGCACCTTCGGGAACAAGGCCATCTCTTGAATTCAACACCTCCGTGATATGCAGGTAGGCATCGGGTTCGCCATTCGCTTGCTTGATAAAACCGTAACCGTTGTCCCGCTTCCAGGCTTTGACTTTTCCGAATAAGCGGTGAAACCGGGGCGAAGAGATAGACGCAATCGCTGAAAGGGAGGTGATTTGCTGCAACACGGTCGTGAGAATCTGCTCCTGATTATTATAGAGCGAGTGTTTGGGGATTATGCAGAAGTTTGCGTCCTCTTGAATGAGATACTGGATGAAGGTCTTGACTGCCAAGCGACGAAGGTGAGCGGAGCCGACTTCCAAGTTGGCACGGATGGTATCGCACGCTTCCGACTCGTACATCGGCGTGATTTCTGCCATGGATTCTAAGTACACCCAATCCTGCTTCGCCCAAACGAGGTGCTGGTGTCCGCTTGGGGCGATTTCGACTTTAACCGTATCCTCGATCCCTTCGGTCGTCGGGTCGTAACTCAGACACAAACCCAATTTGAGCATTGCATCCAGGCACGCCTTAGTTGCCCTTGCGTCAATGTCCATGTCCTGAAAGTATTCAACGATCTTGTCGATCAGGACGTATCGTCCGTCGTTATCAGAGTTTCCTTGCCATGCAGAGTCGAGAAATTGAAGAACACGGATTGGTAGCAGTGGCGTGGTTTCAAACTCGGGGATGAGATTGTAGAGGTTTTGCACAAAGGACTGCACCGTGTGATAGTAAATGTCGTATTTACCCCGGATCATCGCCATCTTGATGTCGTCCGGATTGACAGTCATCGACGTCTTCGCGAGGTGCGCGGTCAGCAATTCCTCGACGTGAATATGCGGAGAAGCGACAATTTCTCTTGTGAATTGCAGGCTTCGTCGAATGTCGTGGTTTGCCAGTCGCCCGATCCATTCTGCGACGCGGCCGGTGTTGAGGAAAACGGTCTGGAGGCAGGCCGCAAACCCGCGAATGTTCTCAATCTTCAGCGGCATACCGCGAGAGAAAAAGTATCCCTTGCCGGTTTCAGGTTTCTTACCAGATTCCGACTGTTCTTCTGCAATCCGTTTTTCAATGTACTCGATCCGTCGCCGCAGAACTTGTTCCGTGGGTGGGGTGGGCAGGAAGAATGAGTCAGTGTAGAAGGATTGAATCGGTCCCTGCTTAGATAGTTGCCAACTCGTTGTATCAGTGATCGGGAGGATGACGAGGCAGATCGACTCCAAATAGAGCGAATGGGCGTAATTGAACACTTTCTCCTGGAACGGGACGTTGAAGTGGTCAGCGTTATCGAAGACCAGACACGGAACCTTTGAGTGCCCCTCGACGATCCGAAAAAGAAGATGCTTGATGTAATCGTGAGGTCGTTTCTGTCGAATGTCCTCTATGTGCTTACCAAACTCGATCTTGAATTCCGTCTTGTTGGTCTCGTAGAGAGGCTTTCTATTGCCCTCGCTCCATCGCCGGTACTCAGTAAAGAACATCCCTTGTATCTCGTCATAGGTCGGAGGCCCGTTTGGGAATGCGGCCTTCTCGGCCTCCTCCAAGAAGTGTTCATCAAGCCACTTCGTGACCGAGGAGGGATTGCCGGATTTGGAGAGGTCGATCCGCACGATCACGCAATCGCCTCGAATGTTCGTCGGAAGAACATCTGCGAAGAAACGGTCGATAAAGGTGCTTTTGCCGGCACCCTTCGTTCCGACCAGCAAAACAAGTTCATGCTTCTTCATCTCCTGAACTCGCTTGATCACTTCGGTGAGCTCGCTAGATTCAGCCGTGTTAAGCGACCGAACTATATTCCTCAACTCTTCGGAAATGCGAGTAAGGCCCTCCTCCGCAGCGACACTCTCACTGGTGGTTACGAAGCAGGCACGGCGGGCCTCGTCATCGTCTTTCTCGCTCAGGTCGCGGAAGAACGACTGCATAATGCGATCAAGGTCTCTTGAAAGATCGTCGGCCTTGAGCATCTGTCGGGTATTGGGATTTCTCGCAATGCTCTTGTTGGACTTTTGGCGAATGGGCTGTCCTTCCGCCTGCCGGAAGACTGCTCGGTAGCTGTAGGCCGACACGTTCTCATAGGAAAGGAGTTCGTAGAATTGGGTGAACTTCCTTCGCACTGATTCGAGACTGCCGAAAACGCATGCTTGGCCCTCATAAATGTCAGTGCCATCGGGTTCTTTGGCACCGCGGAAGATGGCCCACTGCCGGCCATTCGTGACGCATGCCAGTTCGGCTCCCTTACGGGCACAATAGTCGATGGCCTGCTCGATCCCTTCACGAGCAGCCTTGGTGTTGAAGACGGCACCATCAAGCTTGAAGAACCGGGCAGCGTGGTCGGCGTTGATCCCTAGATCGCGCCCTTCCTTCTTGGCCTCGATGATCAATCGGTCGAGATCCTTAATCGTGCAGCGGTAGTCGATAAATTTTTCCCCTGCCTCGCTTTCCAGGTGGATCTGGGTGTGGGGCCAGCCCAAAACCTCGACGAACATCCGGTTGATAATCTTCATGCGGGTGTCAGCTTCACTCTTCACCGAGTTCCAGTACCCCTCGCCGTTGACCTCAGCCATCAGTGATCGGAACTTTCCTTCAGCCGCGTCCTGTGGTTCCATCGCATTTCCCTGCTATGCAAACATTATTTTGCCAACCGTACCCTTCGCGGAGGGGGCGCTAGCGCCGTGCCGTCAGGGCACGCTCCTTCGTCCGCCGGGCCGCATCGCGACGGGAGTCTTTTGGTTGATGCCAACTCGTTAGATGATCTGCCGCCGAGTTCGTTTCCAGGAAAGTCCAAAACTCGCAGATTCCCCCAACTTAGAGGACGAGCAGCATGTGTCAAGATAGGTTCTTTTTCCGGCCCTCAACCCGTCACTATTCCTTTCGGCCGATGTCCCCGTGGATAGTGTGTAGTGGATAATGGTTAGTGGATAGTGGTTGGAATCCCTAGTGGTCCGTCAAAGCTGATTTGGTAGGTTTCGTTGGGGTGGCAGTTGTACTGCCACCCCGGTGGACACCGGCTCGGGGCGGCAGTACAACTGCCGTCCCAACCTGTCGCCACAGGTTTGACGGACCACTAGTCAAGTAGGTCAGGTACCCCATACCTGACGCGGTCGGCTATGGCGAAAATGTCAGGTATGGGATACCTGACCTACGGCTATTTTTGCGCTGACTTTTCAAGAACGCGTCTCGGGCGGAGTTTTGCGCGCGAGCGGCGTTTTTGGGGTCAATTCAACCCCGCGCCCCCAGGTTGATCAACCTGGCGCTTCAGGTTGATCAACCTGAGGTTTAACAGTGCTTACGTCTAAAGCACAGTCGCGTTGCGAAATGAATAGCCCTGGTTTCCAACGGTTTGAGAACATCATCGGCCCTCGGCGAATCGACGTAATAATTAAATGGCGAAATCGGAAATTTTTTCCAGTTAATTCAGACCGGAAAATCGACCTTAACCTGAATAACAAC
>JAUWPQ010000354.1 GCA_030611515.1 Planctomycetota bacterium | reverse complement strand
GGCCGCCTCTTCGGATTCGAGCGTACTTCGGTACTCGGCAAAGCTCCGTTCCGCCACCGTGCCGATAGTCTGCCGGTACGCCGGGAAACTGGTCAACGTAACGCCCTTGAGCGTTGCCTTGTTTATCTCGCGGACGATGTTCTCGCCCTTCCCTTTGTAGGTATCTTCCGCATCAGTGAAGGCAATTGACATCGCGTCCAACAGTCCCTCGCGGACTTCTTGGATGGTGTCGCGGCCCGTGGCCGTGTCGGGCGGAGTTATCGTTGCATATAGCCCATCCTTCTTGGACTGGAACTCCAGCGTACCCTTAGACCGTCGCCCCAACTTGCGAGTGTGGTCGTGCTCCACGTCGGCAAACATATCGTCTTTGCTTGCCAGCGATTCCTTGAACGCACCCGGCTTAAACACCTCAACAAAATCCCACATCATTTCCGACGGGGCGTTAAACGGAACGGCCAGCCCGGTGATCTTCGGCTTGCCGTCGCCATCGTCTTCCACTCGGAGATCGGTCGCCCTGTAGCAACGCATGGTAGTATCTTCGCTCATATCAGTTCTCCTTAAAAAGAATTGTGGTTAGTGTATCCGGCAAGTCGGCTTCCCACGCGGAAACCTCTTTGCCAATCCCCTTCTCGAACTTGGCAGTCGTCAGTTTGCCCGACAGTTCCAACAGCGCCTTGCGGCTCCGTTGGCAATGGTCGCCGATCGTTATTTCGGCTTCGACGTTCATTCCGAGCTTTCCGCAAACATCGGCGGCCGGTTTGATTCCAGCCGTCATCTTCGCGGGCCATACCCTCTCGCCATAGAAGCGATCAAGCCAATCGAGAAACTTCCCCGGCTCTTTTGCGGCCGACCGAACTTCGTTGGCTTCCTTGCGAATCATCTTGTGTACCGCCGCCTTGAGTGCCGACCGTGCGGCTGCCGGTATATCGCCGTCGGGTTTCTTTTCGGGCGGCGGCTCGGGCGCTTCCGGTTTTACTCCAGGGTTTGGCGTAGTCGGCTTGTTGGTTCCGGCGCTTCCCATAATCTGTTTCGCCTGTTCTTTTGAAAGGTTGAAAAGAATCTCCAGTTGCCCCAAGCCGGCATCGAGCGGTATTTCACCCACCGCGACAGCCGTGACGATCGCCGTGGCGGCCGTAATCTGCGCACCGTTTAGAACCGCCGCTTCATCAACCTTGACATTCTGCTCAGAATCGACGGGAACAGGCTCGGCCGTGGCAGTAGGTGTCGTGGCGGCCGGTGCCGCAGTGGAATCGCCAGCCAAAGGCGTTCCGCCCATACCGCCTCCGGTCTCTCCGGTTCCGTCGGCCGGTATCATGTTGTTCGGAACCATAAACACGTCGCCATCCCCACCCATGCTGTTGAGGTTTTCGCGTCGGCGCACTTCGTTGCGATTCAAGAACCCCCACTGCAAGCCGGTCGAATATGCTTGATAGCGCTTTTCGATATTGCCCTTCAATAATCCTTCGACCAAATGTTGCACGAGGTACATCGGTCGCTCGGATTCCTTGAATAGCTTAAAGTGCAATTCCTGCTCCCATCGCACAAGCCACGGAATCAGGTTTTCGTAGAACTCCAGTTGTTGCTCTTCGATATTCGAGAATGTGGCTTTCGACAAGTCGGCGATCTTATGCGGCGGGACGCCGAACCAGCGGGCAATCTCCGTGACGTAAAATCCGCGACTCTCCAAAAACTGCGCATCGTCCAGCGGCATCCCGATTGTCTTGACATCGAAGTCCTCTTGGAGGACCGCGATATTTCGCTTTGCCCCGCCGTGCTTTTCCGCCCATTGCTTGCGTAGATTTTCAATTCCAGTCGAGTCAAGCCCACCGCCCTTATGAATCAGGGCAATCATCGGCTGAGCGCCTCCGGCATAGAACCCGCCGCCGAACTGCTGGGCGGCAATCGCCTCGCCAAGTTGTTCACGTGCGTGCGAAATGATGCTTTTCCCGTCGAACATCGACACGTCCAACACTTCATTTGCGAACAGCACCTTCTTTGTGGTCGGCGGTGCCGGGAAGAGTTCCGTATCCCGCACGTTGTCCAGTAGGTAAGTTGGCTGTCCTTCTTGCCATCCCCGCTTGATCTGGTTGGTGTGGATCGGCCACAGCGCCTTCGGTTTTCCGCCGTTGGTCTTTTCGATGTAGGAAATAGACCGGCCCCGCATCATCAAGAATTGCATCCCGATCTCGCCAAACTGGATCGGCGTCATCACCGGGTTGGGACGATCGTGCAGCAGCCTGTACAGGTCGTTGTCGCGGTCGGGTTTCTTGTCGCCTTCGGTTCCTTCCCGGCGATAGACCATCAACGGCAATGCCGCTACCGTGGAGCTTAACAATCGGTTGGCCGCGTATACTGCCGATAGGGTTTGTGCGCTATCGGTGGTCACGTTCACGCCAGACGTGGTCGGGCCGTAGGTGCCCCAGAACTTCTTTTGGAAGGCGGGGTCGTGCCAGTAGTCCGAGCCGGGGGAAATACCAGCCACGGTCATGCCGCGTTCCTCTATGCCGAATATCTTGTCTAATATCATTTCGTTCTCCGAAACAGCACTAGGCCCGCTAGTACAATTCCCCCGATTCCAACGAACGCCGCCGCCGGATGAAACAGCCATAAGCCATAGGCCATCGCCGCCAAGGCCGCTAACCCAATGATGTCTCGCAC
>JAUWPQ010000106.1 GCA_030611515.1 Planctomycetota bacterium | reverse complement strand
AACCGCCCGCGAATCTTCTTTGCCCATACCCCAGCCGCACGTGAAACTAGGGGGACGTGGGGGCGGGGTTTGCGGGGCTTCTTAGGTCTGGTAAAGTGAGGCAATGCTATACTCCTTTGCGATGGATGCCATCTGTTTTGTACACTGCCGCCGACAGTCGGCTTTCATGGTGTCGGGTGTAGTAACAGGTGTAGCAGCATTGCCGCAGAGAGTCGGCAAATTGTCAATACCCCTTATTTTCAAGTGTTTCGGATGGGGGGCCGAGTGGTCTAAGGCGGCGGTCTTGAAAACCGCTGTGGGCGAGAGTCCACCGGGGGTTCGAATCCCTCCCCATCCGCTTGTTCGCCGGTGTAGTATCGCCAATCGCTGTACTTAGAGGCTATCTCATAACCTCTTTTGTGGCACAGCCGCCCTCGGCTGTGATGAGCGAATTTCACAGCCGAGGGCGGCTGTGCCACATTTTGAGATAGATTCTTACTTAGCGTACTCACGGGTTTGTTCCGCCGGGTTCCCTTCTCTACGAACACCACGCTTTCATACCTAATGGCAGCCATGAACCAACGACCTGAATGCTTGAATGTATCTCCCGCAAGTTACACCCAATGCTGGCACGACCTGGCCGAACGTGTGCTGGACGATCATCGCCTGACCGCAGAAGAGGGATTGGCCGTTCTGCAAAGCGGCGACGAAGAGTTGCTCGATCTGTTGGCGGCCACCTATCGGGTGCGGCGCCGTTGGTTCGGCGACCGAGTGAACTTGAACTTCCTGATGAACGCCAAGAGCGGCCAATGCAGCGAGGACTGCGGCTACTGCTCGCAATCGCGGGTCTCAAAGGCCGAGATTGCCCGTTACGGATTGGTCTCGCCCGAGCAGATGATCGACGGCGCGCGAATGGCCGCCGAGCGGCAATCAAAAACTTATTGCACGGTCATCTCCGGCCGCGCTCCGAGCGATAAAGAGATCGACACGTTCGGCCGGATCGTGCCTCAAATCAAGGAGCAATTCGGGCTGAAAATCTGTTTGTCGGTCGGGTTGCTTTCTCTCGAACAGGTTCGGCGGCTGAAGGACTGCGGCGTCGATCGGATCAACCACAATCTGAACACCAGCCGGCGATTCTATCCGAAAATCTGCACCACACATTCATATCAAGAACGGCTCGATACACTGCGGAACGTACATCAAGCGGGATTGGAGATTTGTTCGGGCGGGATCGTCGGCATGGGCGAGGAAGACAAAGACGTGGTTGAACTGGCGTTGACGCTCGGCGAGTTGGAAGTCGAGGCCACGCCGGTAAACTTCCTGCTGCCGATCGCCGGCACGCCGTTGGAGGGATGCCGCCGGTTAAACCCGCGCTACTGTCTGAAGGTGCTGGCATTGTTCCGGCTGGCCAATCCCCGCGGCGAGTTGCGGATTGCCGCCGGCCGCGAGGTCCACCTGGGGCCGTTGCAACCCCTGGGCCTGTTTCCAGCCAACTCGATCTTCGTCGGAGACTATCTTACCGCCGAAGGGCAGCCCCCCGAAGAAGACTATCGGATGATCGAGGCGTTGGGGTTTTCCGTGGGGCGTTGACCCAAGACGGCCTTTTTGGCATAATGGCGGTTCTTTACTTTGGACACAAGGAGCCACGTGTGAGCAGCAGCGAACGCAAGCGGGAACTCCGGCGCCGCCGGCATCGTCGAAAGAAAGTCTCCATCCTCGCCCGAAAACTGGAAAAAGCCACTGTTTCGGAGCGCGCGATGATAGCCGTCAAGCTCCGCGCCCTGACCCCCGGCGGGCATATCATCGCTGAACGCTGGGAACTTGAAAAGCGATAAGACAGCTTCTATTTAGCCCGCCGCGAATACACGGCGGGGAAGGACTGGTTGTACGCGGAACACCATGCCCCGGGTGTATTCACCCGGGGCATGGTGTTTTTTTCGGGTACCCGCCTACCGGTAATCGGTGTTTCGGGGATTTCGCCAGCTACCAAGGCAGGTATAGCAGCCCGTTGAAAAACTATCGTTCGATTGTAGGAGGCGACTCCAGTCGCCGAATTTCACGGGTTTTTGCACCACAATCGGCGACTGGAGTCGCCTCCTACAACTTTTTCAACAGGCTGATAGGCTGCGATTGCCAGGATGTGAAAAGTGCAACCCAAATACAAAGCCGTTCCATGGCTTTTCGCCGGCCAGAAACCATTCGTAACGCATAAACAAATATCCGACTCCCAGAAAGCACTCTAGGGAAACTGGGGTATTTCCAAACCGACCTGGACATCCGACCTGGTTTTAGGTACTTTCCGCCTCCTTATCACCGGAGGCACGGATGTCTTCTGCAGCCGTCCCGCGCCCGGCGTCGCCGGGGGCGTGGACTCGCATCAAAGATCTGATCCTACCGATCGCCATGATTGCCAGCGTGCTGGTGATCCTGGTGCCGATGCCTGCTGCAATAATGGATCTGCTGCTGGCGGCGAACATCACCATCGCGGTGATAGTGCTGCTAACCACCCTCTACGTGCGGACGCCGCTGGAGTTCAACATATTCCCCTCCCTGCTGTTGGCCACGACCTTGTTCCGGCTGGTGCTGAACGTGGCCACGACGCGGCTGATCCTGACCCGGGCGGACACCGACGGCCTGTACGCCGCCGGAGGGGTTGTGCGGACCTTCAGCGAGTTTGTCACCGGCGGCGGCAACGAGGGCCTGGTCGTCGGACTGATTATCTTCTCGATCATTGTCCTGATCCAGTTTGTGGTGATTACCAAGGGGGCGACGCGCATCAGTGAGGTGGCCGCCCGATTCACGCTCGATGGGATGCCCGGCAAGCAGATGGCCATCGACGCCGACCTGGGCGCGGGGGCGATCGACGAGCATGAGGCGATGCGGCGCCGCCGCGAGATAACCCAACAGGCCGACTTCTTCGGCGCCATGGACGGGGCCAGCAAGTTCGTCCGCGGAGATGCCATCGCCGGCATTGTGATCGTCCTGATAAACATCGTCGGCGGTCTGTTCATTGGAATCGTTCTGAATGGGATGAGCTTGTCCCAGGCCGGCTCGCTCTTCACCAAACTGACGATCGGCGACGGGCTGGTCACGCAGATTCCGGCGTTTCTGATCTCGCTGGCGGCGGGTATGTTGGTCACCCGCAGCAGCCAGGAAAGCAATCTGCCAAGCGAATTTCTACGTCAACTCTTTTCACGCCCGCAGGCGTTGGCCGTCGCGGGCGGATTTCTCTGCATCCTGATCTTCACCAGCCTGCCGACCGTTCCGTTGCTATTGATCGGGTCGGCCTGCGTGGGCATGGCCGTGGTTCTCTCACGCCGCGAGACGAAGGTCCAAGCCGCCCAGGCGAAGAAACAAGCGAAAGCGACCCACCGGGCCGAAGGGCGCGTCGAGGACTATCTGGCGGTCGATCCGATGGAGTTGGAGCTTGGCGTGGGCCTGATCCGGCTGGCCGACTCGAAACGGGGCGGCGATCTGTTGGAACGCATCGGCCGGGTGCGGCAGGCCGTGGCCGCCGAAATCGGCGTCATCATGCCCAAGGTCCGCGTGCGCGACAACATGCGGCTGGAACAGCACCAATACCGCTTGAAAATCGCCGATCTGGTCGTGGCGCAAGGAGACATCGACGGCGCCGATGCCGATCCGGGCGGCGCCATCGCCGCGCTCCTGAGCGAAACCGCCCGCCGCCATGCCGACGAACTGCTCGACCGCGACGCCGTCAAGCACCTGATCGACGAGTTGAAGAAAACCTCGCCCGCGGCGGTAGATGAATTGATCCCCGGCACGATGAAACTCGGCGAGGTGCAGCAAGTGCTGCAAGTGCTGCTGCGCGAAGGGGTCTCGATCCGGCAGTTAGGCCCCATCCTGGAAACGCTTGGCGACTGGGCGCATCGGACGAAGGATCCCGTCTTGCTGGCCGAGCACGTCCGTCGGCGGTTTGCCCGCGCGCTGTGCAGCCGCTACCGAGATCGGGACAACCATTTGCACGTAGTCACGCTCGATCCGGCGTTGGAGGAGCGGATTATCGCCGGCTTCGAGTACGCCGCCGGCGGCATTTCCATCCGGCTGGCGCCGCACGAAACGGAGCAAATCTGCCGGGCGATCGAGTCTGAAGTTGCACGGCTGATCGACGCCGGTCGTCCACCGGTCGTGTTGGTTGGCGCGCGAGTGCGTCCGGCCGTCAGGCAGCTTACCGCCGCGCGACTGCCGCAGATCGTCATCCTAAGTTACGACGAAATTACCCGCGACACGCGGATCGAATCGGTGGCAATGGTATCGGACACGGAAGGCGATCTATCATCGGTGGTCGAAGACCGACAACTGACGCGAGTTGCATGATATTGGAATCAGAAATTGCATATACGGACATCCGAGCGCGGCCAACGGCCGAAACCAAACCCGGCGTGGACGCCGGGGCTAAACCAGAAGCGTACAAACTCCTATACATGATGCACACAGATTTTGCGTCCTAAGACCCGAATCCCAAACCCCCTCTCATCCCATGGAACTCCGAACATACCGAGCGGCGACGATGCACGAGGCGTTGGCCCAGGTGCGCCGGGAATTAGGCCCGGACGCGGCGGTGCTGCACATCCGCGAGGTCCGCGACCGTTGGCTGGGCCTGCTGCCGGGACGGCGGTGGATCGAAGTTACCGCCTCGCGCGAAGTAAACGTGCCGAGCAGACTACAGCGGCGCAACCGCGTCGAACAGCCCGTGGAGGCCGCGCCTCGCCCGGAACCGCCGGCACGCGCCAGCAACGAAACAGGCAATGCAAAGCTCTCCCGCCAGATGCAAGGCCAGTTGAGCACCTTGCAGGCCATGATGAAGGACCTTTGCCGACGCTCGAAAAGTGACGGCCACGGTGATTGGCCCGAGGAGTTTTTTCGCCTCTTCACCGAATTGCTCGACGCCGAAGTCAGCGAAGACGTCGCTCGCGAGTTGGTCGAGCGGGTCCACAGCGACCCGAGTGCCGAGAAACTTTGCGACCCGATGATGTTGAAGGCTCGCGCAGCGGGGCTGATCGAAGACGACGTGCGCGTATCCGGCCCGATTCGGGTAACGCCCGGCCGATGCCGCCTCGCGGCGCTGGTCGGGCCGACGGGCGTGGGCAAGACCACGACCATCGCCAAGCTGGCCGCCAACTTCCGCCTGAAGAAAAAATGCCGCGTCGGACTGATAACCGTCGATACCTACCGCATTGCCGCAGTCGAGCAGTTGCGGACCTACGCCGACATCATCGACCTGCCGATGCACGTCGTGTCCACGCCGCGCGAAATGCGCGAAACCGTCAAACGGATGGACCACTTGGACCTGATCCTGCTGGACACCGCCGGCCGCAGCCCAAAGGACGAGGTCCGCATCCAAGAGTTGAAGGTGTTTCTGAACGAGGCCGGCGCGGACGAAGTACACTTGGTACTGAGCAGCGTGGCTGGGGCACGATCCCTCGAACAAACCGCCGAACGGTTCGGCGTCGTCGGCATCACGTCGTTGATACTGACCAAGCTGGACGAATCCAACGGACTGGGCAACGTCCTGCCGCTACTCCGCAACAACGGGTTGCCGCTGAGCTACCTGACCGACGGCCAGAACGTTCCCGACGACATCCAAGTGGCCGACGCCCATCGGTTGGCGCAAATGATTTTGCAATTTGATTGAGGTGGATGCGAAACCGCAAGCGGAAGTATACATTTCCCTGACCTCTGACCTCTGACCTCTGACCTCTGATCTCTGATCCCTTTTCCATGCTCGATCAAGCCCACGATCTCCGACAATTGGCGGTTCGCCGCCGACGCGCACCGCCGACGCGCGCCGGACGCCCGGCCTTGCTGGCCGTCGCCGGCGGAAAGGGTGGCGTCGGAACAACCACCATCGGGCTGAATCTGGCCATCGCGGTGGCCGAAACCGGCAGGCGGGCGGTATTCGTGGATGCCGACGCCCGCGGCGCCGACGCCGCACTGCTCTGCGGCATGGAAGAACGCCACTCGCTCGCCGACGTGCTGGCCGGTCGGCGGACGTGGGCCGAAGCGATGCAAATCGGGCCGGGCGGCGTCGGACTGGTCGCCGGAGGTCGCAAATGGAACGAACTAAACGGCACTCAGGCGGCCCTGGCCGAACAATTGCTCGAATCGTTCAACGATGGAAGTCTCGATGCCGATCTGGTGGTAATCGACGTCGGCAATACAATCCGTGGAGCTGCGTCGCATATTTGCCGCCGTGCGGATGCCGTTCTGATGATTACCACGCCGACCGCGGCCGCGGTGATGAACACCTTTTCCGCTATCCGGATGTTGACGGCCAAGCCCATCGACGGCGGCCTCGGTCCCATTGACGAACTGAACTGTCGACTTTACCTGCTGATAAACATGTCGCCGGCCGTTGGCGTGGCCAATGCGGTCCATTACCGGCTTGCCTGGGCAGCTCGTCGCCTGCTCGGCCTGCAACTCCGCTCGGCGGGACATCTGACGACTGTCGACGGGGCAATACCCGATGGTAATAACAAGCAATTTCCCCTAAACTTCCGGACATTATCGGTCGATACTTTACGAGAACTGTTGGTAGCCGAATCGTTGTTAAGTTGGCAAGGACGCGGTGAGTTTGACGGCCGCCCCGCCGGGGCAATTGCCGAACCCTTGGAAATGGATTTCTAACCGCCGGATTCCCGGCGGACAATCACGGAGGAAATGTATGGCAATCGCCGTCGCTCCCGAAGATGTCGCGCAACTGTGGATAGAATACAAGCGGGGTATGTCCGACCAGGAACTCCGCAATCGATTGATCGAGATATACTTACCGCTGGTAAAATACAACGGCGAGCGAATCTGGGCAAGACTCCCGGACGGCGTCGAACTGGACGATCTGATATCGGCGGGCGTGTTCGGATTGATGGACGCCATCGATCTGTTCGATCTGTCGCGCGGCGTGAAGTTCGAGACCTACTGCGTACCGCGTATCCGCGGGGCCATGCTCGACGAGCTGCGCACGATGGATTGGGTGCCGCGGCTGGTCCGCTCGAAGGCCAGCAAACTCAACGAGGCCCTTAGGAACCTGGAGGCCCGGCTGGGACGTCAGCCGAACGAAATCGAGTTGTCCGAGCAGTTGGGCATCTCCGTACCCGAGTTGGAAAAGATGATCGTCGACGCCAACGCGGTGAACCTGATCAGTCTGAACAAAAAGTGGTACGAGACCGACAGCTACAAAGACGTGCGGGAAATCGACATCCTCGAAGACAAAAAGGGCGAGGATCCAACCCGGCGGATTCAGAAAAACGACTTGATGCGGCTGGTCACCAAGGGTCTGAACCGCAACGAGCGGCTGATCATCATCCTCTACTACTACGAAGAGTTTACGATGAAAGAGATCGGCGCGACGTTGAATCTCTCCGAAAGCCGCGTCAGCCAGATGCACAGTTCAATCGTGCAACGGCTCCAGAACCAGATCGGCCGCCGCAGACCGGAGTTCGGCACGTAGCCTAAACCCTCGTTCCCACGCTCCGCGTGGGAACGCAGATCCGTAGCGTGCGTGAAACGCACCACAATCGGTTGTGCTATTCCAAGTTGCATATCACCAACGCCCCGCGACCGTAGTCGCGGGGCGTTGTTTTTTACCCTGAGTATCGGAGTAAAAACGTGTTGTAAAATCAAAGACTCCCGACTGCGGCGGCCCAGGACTGGCGGATTCCGGCAACTCGACTGGGAACACAGATCGTATTGGCACAATTTTGTCCCGAAGGGACAGTCGACAATAGCCCAGCAGTGAACTGCTGGGCTATTGTCGACTGTCCCTTCGGGCCGAAATCTTTGCTCAGGGACGTGCCACCCAGGCAATTTTGCGCTAACTTTCCAAAAAAGCGTCTCGGGCGGCTTTTTGCGCGCGAGCGGCGTTTTAGGGGTCAATTCAACCCCGCGCCCCCAGGTTGATCAACCTGGCGCTTCAGGTTGATCAACCTGGGGTTTAACTGTACTTACGACTAAAGCGCGGTCGCGATGCGAAATGAATAGTCCGTTGGTTAAGCGGTTTGAACGCATCTTCGATCCTCGGCGAATCGACGCAAGAATTAAATGGCGAAATCGGAAATTTTTTCCAGTTAATTCGGACCGGAAAATCGACCGTAATCTGAATAACAACATGGGGTTGTGGCGACGACGCAAAAAACTTTTGCAATCGCCCCTCCTGCGAGGTATGTGCGACGAGGTCATTCTACCAGCCGGAAACGCCTTAAAAAAGGCTGTTTTCTGGCCGCCGGCATTTTCGCCTTTTTTTGCATGGGCCTATGGCGGGCGCAAAAACCGCTTTTCAGGCGGAAGGCAGGAGGCAGAAGGCGGAGGGTTGGCCACTTCAGTGGCTAATACGGAAGGGTTAGACCGCGGGAAGGGGACAGTCCCATTTTCGCGGCGGTCAAGTCAATTCGCCTGGCAACGTCCCTCACGCCGCGAAAATTGGGACTGTCCCCTGTGAACGGTTGCTTTCGCGGCAGTCGCGGGGCGTTAAGACAAAATTGTCACTGCCGACGCAGAATAGCCGGCGTGCGGCGGGCAATGCCGGCGGCGGAACGGCCGTCCAACTCGGCCAAGTGCTCCAGCAGAATGCGACGCACTTCCAATACGGCCGCCGGATGGGCGTGGATCGTGCTGTGGTCGGCCGGGACCGTGATTTGCGAAACCGCATCGTCGAGTTGCGCGCTGTCGCGCGGCACCACGCCGTCCCCCTCGCCGATCAGATTCAATAGCCACCACGGTTGATCGGGCATCACGCCGACGATGTTGTGATACTTCACCCAGGGCGGCCGCCGACCGGCCAACATCACCGGAAAGATCGGCGTGTCGGGGGCCAGCGAGTCGATGCTGGTGTCGATACGCAGCAGCGAGTCGCCGGCGAAAACGCCTTGGTTGTCGCGGAACAGCTTCTGCTGGCTGTTGATGAGCTTTTGCGGCAGGTGGATCAGCTTGCCCAGCAGCCATTGCGTGGTCTGATTGGAAAACGTGCTGCCTCTGTGCGGCGTGGCGATGCTGACCACACGCCGGATCGAAGGATTGGAGCGAAAATAGAAAGTCTCGGCCAGTTGTTCCCGGACCTCTGCGTCGGCCTTGATGCTGCCGAGCGGCTTCCGGCCGACCAGCCGCCAGTAGTCGTCGCCGCTGGAGAGTGTTTGCAGGCGCGAGACCAATCCGCCCATGCTGTGGCCGACCAACACCATCTGGTCAAACGCCGGCTCCCGGCGGTGCGGATCGAGTTCTTCCCGCACCCGGGCCAGATCGTGGCGCATTTGGGCGGCGATCAACCAGAACGGCTGGCCGGTCGGATACAAGTAGAACCAAAACTGGTAGCGGCGACGTATCTCCGGCTGGCTCCGCAGGTCGTTGAACATCTCCATCCAGGTCATCGGGCTGGACCACAGCCCGTGGACCATCAGCACGGGAATCTTACCCGGCTCGTAGGGTTGGGCCATGTAAAGACCCATGATCGGTTCCGGCCGGTCGGGACGCAGCGCCAGCAGTGCCTCGGGCCAAAGCAGCCCGACGGTGGCCAGGTTCTCCAACTCCGGCCGCGAGAGGAAATACGCCAACGGCGTGGTCAAATCGCATTCCAGCGGAACGCGCCGGCCGGCAACCAGCGTCTCGTTGGTGGTCAAGGGATCGTACAGTTCCAGCACGCATTGATTGCGCTCGCCGAGCCGGCCGGTCCGCGGGTCGATCTTCCCGACCGGACGCAGAAAGGCCGTCACGGGAAAGCTCATGCCGGGCGGATAGTATTTCGCCGCCGGCGGTTCGTCCGGGCCGCGGCGACGGATGGCGATCAGTGGAACGCCCAATCCGTGCGTCAGATAGAGGTTCTTCAGCCCCGTCACTTCATAGTCGGAGACGAACTCGAACCGCTCAAAATCCTCGGGCCGCCAGGTTCCCTGACCGCCGGGCAACACGCAGGTAACGTCCCACGCGCCCGACGCCGTGCTGATGGTCATGATCGTGCCGGGCACCAAAGCCTTTTCGGCGCAAACGATCCGCAATGCCGACTCCAGGGCGCCGTTGTACAGATCGCACGCACTGCGGTATTGCGGGTCGTAAGGGTTCCGCGTGGCATAGTAACGCCGGTCGAAGAGATAGTCGTAGGCGTGCAGGACCGAAGCCCCATAGAGGTCCAGCGCAGCCTGCTTGTCGTAGCGTTCGGCCTTTTTGCCCCCCAAAAACGCCAACTCGGACATCGCATAGACGATATCGGCCGATGGCTCGCCGTCGTTGATCGCTTGGAGTTTTCCCAACAACGGCCGCAGATCGCCGGTCAGGTCGTTGCTGCCGAGGTTGTACACCCGCAGCAGTTGCGTCGTCCGTCGGCTGGGCTTTGGCCCGCTGAACGAGGCCAGATCGAGTTGCTCGACCAGTGGGCTTTTGGGGACTGATCGGAGGGTGATATTTTTCGAGGCGCAACCGCCCGCCGCCAGCAGCACTGCCAGCACCGCCGCCAGCACGACCGTCCCGGCGCGCGAAACCATCGCACTGCCACAAAGCCGCGACCGTCGGTCGCGCCGGGAGCATTGCTCAGCGCGCGAAACCATCCTTGGATACCCGGTCCATTCCATAAGGTGAGGTAGAATAGGAAAATTGGTCCCCCGGCGTCAAGAGAAATCGGGGCGATGGCGGAAAAGGGCGTCCCCAGGGTGTGAACGGTTGCCTTTTCAGACACTTTCCCTCCTGAAACCGCTTCTCTGCCGCACGTTCCAATCGTCGGACTGTATTTGGGGCCAATCGGGCGACCAAAGAAGAAACCACAACCATTTCGCCAGCCCTTCATCGCCCCGCCGAAAGATATGATTCCATCATCAATAATCCATTCCACCTGGATCGTTCGCGCGGTCAAGTCGCAAAGCAACAGGCGGCTTTGGCGAAGCTACGAAAAAAAGGTGTCTTTTTCATGCCCTCCGCTCATCCCGCTCCCACGCCGCGGTCGAAGGCGTCCTGGTCGCGGCCGTAGAGGGCGAGGACCGACTCGAACGTCGCGTCCGAGATTTTCCAGACCGGCTGTTCCTCGGTGTGGTCGTTGCAGTGGGCGGTCAGCAGTCGGTACATGAACTTGAACAGGTGCCGAGGCACGCGCAACGTGCCGAATGCGTCCATCAGACGCCGCTGGTCGAGGTTCTCGAAGAGGTCCAGGATTTTCGGCTCCCGCCCGTCGGCGGCGCAGGCGGCGATCCGCGAGTTGGCCATGTCGTACAACGATTGCCCCGTCCAATCGAGCGAGCGGATCATGTTTTGCTTGTCCAGCCGGGCGCGTTGATGGAAGTCGCGGTTCTGCTGGTCGAGCATCCGCTCCAACTCGATCGGCAGGAGCATCTTCAGCCCAAGCCCCGGATGCTTGAGGAACTTGTTGTCCAGCATCGGCCAGACCAAGGCCCGCATCAGCTCGTCAGCGCCGTTGATCAGATACGGCTCGTCGACGCGATCGACCAGAACCAAAATCCCGTCGAATTGCATCGAGCGGAGTACGCCTTGGAGCTTGGTCAGCAGTTCGTAGCGGTCATCGGTTCGCTGCCAGGCGGGCAACGGCTGGCCGACGATCTCGGCGCCGGGGAAGTTCAGCAGCGTCCGGCAGAGGAGTTTCGTGCTTCGGTTGAGGACGCGTGTGTTGCGGGCGATCCGCCACGCCTTCCACCACCAGCGCAGCAGTCGCCAGCCACGCGGCGCCCACGAAACCGCGATCAGCAGATAGGGCAACCAGTGGCCGAACCAGGACCAACGGCCAAGGCCGACGATGGTCGCCAACACCGCCACGGTGGCCAGAACGCCCAGGATCAGATCCCATTTGGACGGCCACGTGCGGAACCGCAGCCGCTGGCGCAGGTGGCGCCAACGCTGGAACGAGTTCTCGGCGGTCGATTGGTCGTAGCAGGCCGCCAGCAGCATAACGTCGCGAACCTGCGCCTTGTCGAGCCTCTCGATCGGCAGGGCCTCGTCGCGGGCGGCCGGATACCGCGACTGTTTGTGGCTCAATATCCGGTCGGTCAACTGCGTAACGGCCAGCGAGAGGATGGCGTCCATATGGTCCCACAGCCGCCATTGACCGAGCATCCGGTCGGTCCGTCGCCGCCGGCCCGAAAACCGGTCGCGGAAGCGGTCCAAAAAGGCGTTGAAGTCGTCGTATTGGACGACGAACGCCTGATGCTCGGGATGGTCGGCGTTGTAGTCGGCCAGATGTTGGGCAAGTTGCAAGCGGATGGCCGTTTTGCCCGAGCCTTTCTCGCCGAACACAACGGCCGTGGCCGGCTCCGAAGGGTTGCCGTATATTTTGTCCCAGGCGGGATGGAAAGAGTTGCGGATGCAAGAGCCCTTGAACACCAGATCGGTCTGAGCGTCTTCGTCGGCAAAGGGATTCGAGGCGATACCGTGATGGTTGAGGAAGGGTTGTATTCTCATTGGTTTGATAAGACCAAAAGGAGGATGGCGAACAGTAAGAGGACGGCGAAAGTCAGCCCGCCGATGAAGATGTACTGCGTGGTTCGGTTCCGGGTGCGGTGCTTTGCGGAACGGGTATGCAAGGGCGCAGCGACGGGTTCGGGGAGTATGGTTTCCAGGCCAGGGAACGACGCCGTCGGTGACAACTGCGGAAACACGTCCCCGGCGTCCCGCCAGTCGCGCCAGTCCTCGTGCCAGACGAGCGTTTCGGCGGCGATGCGTCCTTCGGTCAACCAGGTCCGCATACAATCGGCGGTGGCCGGTCCAAACTGACCGCCCGAGGTGGGCCGGACGTACCAGACGACCTCACCCGCCTCGGCCAATGGATCGGCGGCCTCGCCCGGTGAAGCCGCCGCCGAGGGGGCGGAATCGGCGGAAGGCGTTCGGTCGCGGTCGGGCGGCGGCGCGGCCTCGGCAACCGTCGAAGCGCCCACTTCATCGACCGTCGCCTCGGAAGCTGTCGGAGCCTCGCATCCCCCCTCTTGAGACTGAGGTTGCCGTCGGCGGGAACTGGGGCGCGTGCTTTCTAGGGGAATCTGCATCTTAGACCCGCAGAACGGGCAGATGCCATTCCGTCCGGCCTGAAAATCCTTGACGTTCAGCTTATGCCCGTTCGGACAATAAAAGCGTATGCCCATGATCGCCGCCGTTTCCCGTGTGGTTTGGTTAATTATACCTCTTTCAAGCAGTTGGTTCCATGCGGTGAGCAGCCGAACGGTCCTCGGACGGACGCCCCTACCATCGAGGTGGCAGCGTTGTATCTGTAGGAGGAAATGATTATGATGGCTGTTTTGATTCTGAGGTGGAGGAAGCCATGCGAATTGCCGTCGGAAGCGATCATCGTGGCGTGGAATTGCGGGCAAAACTGATTGAACATCTCGAAAAACTCGGTGAAGAGGTCGTCGATATGGGGGCCGACGGCCAACAGCCCGTCGATTATCCCGACATCGCCGCCTCGGTTGCCCGGAAAGTGGCCGGCGGAGAAGTGGAGCGGGGTATTCTTGTCTGCGGAACCGGCATCGGAATGTGCATCGCGGCCAACAAGATACCAGGCGTCCGCGCCGCGCCTTGCCACGACAACATTACTGCCGACCTCAGCCGTCGGAACAACGACCTGAACGTGCTATGCCTGTCCGGCGATCTGATCGGCGAAAAGTTGGCCGACCGGCTGGTCGAGATATGGCTCAAGACGCCGTTTGACGGCGGTCGCCACGCCCGGCGCAATGAAAAGATTGCCCAGCTCGAGAGTTGCGGCGCCGTGCCCTGCGAGGAAGGGGTCGGGCTTTTGTCAAAGGCGCAACCTCATCCTTGAAATATCTCCGTAGGCCGGATCGAGACCCGGCACGGTCGGGCATTCTCCGCCGTCAAGTGGAGAAGAGCGAAGGGTGAAGAGAGAGGAGCGAAAGTGATGAGCCTCCGGCAAAGCCGGAGGCTTCCATCCCCAAACCCCCGTAAACCGCCCATCAACAGCCTCGCATGTTCCTCGAAACAGGGCTGGTGAGACATGCGGGTTAGCAGCCCGTTGAGAAAGGGCGCCACAGCTGGCTTGCCCAGCAGTGTTTTTTAGGGAGTTTTTACCAATCACATCAGGACAACCCAGCAGTGGCGCCCCAACACCCCGAAATTAGACTTTTTCAACGGACAGTTGGCCCCCCGCTATTTTTCGCCACAATGT
>JAUWPQ010000312.1 GCA_030611515.1 Planctomycetota bacterium | reverse complement strand
TTGCCAAGCAACACTCCACCCAAAGGGCGGAAAACTACAAATGCTATCATCATCGTCCAAAGGCGTCAATGGCCTATCGGGAAAAATTCACGGTAATTTCCACACGCCTGTGTCCCACCCCTACACGGTCGGAGAAGTCTTTGTGGATTCGCCAGCTTGCCGTGCCGAGACCACCGCGACAGGGGGTGCGAATACTCTTGCTGTTCTGGTTCAGCCGAAGCCTGCGTCGTCCCGACGCAACCGTTCATTACGCCAAGAAAACTCGGAATTGAAAACGCCTGCAAGCGTTCGGCTATTTTTTCGCGTCCAGCCGGGCGAGACCGGCGGCGCCGATGTAGCCGGCGTCGCCGCCGAGACTGGCGAAATCTATCGCCGTCCGCTCGGCAAGCAGGGGGAACGCGCGGCGGGCAACCTCCTCCTTGATCCAGGCCAGGAACTGCCGGCCCAAGGGGGTCTCGTTGCCGCCGAAGGTCATCGCCCCGCCCAACAGAACGCCGCTCGGGTCGATCGTGTGCATCAGATTGACGATGCCGATGCCGAGCCAGCAGGCCGTTTCGGCAATGATCTCCAGCGACAGGGCGTCATTTTGTTCGGCCTCGCGGGCCAACAGCTTGGGCGTCAGCCTGCGGCCCTGTTCGAGCTTTTCCTGGAGCGAACTGGGACGGCCGGCCTCGAGCAATTCACGCATCCGCTTGACCACCGCCGTCGCGCTGGCGTAGGCCTCGAGGTGTCCGCGCCGGCCGCAGCCGCAGAGCCGGGCGTCGTCCGAACAGTCGATCACGATATGGCCGCACTCGGCGCCGTGGCTGTGCTCGCCGTCGATCGCAAGGTCGCCGATGATGATTCCGCAGCCGATGCCGGTGCCTAGGGTGAAGAGCACCAGGCTGTGGAAATCGCGCCCCGAGCCGACCCAGAACTCGCCGTAGGCGGCCGCGGCCGCGTCGTTGGCAAAAGTGACCGGCAGTCCGCAATGGGCGGCCACTCGGTCGCGGATCGGAAAATGGTCCCAGCCCCTGATATTCACCGGGCGGATCAGTTTTCCGGCGGGGAGGTCCATCGTTCCCGGTGAGCCGAGTCCGACTCGGGCGAGGTCGGCCGGTTTCAGCCCGGCTTTCTCGGCGGCTTCGATCACGGCCCGGCCCATCCGGCCGGCGGCGTCTTCCGGCCCTTTTTTCGGCTCCGTGGGAATAGTCAGCCAGGAGAGCGGTCGGCCGAGGTCATCGACCACGCCGACCTTGATGTTGGTCCCTCCCAGGTCGATGCCCGCGAAAAACGGCGGTTGGGCCTGATCGGGTGAAATGAATGTGTCGTTTCGAGACATCGCCGGTAGACGGGAAAGGGCCTTGGCAAGACGCCGGAAATCAAGAATATCCGTATTCTATACCCCCCCTGCCGCTTCCGCAACCGCCGGCAGTCGGGATAAGCGAGGAGCGTTCGGCTGGAAAGTAGGGTGGGTCAAGCGAAGCGCAGCCCCACCAACAGTGGATAAACTGCCCCTGCGTTCTCGTTTCAACTTCCCTGCCCCCTTTTCGCCTTCGTCCCCGCGCCTTAATGCCGCACCGTATGTCGAACAATTCGTTGCTGCCGCAGATTTTGTAGGAACCTGCTTCCACTTTTCCCGATTCGAGTGGCTTCGCCTTGAGCACGATCCTTTAACTACAATGAGACATTGACTTGCCCGATGGACGACCCAACCTGCCAATATAAGGCGAAAACACCCGGGTGATATAACGGTGCGGCAATTTTCGGCGTGTGCCTACGTTCCCGGGTGTGATCGGTCAAGAGTATCCTTGGCCGTAAAGCCTTATGGGGCAATTGGTTTTGGCAAGTCGTGCCGGCGAAAAAAATATTTTTGTAAAGGGGGTGTTGACGCCGGACCGAGAAACGTTAGAATGACAAGTCTGCCCTGGACGTGCTGCTTTTGGTAGTGCGGCCCGGGAGCAGGCGGTTTGCTCTTTGACAATTTGGTTGTGACAACCTCAATTCTGATTTCTTCAGCCGGTTGAAGACTGGAAGAAGAGTTTGATTGATGCCGGCCTTTTCCGAGGCCGGCAACTAGGTGAAAGCCTTTCGTAAGTTTGCCAGCCGTGGCGGCGTTAAACCCGTTGCGGATAAGCAGATAAACAATTGAAGGGTTTGATCCTGGCTCAGAATGAACGTTGGCGGCGTGGATTAGGCATGCAAGTCGAGCGAGAAGCTTCCCTTCGGGGAGGTGGACAGCGGCGAAAGGGAGAGTAATGCGTGGATAACCTACCCTCGGGCTCGGGATAGCTACGGGAAACTGTAAGTAATACCGAATAACATCTCCGGATCAAAGGTGTGATTCCGCCCGGGGAGGGTTCCACGTCCTATTAGCTTGTTGGTGAGGTAACGGCTCACCAAGGCAAAGATGGGTATGGGGTGTGAGAGCATGGCCCCACTCACTGGGACTGAGACACTGCCCAGACACCTACGGGTGGCTGCAGTCGAGAATCTTCGGCAATGGGGGAAACCCTGACCGAGCGACGCCGCGTGCGGGATGAAGGCCTTCGGGTTGTAAACCGCTGTCAGTGGGGAGGAAATGCCGAGGGGCTATCCCTTCGGTTTGACCTATCCGCAGAGGAAGGACGGGCTAAGTTCGTGCCAGCAGCCGCGGTAAGACGAACCGTCCAAACGTTATTCGGAATCACTGGGCTTAAAGGGTGCGTAGGCGGCCCGATAAGTTGGGTGTGAAATCCCTCGGCTCAACCGAGGAACTGCGCCCAAAACTGTCGGGCTAGAGGAAGATATAGGTGAGCGGAACTTAGGGTGGAGCGGTGAAATGCGTTGAGATCCTAAGGAACACCAGTAGCGAAAGCGGCTCACTGGGTCTTTTCTGACGCTGAGTGCACGAAAGCTAGGGGAGCGAAGAGGATTAGATACCCTCGTAGTCCTAGCCGTAAACGATGAGCACTGGTTTGGAGGGTCCTCCATAGCCTTCCAGACGTAGCGAAAGTGTTAAGTGCTCCGCCTGGGGAGTATGGTCGCAAGGCTGAAACTCAAAGGAATTGACGGGGGCTCACACAAGCGGTGGAGGATGTGGCTCAATTCGAGGCTACGCGAAGAACCTTATCCTAGTCTTGACATGCACGGATTAACCCGGTGAAAGCCGGGCCACGCCTTCGGGTGGAACGTGCACAGGTGCTGCATGGCTGTCGTCAGCTCGTGTCGTGAGATGTCGCGTTAAGTCGCTTAACGAGCGAAACCCTTGTCGCTAGTTGCCAGCGAGTAATGTCGGGGACTCTAGCGAGACTGCCGGTGTTAAACCGGAGGAAGGTGGGGATGACGTCAAGTCCTCATGGCCTTTATGACTAGGGCTGCACACGTCCTACAATGGCGCGCACAAAGGGACGCAAACTCGCGAGAGTAAGCAAATCCCAAAAATCGCGCCCCAGTTCGGATTGCAGGCTGCAACTCGCCTGCATGAAGCCGGAATCGCTAGTAATCGCGGGTCAGCATACCGCGGTGAATGTGTTCCTGAGCCTTGTACACACCGCCCGTCAAGCCACGAAAGTGGGGGGCATCCGAAGTCGCCGAGGCAACCCGCAAGGGAGCTAAGCGCCGAAGATGAACTCCGCGATTGGGACTAAGTCGTAACAAGGTAGCCGTAGGGGAACCTGCGGCTGGATCACCTCCTTTCTAAGGATTTTTAATCCGCCGAGCAGACGGCGACGTCTGACTCGGAAAATTGTGGAGACGGTCCTTCAACCGAAGAACGCTCGATGACTCCGGTCGTCGGGTGAACTGATTGAGGTAGTCACGCCAAATCAAAGACAAACCACGGCCCGGTAGGGAGC